>ONEZ01000044.1 GCA_900316995.1 uncultured Bacteroidales bacterium | reverse complement strand
TGTTTTCTGCTCCTCACTGATGGTGAACTCATCATCGCCCTGGCACAGGAATTTTGCTATTGTGTAGTCAAACGCAATGGCAAAAATGGCTTTGCTCTGTTCTGTACTAAACTTGTTTTGGATTTTGAACGTGCATGTTGAAAAACTATTGCTTTGTGACTCGCTGTAGTTGTCTTGCAGTAAACTCCTCATGTCAGTTAGTTTTTACGCAAACTGAATACTTATAACCGTCATCAAGATTCAATTCAACAAAACTGTATTCAGAATTGCTTATTATTTGATTTAAGGTGATTATCTCCTGTTCTGGTATAATGGAGAATTCATTAAGCGGTGTTGAAAGCCCTGTCCCAATACACTTAACAAAACTCTCCTTTAGTGTCCAAATCCTAAAGAACATGCTTGTCTGCTCCTGTTCCGTAGGTTGTGACTTTATGAGTTCATACTCTTCTTTTGCAAAGAAACGTTTGGCTATGTCAAGGTCCCGCTGCCGCTGACGCTCCACGTCACAGCCAACGGGCTTGTCTGATATGGCGCACATGGCCATGGTGCCGGAGTGGGAGAGTGAGAAGTAAATTTCAGGGTGCTCCTTGTAGAATGGCTTTTCAAACTCATTTATACTCACTTCATCCGGCTCTTCTATCCCCATCTCTAAGAGCTCCTTGTGCAGCAGCACTCCAACTCCTAATGACAGCGCCTTGCCGCTCTCATGCTTCATGCTGTCAATCCGCCGCCTGCGCCATGCCGGCATTTTGGCGTACCACGCCGCAAAAAGGGCGGGGTCTGAGACAAGTGGTGTAACGTCAAAAGTTGAAATATTCATTAACTCTCAACTGAGTAAAAACCTCTCCGCCTCAATTGCTGCTCGGGCGCCGGTGCCTGCTGATGTTATGGCTTGGCGGTATATAGGGTCGGCAACATCGCCGGCGGCATACACTCCCTCAACATTAGTGCGCTGGCGGTTGTCTGTTATAATGTAACCGGCCTCATCGGTGGCTATGAATGGCTTGAATACATCTGAGTTTGGCTTGTGGCCTATGGCAAGGAAGAAACCGTCAATGGCAATGTGAACCTTCTCCTCATGGTCTGTGCCTTTGCCCTTTACAAGGTCTGCGCCTTCTACCACGCCATCGCCAGTGAGTCCGAGTGTCTGGTGCTCAAAAAGCACCTCTATGTTTTCTGCATTAAGTACTCTGTCTTGCATTACCTGTGACGCTCTAAGCACGTTGCGGCGCACTATGAGGTAGACCTTCTTGCACAGCGATGCCAGATACAGAGCCTCCTCACAGGCTGTGTCGCCACCGCCAACCACCGCTACTGTCTTCTTGCGATAGAAGAATCCGTCACATGTGGCGCATGCTGATACGCCGTTACCAGCGTATTTCTGCTCATCTGCAAGCCCAAGGTACTTTGCTGAGGCTCCTGTGGCAATGATTACAGTTTCAGCCTCTATCTCTTTCTCGCCGTCTATCGTTACCTTGAATGGTCTCTTGGAAAAATCAACTTTTGTGGCTATGCCCCAGTTTATCTCTGCACCAAAGCGTGCCGCCTGCTTATGGAGATCCTCCATCATCTGTACACCTGTAACTCCCTCAGGGTAGCCTGGGAAATTTTCAACTTCTGTAGTCTGGGTCAGCTGACCGCCAGGCTGCATTCCTTCATAAACTACTGGGTTAAGACCCGCGCGTGACGCGTATATTGCGGCTGTGAGTCCTGCCGGACCAGAACCAATGATTAAACATTTGATTAAGCTCATAATATTTTCAACTTATCTAAGGTCTGTGATTATTATTCCTCTGTGTTTATCTGCGTTGAACTCAAATGTGGAGTCAGGGAACTTCTTGTTTGTCTCCACTTTCTTGAGTATCACGCTGTTATCCACTCCGTTCTTGCCTGATGTGTTAATCTCAACAGGGGTTGATGTGGCGGTGTTGATTACTATGGTTATCATGGAGTAGTCAGCCTTGCGGTCCTCAGGGTAGAGGCGTATGGTGGTGAGGTTAGCATCAGTGCTGCTCACCTCTGGAGCTGAAATCTTGTACCCCTCCTTGAACATCGATATTATGGCAGTAGGGTCTATGTCTGACACCTCCTCCAGTGTGGGGTTGCTTATTGTCAGCTCATTAGACTTCTTGTCATACACGTTAAGAGTCTTGCCATCAAACACCATCTCTGCAAAATCCGTGACAAGCGAGAACTTTTTGCCAGTGGTTTTCAGTGTGCCGTTGGCGTTTGCCGTCAGGGCAGTCTTGTTATCCACAAAACCAATCTTCAGGTCTATCTGTGTGCCGGTGGAGTTCTTGTAAGTATCACTCACTGCATTCAGAATAGCCAGTGACTTCTCATTCACTGAGCCCTGCGCATCACCAAGAGTCTTGGTCTGGGCGAACACCCCGAGGCAGAGTCCTACCAAGGATAATATTATAGCAAAGCGTTTCATTTCAACACCAAGTCTTCCTTTAGTATTATCCTCTCACAATAGTGGCATTTCACAGTTCCGTTTTTCTTGTCAAGAATGTGGAAGCGAGTCTCCACGTCACGCTCCTTGTTAGTGACACACATTGGGTTGATACATTTAAGTATGCCAGTCACCTCATCAGGAAGTGACAGCTCTATCTTTTCAACCACACCATAATTCTTG
>ONEZ01000043.1 GCA_900316995.1 uncultured Bacteroidales bacterium | reverse complement strand
TGTTTTCTGCTCCTCACTGATGGTGAACTCATCATCGCCCTGGCACAGGAATTTTGCTATTGTGTAGTCAAACGCAATGGCAAAAATGGCTTTGCTCTGCTCTGTACTAAACTTGTTTTGGATTGTGAACTTGCATGTTGAAAAACTGTTGCTTTGTGACTCGCTGTAGTTGTCTTGCAGTAAACTCCTCATGTCAGTTATTTTTTTACGCAAACTGAATACTTATAGCCGTCATCAAGATTTAGTTCAACAAAACTGTATTCAGAATTGCTTATGTTTTGATTTAAGGTGATAATTTCCTGTTCTGGTATAATGGAGAATTCATTAAGCGGTGTTGAAAGCCCTGTTCCAATACACTTTACAAAACTCTCCTTTAGTGTCCAAATCCTAAAGAACATGCTTGTCTGCTCTTGTTCCGTGGGTTGTGACTTTATGAGTTCATACTCTTCTTTTGCAAAGAAGCGTTTGGCTATGTCAAGGTCCCGCTGCCGCTGACGCTCCACGTCACAGCCAACGGGCTTGTCTAATATGGCGCACATGGCCATGGTGCCGGAGTGGGAGAGTGAGAAGTGAATTTCAGGGTGCTCCTTGTAGAATGGTTTTTCATACTCATTCATACTCACTTCATCCGGCTCTTCTATCCCCATCTCTAAGAGCACTTTGTGCAGCAGCACTCCAACTCCTAATGACAGCGCCTTGCCGCTCTCATGCTTCATGCTGTCAATCCGCCGCCTGCGCCATGCCGGCATCTTCTCATACCATTCTGCAAAGAGGGCGGGGTCATTTAGCTGAGTAACGTCAAGAATTGAAACAAGTATCATCAAATTTGTAATAAAGTCCATTTTTTCGGGCTCAGCCACTCTGTGAGGTGGCTTCGTCCCTCCCATACGGGTCTGTGACCCTATGGGTCCCTCCCGCTATACCTCTCCGCGGGTGGAGAGGCCTCAAAACGAACTTTATTACAAATCCGTATGGGACATGTCTAACTCTCAATTTTCAACTGTCAACTGTCAACTGTCAACTGTTCAGCAAGTAACGTTCCGCCTCTATTGCCGCTCTGGCTCCTGTGCCTGCTGAAGTTATGGCTTGACGGTATATTGGGTCTGCCACATCGCCGGCGGCATACACACCCTCAACATTAGTGCGCTGGCGGTTGTCTGTTATGATATAGCCTGCATCGTCTGTGGCGATGTATGGCTTAAATACATCTGAATTTGGCTTGTGGCCTATGGCAAGGAAAAAGCCGTCAATGGCAATATGTACCTGCTCCTCATGGTCTGTGCCCTTGCATTTGACAAGGTCTGCGCCTTCAACCACACCGTCTCCAGTAAGACCAAGTGTCTGATGCTCAAACAGAACCTCAATATTCTCTGCGCCAAGAACTCTCTGCTGCATAACTTGTGACGCTCTGAGTACGTTACGGCGTACTATCAAATATACCTTTTTGCACAGCGATGCTAAATACAGAGCCTCTTCACAGGCTGTGTCACCGCCGCCTACTACCGCCACTGTCTTTTTGCGGTAGAAGAATCCGTCACATGTGGCGCACGCTGATACGCCGTTACCTGCATATTTCTGCTCATCGGCAAGGCCAAGATAACGTGCTGACGCCCCTGTGGCAATAATCACCGTTTGTGCCTCTATCTCTTTTTCTCCGTCGATGGTTACTTTGAACGGACGCTTGGAAAAGTCAACTTTAGTGGCTATTCCCCAATTTATCTCTGCTCCAAAGCGTGCCGCCTGCTTGTGCAGATCTTCCATCATCTGCACTCCGGTAACTCCGTCAGGGTACCCTGGAAAGTTCTCTACTTCTGTGGTCTGGGTAAGCTGGCCTCCAGGCTGCATTCCTTCATATACCACTGGGTTTAATCCCGCTCTTGATGCGTAAATGGCGGCGGTTAGTCCGGCTGGACCGGAGCCAATTATTAAGCACTTTATCATAATTTTTTATGGTGAATCGGTTAAGTCAACTGTCAAACTATCTTAAGTCCACTAAAATAGCACTCTTATGTTTTTTCAAATCAAACTCAAATGTCTCGTCAGGAAACTGTTTGTTCACTTCCACTTTGGTAAGCTCCACGCTGTTCTCCACACCGTTTTTGCCGTATGTGGCAATTTTGACGGGGGTGTTGGTGGTTGTGTTTATTGTTACTTCAATCATAGAAGCGTCGGCCTGTCTGTCTTCAGGATACAGCTTGATAACTGTAAGGTCGCTGTTGGAAGGGTCTTTTTCAGGTGCTGAGATTTTGTAGCCCTCCTTGAACATTGACATTATTGCTGTGGGATCCACACTTGCAGCCTCATCGCCTGTGGGGCTGCTAATTGTAATCTCATTGCTCTTCTTGTCATACACGGTAAGTGATGTCCCGTCATATATCATTGTTGCAAAGGTGGTGGTAAGGGCGAACTTCCTACCTGCGGTCTTAAGAGTGCCAGTAGCATCTGCACCAAGCCCGGTACGGTTGTCTAAAAATTTTATCTTAAGCTCAATTTGTGTGCCTGTTGATTTATTGTATATTGCGCTTACCTTGTTTAGCAGATCAAGAGACTCCTTATTCACAGAGCCTTGCGCCTCGCCCAAACGGCTTGATTGCGCCGCCACTCCCAAGGATACGAATAAAACTAATGTTATAAATAGATTTCTCATGGTGAATCGTTAACTGTCAACTCCTTAACTCCTAAACTCCTAAACTCCTAAACTACTAAACTCCTTAACTATTTCAGAATTATATCCTCCTTATTTATTATCCTTTCACAGTAGTGGCATTTCACAGTACCGTTCTTTTTGTCAAGGATGTGGAAACGGGTCTCCACGTCACGTTCCTTGTTAGTGACACACATTGGGTTGATACATTTAAGTATGCCAGTCACCTCATCAGGAAGTGACAGCTCTATCTTTTCAACCACACCATAATTCTTG
>ONEZ01000046.1 GCA_900316995.1 uncultured Bacteroidales bacterium | reverse complement strand
CTGTGCGCAAAGCAAGCCCTAACTTATCAAGCAGCGTACCCATGTCATAATGGTGTATAGCGCCTACATTCATTGATATTACGGCGCCTTTTTCTGCTGTTTCACCATATATTTTCAATCCATCTATCTCTTTAAGACGCTCAGTGGCATAGTGTAACAGCCCTGTTTCATACTCTGAGATATTCTCAATGCCAAGTGTGTTTACATAATCAAGTGCTGCTGCAAGTGCTGTGGAGCCTATGAAATCTGGGGTGCCTGCCTCAAATTTATATGGTAGAACGTTAAATGTGGTCTTCTCAAATGACACATGCTCTATCATTTCTCCTCCAGCCTGATAAGGCACCATGCGGTCAAGCCACTTCTCCTTGCCATATAGAACACCTATTCCTGTGGGCCCGTATATCTTGTGTCCTGAAAACACATAGAAATCTGCATCAAGTTCTGCTACATTCACTTTTTTATGCGCTACAGACTGTGCTCCGTCTATAAGCACCGGCACTCCTGCGGAATGTGCTTTCTCAATTATCTGCTTTACAGGATTAACTGTTCCAAGGGTGTTTGACACATGGGTAACAGCCACAAGCGCTGTTTTTTCTGAAAGCAGAGCATCAAGCGCATTTAGGTCAAGTTCTCCATTGTCAAAGAACGGTATAACTCTAAGTTTAAGCCCTTTGCGTTCACACAGCAACTGCCAGGGCACTATATTGGAGTGATGTTCCATTTCTGAAACTATAATCTCCTGCCCTGCCTTTAGCAACTCTCCGTAGCTGAACGCCACAAGGTTAACTGACTCTGTGGTGCCACGAGTAAAAATAATCTGACTCGCTGACTCAGCTCCTATAAAATCCTTAACTGTTCTACGGGCGTTCTCATGCGCTTCTGTGGCCACCTGACTAAGGTAGTGCACCCCACGGTGTACATTTGCATTATGCAGGCGGTAACCATCATCTATTGCCTTTAGCACCACTTCAGGTTTCTGCGTAGTGGCTGCATTGTCAAAATAGACAAGGTTCTTGCCATAAACTTTTTGTGTGAGTATTGGAAAGTCTGCTCTAATGGCGTTAATATGTTCCTCTAACGGATTCATCATATTTTTGGGAAACAAGTTCCACATGACACGCACTTGGAGTCCTCTTTTCTGAGGCGTTTCTCTATAAGGCGGCGTATGGTGTCTCTTAATTCTGCTATTCTAATCTTCTCCTGTACGTCATAAACAAATGCTGACATAAGCAGTGTTCTCGCCTCTTTCTCTGATATACCTCTTGACAGCATATAGAACATGGCATTGTCATCAAGCTGCCCCACTGTGGCGCCGTGGTTACATTTTACATCATCTGCATATATCTCAAGCTGCGGCAGTGTTTTCATCTGCGCCTTGTCTGACAAGCATATATTTTTGTTAGTTTGCATCGATGATGACTTCTGCGCATCGGGCATAACTTTTATCATTCCGTAAAAATTGCCTTTCGCCTCATCATCAAGGATATACTTAAATGACTCAAACGATGTGGTGTCTGGTGCGTAATGCACTATGTCAGACTCATTTGAGGCGTACTGGCTACCGTCAAGGAAGCACATTCCGCAAAGTGAGAGTGACGAGTGACGTTCAGACAGCGATGCTTTTATATTATTGAGGGTCTTGCTATTATGCAATGTGATAATATTTGAGACCACTTCACTACCCTCTTTTTCATCAATAAGCAGCGAGCATATATTTGTCATACCGCTCTGGGTATTCTCCACCTTATAGTGGTCATACACGGCATTCTTCTCCACAAAAACCTCTGTAATTCTGTTTGCAAGGTACTTTACGCTGCCGGAAGAGTGGTCACACACAAGCACCTGCGCCTGAGAGCCTTCATCAAGGATTATTAGGTTATGAGCCACCGCCATCATATCCACCTTGCCATACATCAGATTTACAAGCTGTATGGGCTTGTCCATACGCACCCCTTTAGGCACATATACAAACATACCGTCTTGCGACAGCATGGCGTTAAGGGCTTCATTGGGATTTGTGTCTATCTTCATCTGGCGGCCTAAATACTTTTCAACCAACGCTGTATGTGTGCATGCCGCCTCCGCCAGCGATGTTATCACCACACCGTCTGGAAGCTGTTTCTGCGCCGGATTTGCGTAGAATGTATCATTTATAACATAGTACACATACGCACTCATGCTTGGTATCTCACAAGTAAAGAGTTTGTACGGATCTTTATCTATGGTGTAACGCTGAAGATTAAGACCATAGTCAACAGCATACTCACTTGCAAAGGTGCTAAAGTCAGCCTTTTCAAGCGATGCT
>ONEZ01000042.1 GCA_900316995.1 uncultured Bacteroidales bacterium | reverse complement strand
TACAATATTGCAATTTACTAAACGAGCTTGCCTAAGCAAGCTCTGTAACGATGATTTGCCAGCCCCATTGGGACCTGCAACTACTGTGACTGTAGGTTTATGTGAAGTCAAAATAATAAGCTATGCAAAAACAGTTGGGTAATCCTTTTTAATTAAATCCATTTGATGTTTATACAAATCCATCATATTGGGAAACTTTTTATCCTGCTCCATAAGATATGACTTTAGATTTGGTAAATAATATTCACCAGTCACTTTATTATACTTCCATATCTCATTAAATTCCTTTGGCATATATTTGATATCTGTATAAACACTGATTGCAAAATTAATAATAATATTTGAAACAACAAGTGTTTTGTTAGATGTCTTTCTTTTCGCGCCGTTTCTCTTATCCCTGCCGCAACGCCTTATACACCACATTCAGCATTTCCAGATGTTGTTGGATACTGAACTTCTGTCTGATCAAGGCAGCATTTTCCGTAGCTTCTTGCTCGTATGCTGCCCGGTTTTGCAGGAAATCATTAAATATGCGCAGCAAGTCTTCTGGGTTCTTGGTTTTGTATAGATGCGACCAATATTGTTACAAGAGCCTCATCACCTCTACCCACTCATTATGCCTCACATCACCTTCTATAAACTTCAGATGCGACATAAAGCCACACCTGTAAATGCATGGCATAAGACTTACCTGGTCTCGGAGGCAGCCATTCAAATATTCCTGCCACCAAAGTTCCATCAGTTCTACAACCCTTGGATTGTTATGCCTGCGTATTAAAATCCCATTCTCCGTTACCCCGATGTCATCCCTGAAGCCCCACTTCAGATACCTCTGCCATTGGTTCTCAACAACAGCCTGCTCCACCACTCCACGGTTTGTCAAATCTTCTATCTCCGCTCTAACAGATGTGCAGTAGCTGTGCCTGAACGCCGCCATCAGCACATTTTCATTTAACAAATCAGAAAGACCTCTCAAATTCTCCTTAATAAGCATATCCGCATCCAAGTAGATACTCATATCATACCCCTCTGGCAGATATTTATGAGCAAGCATCTTTACCTTTCTTGAAAGGCGTATATTCCTAATGCGAACATTATCCTCAGCAACCTCCGGAACGCATCCATCTATCTTATCTTCTTCCAAATTAACAATCTGCCAGACTCCTGCATCATTAATGGAATGATTATTCGTAAACAAATAGTAGCTAGCCCCAGGCGTAATAACCTGAGGCTGCTTTATGGTGTCATAATCACCAGTGATTACCGTGTAGATAGCGAAATGAGACATTCGGCCTTGAAAAGAAATATCTCTTAGAAATCTACCCAGACACTCACCTCATCATACCCTGCAATCGTTCCTTGATAACGCTCATCACCACATTAAATGGGAGTTCCTCCTTATACTTTATCTTCTTCAGGTATGACTTCCACATCTTCTGACGTACCTCGTCATGTGCAAACTCATCACTGAACACAACATGCTCTGCATCTGGCTGCGTTCCTCTATTGGCAAACACTTCAACCACAGCCTCCTTCAACAACTTATTGTCCACCTTGTCCGTTTTCAGAAGAGTATACACATCAAAGAAGTCTTTCATCCTACTGTTAATAGTACCACGGTCTATCATCGTCTGGAACTTCTCAGCAACCACTGTCTCCAGCGAATAGGCCTCTACATTCACGGCAGGCAGCCCTTCAATCAGTAGCGGATAGTCCAACTGTGCAGGGTGTGGCACAATCACATCGCCAAATCCCACGTCAATAGAAAATGGCTGAACTATCGTATCCATGTGTGCCGTCATATGAACACGAGTGCCATTATACTCCTTCTCTACTGTAATATCCTCTAACCATATGTCATCCTCACCACACTCAAACGTCACACCATCTTCCTTGCACACTATGCTGCAAATCTCCAGTATAATGCGCTTGATATTCTCCTTGTCACGGCTGATGTGATCACCCAGAAAATCCATATCACGAGTTGGACGTGCGGCAAAACGCTCATGAGCAAACAGCAAGGCACCTCCTTTCAAAAAGAAATTCTCCCTGTATACACTTAGCGACAACCTATATAAGAACCTCTCCTGAACAAAACGGAGCAAAATCAGGTTATAGTCCACCCCCTTTGTCTTTCGTGCCAAGTTCAACAACTTAGTCCTGTTAGACTTCCCATAGTTCTTTATTTCTGCCATTTTGAATCGCTTTTAATCACACCATTACATTCAGATATTGAGCCATTATTGTTCCAATGCGCATCTTCCCCGCATATTCCATCAGCCTAGCGATATTCCTATCCTTGCGGCTCAGGTAAGCACGAAGCACTTCAGTCATCACGTCCATTCCAACTTTGTTTCTGAAACGCACCACGTCACAAACAGACCGTTCTATGTCATAAATCCGCAGTTTGTGTCCAGCCACATCTGCCTCCATCACGCCCATCTCATAGTATTTCTGCTCCCAGTAGCACAGCGTGATAGGCGGAAACACTGGCACCACCACTTTCCTATGTTTCTCCACCGCCACATAAATAGAGCCTGGTATCTGCGTTGTCAAATCGTAGTGCTCCCACGCCGAATAAAGACAAAGCACACCTCCAGGAACTATACGCTCTACGTCAACCATCGTATTTGCCAATCCATCCTCCGTTGCATACACTCCATTTTTCAACCTTACTACACCACCAGCATCCATGGCTTTACGAACAAAGTAGTATCTGCCATCTTCGTCAATGTCCTTTAGTGTCAGTATTCCATTCTTCGGTGTGTCCATTTTACAACATAGCTTAAGTTCTTTGCAAATATACGGCTTTTTTTAAAAATAGCCGTAGTTTTTACAAATTAGATTTCAACTTTATAAACATCTGTCTTAAAACTCTGACCTTCACTAAAAGAAGTTTGACCTTCACTAAAAAAGGTTGACACATTTGAGGAGGTTAAACTGATTCTCTTTACACAATCACTGATTAAGTTTACAGCTTTTTAGGAATCTATTTTG
>ONEZ01000041.1 GCA_900316995.1 uncultured Bacteroidales bacterium | reverse complement strand
AATCTAACTCTTTACCTTTGCTCGTCAGAGCCTTGAAATCATAAATGGTTTTCATATCTAATAATTTTAAATTGTATTTATGTCGTTCACGATGCAAAGATAGGAAAAGATTTTTATATCGCAAGCGATTTATTAAGAAATTTTACACAAAACCTTAAATTTCTATTTCTTTAGAAACTCAATGGGGGTTACTCCATTTATGCGTTTGAACAGTCTGGTAAAATGATGAGGATATTCAAAACCTAAAAGACGTGATGTTTCATTAACATTATACCCACTCATAAGCAGGCTTTTTGCCTGATTTATAACATAATTATGAATATATCCAATAGCAGTTCCGCCTGTTGCCTTATGAATCAAATCACCAAAATATCCAGGTGAGTATGCAAGTTCTGAAGCAATGTACGCCACTGTGGATTTGCCCAGGTTCCACCGCTATAATGGAGGCTCCGCTCGTTTGTAGAGTCTTCATACCGTATGAGAGCACATTAGGAAACTGACGCTTAATAAACAGGCCATATACACTCGCCACCAAAGAGCAGTCAAGCGGCTTGTATGCCATGAAAATGGCTGAAAGAGGTTTTGTGGCATTAGCGTTTGACCCATCATATACGGGAGAAAGCAGCGGAGAGCCACGCCGTACAGCATCGCCCGACATCAATACCACTGTGACCTCTACGATGGAGGCTACACTGAGCCAGAGGGCAATGGTGAGTCTAAAAACATGATTCCTTGGGACACTCTGTCTGAGTTTTTCAAGGAGAATTTGAAATAAGATTTCCTCACCGCTCAAACAGCCGCAGCAGTTTCATCTTCTTTTCACCTGCCTCTCCTGTGTACGGATGTTCACGGAGTGGCAGATTAAAGATAGTGCTTCCACGCAAAACAGTTTGAGGATGGGTGAACTCACGGAACCCCCATTCGCCATGATAAGCCCCCATGCCTGAGTGCCCTGTTCCATTGAACGGGACACCTTTTACCATCATGTGTATGCACACTTCATTGATGCAACCGCCGCCAAACTGCTGAGTCTGCATCACACGCTCAGCCCAGCTAATATCTTTAGTAAAGAGATACATTGCCAAAGGATGCTCACGGTCTGCTATGGTGTCCATCAGAGAATCCACCTCAGCATCTTTGAAAGGGACAACAGGCAGCAGCGGGCAGAAAAGTTCATGCTGAACAATATGCTCATTGATGTCAACAGGATAGATAATGGTAGGTGCGTATTTTAGAGAATCCGCATCGCCGGTGCCACCAAAAACAATACGTTCACGGTACTCGTCAGCCAAGCCTGCGCATTTATTATAAGCAGCCTTGGTTATAAGTTTAGGATACTCCGGATTATTTTCAGCATGCTCCCCTATCTGAGATACAAATGCGCGCTTTAGCTCATCAAGGAACTTTTCAGCAACCTCCTCTGCCACAGCAATCTGGTTTATATTTATGCAAATCTGCCCTGCATTAAGCAGTTTGAAGAAAGCAATCTTGCGTGCGGCGTCTTTTAGGTCTGCATCCTTGCGCACCACGCACCAGTTACCAGTCTCACCGCCAAGTTCAAGCGCCACAGGAGTGAGGTTCTTAGCCGCTTCAGCCAGGACATGCTTGCCCACCGATGGGGAGCCTGTGTAGAAAATCTTGTCAAAACGCTGAGCCAGACACATATCAGCCACATCATGTCCGCCGTCTATCAGTGTAACGTACTCAGGAGGGAAAACCTCTGCAAAGAAACGCTTAAGCACCTTAGTACTTGCGGCAGATTTTGAGCTTGACTTTATAACCACCGTATTGCCACCGCACATAGCAGCAGCCACCACACCTATAGTTAGAAGGATAGGAAAATTAAACGGGCTAATAACCAATGACACCCCGTACGGCATCTTATATACTTTGGTTATAATGCTTGGGAAGCACATAAGCCCACTGAAATGCCACTCCGGACGAGACCATTTGCGCAAACCGTCAATCATCTCATTAATCTCCACAATGATAGGACCTACGTCACACAAGTAAGCCTCAGCAGGACTGCGACCCAAATCCTTGGTAAGCGCATCTACGAACTCGTCACCGTGCGCTATAACAGCCTCCTTTAACTTTTTCAGCTGTTTAATACGCCACTTCACAGGCAAAGTCACTCCTGTCCTGAAGAATTTACGCTGTGCCGCCACTATCTCACTAATTTCAGCCTCTGAATAACCATTATCATTCACGCTGCTTCCCGTAACCTTTTCCAGTACTGATTTTATATCACTGTTACTCAATGTTACAGGTGCCGAATAGTTAATGGAGTCACTGACAATCATTGATATAAGCTCATCATGGTCACAGGCACGCACAGGCGGTTGCATCTTATCAAGCCCGCACACAGATAAAAGGTTCCGCACTGCCTGCATAAACAACTCAGCAGCCTCAGCATCGGGGGTGGAGTTTGAGCAAACTCCACAGTACCTTGCCAAGGCAGCATACTTTTCAAGGCAAGCACTCTTCTGGAACTCCAATACGGGCATCAGCATGAGCGATATAGCCTGTCCGTGAGAAAGGTGGTATTTAGCACCTATGCTGTGAGCAAAAGCATGAACATAGCCTGCAAGCTGTGTGTTAATGGCGTTACCACCGTACATTGCCGCACGGCATAAGGCAAGTCTTGCATCGTTGTTCTCAGGCTCACGCATAACTATAGGCAGATTCTCCAATATGAGCCGCACACCCTCCATAGACATCTTCATGTCAGACTCATTCAAATCAACATCACTCACCGCCCCCTCTATGCAATGGCTTAAAGCATCAATTCCACACGCCGATGTTACCTTCTGAGGAGCATGCAATGTAAGTTCGCTGTCATGCACCACGTGTACCACATTAAGCCCTATCAGCACAGTGGAGCCCTTCACCCCGTTCTTTCCGCTAACAACAGCAGCAACAGTAAGTTCCGCACCAGTACCAGCAGTAGAAGGAACCATTATAAGCGGCAGCGAGCCCCCTGGCACAGGCAAGAACTTAAGAAGCAGCATACCAGTAGGTATATGAGGCATCTTAACCCCAGCGGCTATCATTTTGCAGCTGTCCATAACAGAGCCGCCACCAAGCGCCACAATGGCCTCAGCCTTGCAGTCAAGCGCCATCTTACGTCCCGCATCTATAATAGGAATATTCGGTTCTGAGTTAATATCGCTGAAAACAGAACATTCCACATCCGCATCTTTTAGAGACTGCACAATAGCCTTGTCAAACTCCAAAGAGCTGAGTGTTTTATCTGTTACAAGCATAACATTCCTGTAACCATATTTTTTACAAATAGCGCCAATCCCGCTTCTGGCGCCCAAACCCTCAGAAACCTCCGGCTCTGGCAGAGGAATAGCGTGTATCACCTTTCCAGGCAAACGGTGAATCTGTTTCCTAAACTGATATGTATCCATGACAAAATTAGGTATTAAATTTTTGATTTGTTAATGGAGTTTCTCCAGAAAGATGGTGATAAGATGGCAATAAGTGTAAAAATTTCAAGACGTCCTGCAAGCATGAGGACAG
>ONEZ01000011.1 GCA_900316995.1 uncultured Bacteroidales bacterium | reverse complement strand
ATTCAGCGTTTGAACCTTATCCGTCAGGCTGTTCCTGCACTGCGTAAAGGTCAGTACAGCCGTGAGGGCTGCAACGGTTCATTCGCATTCAAACGTCGTTACACAAATGGCAGCACAGACAGCTTTGCCCTTGTTTGTATAAATGGTGGAGCCACATTCTCAGGTATTCCTAACGGTACTTATACAGATTGTGTCACCGGCGATGTTAAGAATGTAACTAACGGAACTCTCTCTGCATCGTGCAGTGGACGTGGTAATATGCGTGTATATGTGCTGAACGGTCCTGGCAAGATAGGTGAGGATGGCAAGTATATGTTTGCATCGTCGGCTAAGAACATTCCAGACCCAACATGGGACGGCACAGAGGAGGAGAAAGCCACAAGCGGAGGCACATGTGAAAAAATTGTGTCACCTGTTGTTACTATGAGCCCTGCAAGCGGAGCTAATGTGGGTGTTAATGGTAAGGTTACCCTTACAGCTTCACGTGGTACAATCTATTACACTACAGACGGTTCAACTCCTTCTGCAAGCTCTACAAAATATACCAGCCCTATTACAATTAGCGTAAACAAGACTGTTATAAAGGCTATTGCAATAGACGGAACTGAGACATCAAGTGTGGCCACGGGTACATACTATACACATGAAATGCCAGTGGTTACATTGAATCCTACTGGTGGTTACGTAGGCCAGGGCGGTAAAGTTACACTTAGCTCTAATGTTGAGAATGCCTCCATATATTACACTCTTGACGGTTCTGACCCAACTACAAGCTCCACAAAATATACATCGCCAGTGGCAATTACTCAGAATCAGACCATTCTTAAGGCTGTGGCAGAGTACCAGGGTGACCTCTCGGAGATTGTAACGGGTAAATTCCTTACAGAGAAACCAGCTGGAATTACCATTGAATTTACGGCTCCTTCTAATTGGGGTAATTGCAATTTCTATGCTTGGAATGATAATGGTGATGAGTTCCTCGGAGCTTGGCCTGGCAAGGCTGCTGAAAAGGATGGAGTTACAGGACGTTATACCATGACTATTGACGTGGATGATTCCAAACGCCCTATCAATATCATATTCAACAATGGATCAGAACAGTCAGCTAATATAATGTATCTCACAGAAGATGAATATTGTTATGACGCAACAGGCATGAGTGGTAAGTTCACGCCACGGGCGTGTGGTGAGCAACCATCTGATAATTCAATTCAGATTGGGCTCAAGAAAAGTAATTTCTACGCCTCCACCACTCCAAATATCCACTACTGGAACAATGGCACATCTGGTACAAATTGGCCAGGAGAACAGATGAAGTCACAGGATGAAAACTGGTGGTACTATAATGTGCCAACTTCTAATGGCGTCTGCAATATTATTTTCAATGGTAATGGTGTTCAGACTGGCAATATTGAAAACATATCTTCTAAAACGTGCTATGAGATAAGTGCCGATGGTAAAGGATACACAGTGGTTGATTGTTCAGGCCTTGTAAACGCAGATGAGGCTCAGGCTAACGAGACCAAGATAGAGGCTTATCCAAACCCAACCACAGGCTGGGTGACAGTGGAGACAGACAAGGAGATTTCTTCAATAAAGGCTCTCAGCACTTCTGGCGCCGCAGTAGCTGGCAGCAATGGTGCAGAGATTAACCTTAGTGGTGCTGCAGCAGGACTTTACCTGCTTGGCATACAGTTTGAGGATGGAACAGTAGGTTTCACAAAAGTTATCAAGAAGTAATTTTCTTTTCAAACAAAAATAGCGGGAGACTGTTTCAGCCCCCCGCTATTTTTATTAAATTTGCAGTAAAATTCAGGTAATATGTACATAGAAAAGATAAAATCCCCGGCTGATATAAAGGGGCTCGGTATTCAAGAATTGAAAACAGTTTGTGATGAGGTTCGTGATGCAGTTCTTAACAGGGTAAGCAAACATGGTGGCCATGTGGGGCCGAACCTTGGTTTTGTGGAGGCTACAGTGGCGTTACATTATGTTTTTAACGCACCCAAGGATAAGTTTGTTTTTGATGTCTCCCACCAATGCTACCCGCATAAAGTTCTTACAGGCAGAGCGTCAGGATTTCTTGGTGATGTGGACGATATGAATGCCATAAGCGGTTATTCTTCGCCTGCGGAGAGTCCGATGTATGATAATTTTGAAGTTGGACACACATCCACCTCCATCAGCCTTGCCACAGGGCTTCAAAAGGCTCGTGATGTAAAGGGCGGCGATGAAAACATTATAGCTATTATTGGTGACGGTTCACTCTCTGGTGGAGAGGCGTATGAGGGGCTTAATGAGGCATCGGAGCTTGGAACCGGAATAATCATCATTGTAAATGATAATGAAATGAGCATTGCAGAGAATCATGGCGGACTCTATAAGAATCTTGCGTTGCTGCGCTCCACACAAGGAAAGGCGGAATGTAATATTTTTAAGGCTCTTGGCTTTGATTATAAGTATCTTGAGGAGGGTAATGATGTTGAAAAACTAATAGCGTTATTCAGTAGTGTAAAGGGGGCGGATAAACCTACTGTGCTTCATATACACACAGAAAAAGGTCATGGTTTTGCTCCGGCCACTGAAAACAAGGAGGCGTGGCATTGGGGTATGCCATTTGATGTAAATACTGGTGCGCCTCTTGTTGAGCGTTATGGCGGTGAGAGTTATGAACAGCTTTTCAGTGAGTTTATGCTTGCGGAAATGAAGAAGGATCCCACTCTTATTGCTGTAACGGCAGGGACACCGGCCGCAGCCGGTTTCTCCAAGTCAAAGCGTTTGGAGGCTGGTGCCCAGCATCTGGATATGGGTATTGCTGAGGAGCAGGCTTGTGCAATGAGTAGCGGTATGGCCAAGGGCGGCCTTAAACCAGTGTGGACTGTGTATAGCACATTCATTCAGCGAACATACGATCAAATTGCTCAAGACCTCTGTATCAACTCAAATCCTGCTGTGATAAACGTGATGTGGGGTGGGTGTGGCACAATGAATGATATTACGCATATCTGCCTGTTTGACATACCAATGTTGTGCAGTATCCCTAATCTGCTCTATTTAGCTCCTGCTACATGTGAGGAGTATTTTGCAATGCTTCGTTGGGCTATTCGTCAGGATAAGAAGCCAGTGGCTATCAGAGTGCCAAGTAACGGAGTAAATCATACATCGGAGAGTGTGGATGAGGAATACGGTTATGAACCTGCATATAAAATCACACGCAAAGGCTCTTCTGTGGCGATAATAGCTGCTGGAAGTTTTTATCAGAAAGGTGAGAAGGTGGTTGAACTGCTGTATCAGCAGGGCATAAATGCTACTCTTATCAATCCGCGATATCTGTCTGCTCTTGACACTAAAACGCTCGATTCGCTTAAAGCAGAACATTCACTTGTTGTTACGCTTGAGGACGGCTGCAAGGATGGAGGTTTTGGGGAACGCATAGCTGCATACTACGGTACATCAGATATGAAGGTGCTGGTTGGCGGTATTAAAAAAGACCTTTATGACCGTTTTGACCAGCAACAACTTCTTTCAGATAACCGTCTGCTCGATGAACAGATTGTGGAGGATGTGCTTGGGCTGCTATAAATTTGCAGTAAACGTATCTTTAAAGGGCTTGAAATTGCCGTTAGGGTTGTGTACCTGATAGGGTATAAGTCTATTATATTAAAATTGGGAGACTGTTTTCAGCCTCCTATTTTTTTTGCTTGCTATCTGAATTTTATGTACTTTCGTGAACTGATAATAAATATTATGGAAGAGTATCTACCCTTAATAAATGAAAAAGGAGAGGTTATAGGCAAGGAGCTGCGCAGTGTGTGCCACGGCGGCAGTTTCCTGCTTCATCCTGTAGTTCACTTGCATGTGTTCAACAGCAAGGGTGAACTATATCTGCAAAAGCGCTCCGCAAATAAGAAACTTCTGCCTCTTAAATGGGATACTGCAGTAGGTGGGCACGTTGATTACGGTGAGACCATAATGGAGGCTTTACTGCGTGAGACACGTGAGGAGCTTGGCATCGTTGGTGCTGAGATACACCCAATGTTTACATACCCGTTCCGCTCACAAACGGAGTATGAGATGGTTAATGCCTTTTATACAATCTATGACGGCGTTATAACCCCTGATAAAGATGAAATAGCTGAAGGTCGTTTCTTTACCATAGAAGAGCTAAATAACCTGCTTACATCCCCAGACCTAACCCCGAACTTCAAGCAGGAGTTTCCTAAAGTATTAGAGGCACTGCCGTTCTTAATGAGTTGATATTTGTAGATGCCATGGTCAGTGATAATAACGATGATGTTAAGCGCCAGCTCACTGAAATGGAAAAAACTCTACAGGAGATAAAAGATAAGCTTAATGCATAAACATAATCTATAACTGCAAAGCGAACCGCATAAAACAGTCTGCTTTATATGTTAGTATAAGAATCCAAACATCCATAGCGGAATTTGGTTTTCGTATGCGTACTCTATGCCGTCTTTGACAATGTAGCCATTGGTAACGCTTTCTATTTGCTTTTTCCCTTTGTTACGTCCACCTACTTCAAATGTCATGTTGTTGATTTCGAAATCTGATACCGGTGATTCATATACATCATATTTGGCGGCCCTTGCCCAGCACAGAAAGATGCTTTCACGTATAGAACCTGTGTTGGCTGTGTTCTCTGCCAGTACATTGGCTATGTTAGGGTTGTGTAGGTAGAGTTTATCCATCTTTCTGAGTATAGCGTTTCCTGTGGCTTTCATTCTCAGTATGGATATCAGTTCCGCCTTTTCAAGGTATTCTAAATATTTTGGCAACTCATTCCTGTTAAGGTTCAGGTCACGTTCCATTTCAGAGAAGTTTATTTTTACAGGAACGCTCTGTGATAGATAGTACATCAATTTTTGAAGCTTTTGAGTGGCGGCGATAGTCATTTTTGCGTATTTTGGTATATCAACAGAGACGGTCGTGTTGATAACCTGCCTTAATCTCGCTTCAAATTCTAATTCTATAAAGAAAGGGTAGCATCCTTTATGTAAATACTCCTCAAAATATTTTAGAGGCCTCTCATCGCCGTATGGAAAATCAACTTTACCCGATAATACCTCCTGGAGCGTGGAAACTCTAAGTGACCAGCCATTGCGTAAATTAAGGAATTCTCGTAGTGACCATACTGGCAAGTGATATTGTACGACTCTGCGGCTTAAATCAGCTCCGCCTTGTTCTAAATCAAGAATTGAACTGCCTGAATAAACTACTTTAAGAAGAGGAACTTGATCATATATTAATTTGATTTCATGGCTCCAATTATTGTATTTGTGAATCTCATCAACATATAGGATTCTACCTCCGTGTGAATAGAAGTTTTTTGCAAGCTCTAATATAGTGTGAGCTCCAAAATAGATGTCATCCGCCTGTACGTACAACACTTCACTTATATTATCCTGCAGTTTTATATGTTGCAGTATAAGCGTTGACTTTCCAACGCCTTTTTGCCCTAAAATTCCAATAATTCGGCAGTCCCAATTTATTTGATTGTGGTGCTCTCTTAAGAATTTTGTTGGGGTAAGTTCCAACTTTGATTTGAATTGCTCGATAAGTGCTTGCATAGTTTTATCCTATATTTTCTGCAAATATACATATTTTGCTATAAAGTTGTAGCAGAAAATAAAGAAAATTGCTACTAACTTATAGCAGAAATTATCAAAAACTGCTATGAGTTTGTCGCAAAAATATCTTTGAAGGGTTTGAAGTTGCCGTTTGGGTTGTGAGCCTGATGGGCGTTAAAGTCGTCTATTACGGCAAATATTATGCGGCGGTATTTGTTTTTGAACTCTGGTTCTGCTAATACCTGCTTGAAGAGTTGTGCAACCTGCTCTGGCGGGTTGTGGAACGCTCCGCAGCCTAATGCTCCAAGTACAAGGCTGTCATTGCCATGGCGCAGTCCAAGGCGCAGTATGGTGCGAATCTTGCATCGTATGGTTTCTGCTATCTGCGGCATGAAAAGCCCGTTCTCATCAAGGTCTGGATTGTTAACGCCCGCCACGCTTATAACGTCTATCTTAAATGGTGTATCAAGCAGCTGGTAGCGGTTGTCTTCAGTATCTTTAATGACCATTACATTAGGCGTGTAAATGCCGCCGTATGTATGGTCCATAGGGTAGTGCGCCGATGCTGTGTTTAACCCGTATTTTGACGGATACTCACCATAGCAGAAAATTGAACGATGTAGAGACGTGCGGCGGCAAAGGTTCTCCTCCTGCGCTCCGCTGCCGTTCACCACGCCTCCGCCTGGAGTGTGACGGCTTGCCATATTCAGTACGGCAGGGTGGTAGCCGTTATCTATCAGATATTTTGCGGCGATGAGGCAGTCTATGTTCACTACACTTATCTGTGTTTGGTATTGCAGAGTCAGAATGTTGTTTACATCAAACACATCTTTGTTTGTGTAGAATACAGTGCCGTCTGTGGTGCCGTCCGTAACAGGTACTTCCACCTTATCTCCAAAACGGTTTTCATAATAGCCTCTTTTGCAGCACTCCACGGTGTCATCAAACACCCGTACCCGCATCATGCGTTTCTCTGTGTAACTCTGCTGAGGCTTGCGTTGCATCTGGGTTTTGCGGTTCTGGTACTCCGCATATTTTCTTTCAAGATAGTTATCTGCCATAGTATTTTAATTTGCGACAAATTTACTGCAAAAATTATTGTCTATAATAATAAACGTCATTCTGAGTAGCGAATTTGAGATTCTTCGCTTCGCTCAGAATGACGTTTAAGTATAAACTAATGTGTTTTAGTCTTTGAACTTGGCGCAGATGAACTCGCGGTTCAGGCGGGCTATGGCGCTAAGTGGAACGCACTTAGGACACTCTGCTGCGCAGGCTCCTGTATTAGTGCAGTTACCAAAACCAAGCTCATCCATCTTGCCGAGCATAGCCTTTACACGGGCGGCTGCTTCAACCTTGCCTTGTGGAAGAAGGGCGAGTTGGCTTACCTTGGCTGCTACGAACAGCATGGCTGAGCCGTTCTTGCAAGCTGCTGCGCAAGCGCCGCAACCAATGCAAGATGCGTTGTCCATTGCCTCATCGGCGTCTTTCTTAGGAATTGGAATTGCATTGGCGTCTGGCACACCACCTGTATTTACAGATACAAAACCACCTGCTTGTATAATCTTGTCGTAGGCACGACGGTCAACCATAAGGTCTTTTATTACAGGGAATGCGTTAGAACGCCATGGCTCAACTGTAATTGTGTCACCATCTTTGAAGCGACGCATGTGGAGCTGGCAGGTTGTAACGGCACCGTCAGGTCCGTGAGGATGTCCGTTAATGTATAGTGAGCACATACCGCAGATACCCTCACGGCAGTCATGATCAAATGCGATTGGCTCTTTTTTCTCAGAGATGAGCTGCTCGTTCAGAACGTCAAGCATCTCAAGGAAAGAGCTGTCAGTTGAAATGTTTTCAAGTTTATAGGTCTCAAAGTGTCCCTTTGCTTTAGGACCGGCCTGACGCCATACTTTAAGTGTTATATTTATAGTCTTATCCATTGTTGTTAGTTCTTATAGTTTCTGGTTTTACGTTCTGTGAACTCATAATCAAGCGGCTCCTTGAGCATTACAGGCTCCTTGCCTTCGCCCATGTACTTCCAGCATGATGCAAATGAGAACTTGTCATCCTGACGGAGTGCCTCGCCCTCCGGAGTCTGGTACTCCTCACGGAAGTGACCGCCGCAAGACTCTTCACGCTGCAGTGCGTCACGAGCCATAAGCTGGCCAATCTCAATAAAGTCTGCAAGACGGATTGCCTTCTCAAGCTCTACGTTAAGGTCATCAGCCTTTCCAGGGATGTAAACCTCTTTCCAGAAGAGCTCACGAATCTCATCAATCTTCTTGATTGCAGTCTCAAGACCTGCCTTTGTACGGCCCATGCCTACAAACTCCCACATGATAAGACCAAGCTCACGGTGGATGCTGTCAACAGAGCGTGAACCCTGAATTGACATAAGGCGTGCAATCTTGTCCTTGACAGCCTTTTCAGCCTCCTCAAACTCAGGAAGGTCTGTGCTCATGCGTGGAACTGTAATCTGGTCTGCAAGGTAGTTCTGGATTGTATATGGAAGTACAAAGTATCCATCTGCAAGACCCTGCATAAGAGCAGATGCACCAAGACGGTTAGCACCGTGGTCTGAGAAGTTAGCCTCACCTATGCAGAACAGACCCTTGATAGATGTCATGAGTTCATAGTCAACCCAGATACCACCCATGGTGTAGTGGATAGCAGGGAATATCATCATTGGATCCTCGTATGGGTTCTCATCAACAATTTTCTCATACATCTGGAACAGGTTTCCGTACTTCTGGGCAACAACATCCTTGCCAAGACGCTTGATTGCATCGGAGAAGTCAAGGAATACAGCCAAACCTGTGGAGTTTACACCAAAACCGGCATCGCAGCGCTCTTTAGCGGCGCGTGATGCAACGTCACGTGGAACAAGGTTACCAAAAGCAGGGTAGCGGCGCTCCAGGTAGTAGTCACGGTCCTCTTCAGGAATGTCACGGCCTTTAAGTTTGCCAGCCTGCAGAGCCTTGGCGTCTTCAAGTTTCTTAGGAACCCAGATGCGGCCGTCATTACGCAGAGACTCAGACATAAGTGTAAGCTTAGACTGGAAACTGCCATGAACAGGAATACATGTAGGGTGAATCTGTGCGTAACATGGGTTTGCAAAGTATGCACCCTTCTTATAAATCTGCATGGCTGCTGAACCGTTAGAAGCCATAGCGTTTGTAGAGAGGAAGAATGTGTTTCCGTAGCCGCCTGTACCTATAACCACAGCGTGTGCAAAGAAACGCTCTATGCGGCCAGTTACAAGGTTACGTGCTATAATACCACGAGCTCTACCCTCAATGATTACTACATCAAGCATCTCATAGCGAGAGTACATCTTAACTTTGCCCTTGCCAATCTGACGGCTAAGTGCTGAGTAGGCTCCAAGCAGAAGCTGCTGGCCTGTCTGACCTTTAGCGTAGAAAGTACGTGATACCTGAGCACCGCCAAATGAACGGTTGTCAAGAAGACCGCCGTACTCACGTGCAAAAGGAACACCCTGAGCCACACACTGGTCAATAATGTTATTTGATACCTCTGCCAAACGGTAAACGTTGGCCTCACGAGCACGATAGTCACCGCCCTTGATTGTGTCATAGAAAAGACGATATACAGAGTCGCCGTCATTCTGATAGTTCTTGGCGGCGTTTATACCACCCTGTGCAGCAATAGAGTGTGCACGGCGTGGAGAATCCTGGATACAGAAGTTAAGTACGTTAAAGCCCATTTCTGCCAGCGATGCAGCCGCAGATGCGCCCGCAAGACCGGTACCAACAACTATGATGTCAAGTTTACGCTTGTTGGCAGGGTTGACAAGTTTCTGGTGAGCCTTGTAGTTACTCCATTTCTCTGCAAGAGGTCCTTCTGGAATCTTTGCGTCAATCTTCTCCTCTGATACTGCGTTTTGTACAGTTTTAGACGTCTCTTTTACAGCGTCGCTTACAGCTTGAACTGTCTCCTTAGCAGCCTCTGCAACATTCTCAATGACTTCAGTTACCTCTTTTACGGCGTCAACTATCTGTTTTGCCGTGTCTTTTATGTTTTTTGGATTAGCCATAATGTTGAATTTGTGAATTTTACGTTATTTGATTGTTAAGCGATACACATACCTGCCACTGCATAATAAACAAGCACTGCGGCAAACATGAGAACTATAAGTGTGGCAACTATGTTGCTGATGCATTTGATGCGTGGAAGCCAGATATTGTTGCTCCAGCCAAATGTCTGCATTGCGCTCCAGATGCCGTGTGTAAGGTGGAACCAGAGGGCGCACAGCCACAGAGCGTAAGGAACTACAAAATACCACTTTGAGAATGTGTATTTTATAAGCTCAATACCGCTTGCAGGCTCGCCACCAAGAACCTCTACAAGCTGCATCTTAGCCCAGAAGTTGGCAAGGTGGAGGCAGAGGCCGCCAAGGATAATGAAACCAAGCACAAGCATGTTCATGGAAGACCACTCCACACCTTCAGATTTTGATGATACAGCGTAGCGCTCCTTGCCACGTGCACGGTAGTTGATTATTGACAGAATAAAGGCATACACAATATGCACTACTGCCAAAAAAGCAATGCCCAGTGTACCCACAAGTGCGTACCAGTTGGCACCTAAAAACTCACAAATCGCATTGTAACCATCCTCAGAAATGATTGCAACAAGATTCATAGATGCGTGAAAGAGCAGAAAAAGAGCAAGTGCGGTACCAGTGATACTCATCACAAACTTTCTTCCCACAGAAGAGTTAAATAACCACATAAGATTTTGTTGTTTAGTTAAATATGAATTAATGAATTGAATTTGCCATCAATTTTGCAAAGTTAATGAATTTAGCGGTTTTTGCAAAATAATTTGTAACCAAATAATTTGGCTCTTTATAAGATTCTTAGCTTCGCTCAGAATGACGAGGTGTGTGAACTAAGGAAGTGATAATGATGTGGAGAGGTTATTTGGATGAAACCATCTGATAGAGCTGTCACGGGAAAACCATGTGAGTTGTTTCTTGGCATAGCGGCGTGTGTTGCGCTTGATTTGCTCCACAGCTTCATCAAATGTTATACTTCCGTCAAAGTATGCAAACATCTCTTTGAACCCCACGGTGTTAAGTGAGTTTAGGTGGCGTAGGTGATACACTGAGCGTGCTTCAGCTTCCAGACCGTCTGCAATCATCTGTTCCACCCGTCGGTTTATATTTTCATAGAGTTCATCACGCTCACGGTTAAGGCCTGTCTTCACGATGCGGAAAGGACGCTCCTTTTTACTTTGGGTTAGAATGGAGGAGTAGGGCTTGCCGGCAAAAAGGGAGACCTCCACAGCGTGCATGACCCGTTTGGGGTTTTTAAGATCTACACGGTCATACCACTCAGGGTCAAGTAGGCGGAGCATTGAAGTTATTTTGTCAAGCCCTTGGGTCTTGTAAAGTTCTGTTACGTAGCTGCGTGTCTCTTCATCCACTCGCGGCACATCATCAAGCCCCTGGCACACTGCGTCAATATACATCATGGAGCCGCCCACAAGCAGGGCGTTGTCGCCACGGCTGAACTGCTCATCTATAACTTGCAGTGCGTCAAGCTCATACTGTCCTGCGCTGTAGTATTCGTCAAGCTCCTTGGTGGCTATAAAGTAGTGCTTTACCTCTGAAAGCTGTTCCGGGGTGGGGGCTGCCGTGCCAATAGGAATACCCCTGTAAATCTGCCTTGAGTCAGCAGATATGACAGGGGTATCAAGTTTTTTTGCAATATCTATGGAGAGTGCGGTTTTACCCACACCTGTAGGACCTAACAGCACATACAGGGTCTTCACAGCAGCTTGGAATTATCTGAAATCTTCATTGTCAAAATTAAGGTCGCCAAAGCCCTCGGAGTCAAGCTCGTCTATGTCAAACTCCTCATCGCCGTAGAAGTTTTCGTCAATCACGTCGTCTTTGCCGCCCTTTACGTTCTTGGTGAGGTCTGAGAAATCCTCAATCATATACTGTTCTGGTGGCACGCCTGTTTTTGCGGTGCACTTTGGCTTGTCAAGATCCTCTCCTGGTACTATATCTTTAAGCTCAATGTAGAATGAGCGGTCTGTTATGTTGTCAAACACATAAATCAGTTTCTGCCCCTCATCGTTGATAAGCTCGCTGAGCACCGTGCCGTCCATGGTGTATGAATCCACATCCATGCTGGTCTCCATTTCAAAGAGTGAAACCTCCTGCTCTTTCTCCCAGTCATCATTGCAAAGGAAGAATGTGGTTATGCCGTCTTTAGTGTATTTTACAGAGTCAAGAATGGCATTGTGCAGGTCAATGAACTTGGCCTCGGAATCAATTGAAATCTCTCTCATGAAGTCATCTACCTCATTTGAGACAAGGACAAACTTGTAAATCATTATTTAAACATTCTGTTAAGTTCTTCTATACTTGAACGGAAGGATTTGTCTGTATCAATCAGATCCTGAACCGTTTTGCAGGCGTGAAGCACTGTGGCGTGGTTACGTTTGCCAATGGTTGTGCCAATGGTTGTAAGTGAATCCTTGGTCTTGATTTTGGCAAAGTACATTGCCACTTGGCGCGCTTGTACAATCTCTCGTTTCCTACTCTCTGAGAGCAGGCTCTCTAATGACACACCGTAGAAGTCACATACCATGTCACGTATCTCCGCCACAGAAAGGTTCTTCTGTGATGATGCAACTATATTGCTTATAACCTTCTTGGCAAGCTCAATGTTTATGTTGCGTTGGTTCATTGTGGATTGAGCCACAATGGAGATTACGGTGCCTTCAAGGTCGCGTATGCTGCCTGTGACATTCTCAGCAATGTAGTTTATGACATTGTCTGAAATCTTTAAGCCGTCTTTCTCAATGTTTGCCTTGAGAATAGCTTTTCTTGTGTCAAAGTCAGGAAGTTCAATCTCTGCGCTAAGTCCGCACTTGAAGCGGGTGAGCAGGCGGTCTTCCATACCGTCAAGTTCTGCAGGTTTCTTATCGCAAGTGAACACTAACTGCTTACCAGTTTGCTGCAGATGGTTGAATATCTGGAAGAATATGTTTTGAGTCTGTTTCTTGTTGCCCTCGCCAAACTCCTGAATGTCATCCACTATAAGTACGTCAAGTGACTGATAGTAGTTGATGAAGTCATTCACCTGGTTTGTACGTGCAGCCTCTGTGTATTGGAGCTGGAACAGACTTGATGAGATGAAAAGCACTCTCTTCTGAGGATGTAGTTCAAGCACTTTAAGGCCAATGGCATTTGCAAGGTGTGTCTTACCCACGCCGGATTTGCCATAGATGAACAGCGGGTTGAATATGTTCTTACCAGGCTGGCTTGCTATGTTTATGCCTGCTGTACGAGGCAGCTTGTTGCAGTCTCCCTCAATAAATGTGGAAAAACTGTAGCGCTGGTTGAGGTTGCTTGCAAATGAGTTTGCTGTAATCTTGGTGTCATTAGCCCTGTTTGTGCCGGAAACATCTGTATAACCGCCTTTCTTGTTCTCTTGGTCCACTGTGCAGCGATACATGAGCTTAGTGCTCTCTCCATACACTTTATTGAGTGTGTAGCGGATAAGTTTTGCAAAGTTCTGCTCAAGCAGTTCTGGAAAGAACGGCGACGGAACCTCTATGGTCAGGGTATTATCAACGTACTTCAATGGCTTGATAGGCTCAAACCATTTGTCGTAGGCCTGCTCATCAATGTTGTCCCTTATGATGGCAAGGCATTGGTTCCACTGTGGTGTAATTTCGGCACTCATTACGTTTCAGTTTTTTTTCAGTATTCGATCAATTCGGTTTTGGAGTTGCAAATTTGTAACGAATTTTTTGAAAAAAAAAACCGTTTTTTATTTGGATTTTTAAAAAATGACGCAATGTTTTGGTTTATAGGCGATTGTTGTAGTATGTTGATTATCAGTGATATATGTTTATGCAAATTTTGAAATTGTTGAACTTCACTAATTTATAAAACTATGGTTAAAATTGATTAAAAATTAAAAAAGACGGGGAACTTGTTAGTTTTCAGCAAATTCCCCGAAGTGTTAAAAAAGTGTTAAAATTTTATTTTTTTTGCTCGTCTGTTTTCTTCTCCTTTGACCCGAACACTGAGAAGTGAACATAGCGTTTAGGGTTCTGCTTAAGGTCAACAACCAGAGCGTTCCCATTGATGAGTATTGAATCCACATCATTGTACAGTTTGCGGTCATTAAGAAGCAATCCTAACGTGTTGTCTGTGCTGCTTAGCTTGGCTGTAGCCAGTTTTACATTAGCAATAGCCGCTTCAAGCTCGCTGAGTGTCTTCTTAAGGTCTGCCTCGCTTACATCGGTGGCCACCTTGTCAAGTTTGGCGGCTACGTTCTTAGCGTCAGCCATAAAAGGCTTTATATCTGTGCTCATCATGGCGTCAAGTTTGCCCGATGCGTCCTTCAGGCTCTTAACTGCATCATCGGCGTTGGCAAGAATATTCTCCACGTGCTCACTCTCCACCACAGCTCTCAGAGCGCGTACGGTAGAGTCAATGTTAGGTATCATATTCTGTATAGGAGGTAGCAGAGACTCCATGGCCTGTGCCAGAACGCCGCCAGTAATTATACCTTCAATAGTGTCTCCCTTGTGACACAGCTCATTGCTCTTGCCCAGACGCAGGCGGATAGCCTTGTCGCCAAGCATACCAGTCTCATAAACTTCAGCTATGGTTCCTTTGGGCACCACTAATTTGCGGTCAACAGTAAGCTCAAGTGTTATGGGCGCCTCTTTAGTGTAGTCAAACACAATGTCGCTCACGTGTCCCACCTGATAGCCGTTTATAAGCACGTGGCTTGTTTTTACTATGCCGTCAACACTGTTATACTGCACGTAAAGTGTGGTGTTAGGCGTAAAGATGTTAATGCCTTTCAGAAAGTTGATTCCAAAGTAGAGCACTGCAATGGCAAACACCACGGCGATGCCTATTTTAACCTCGTTGTTAAGGAATGTTTTCTTCTGTTCTCCCATAGTTATATTTTATTTGTTCTTTTTTGTGTCTGTAATGTTAACTCTCTTGCCGTCTTTGTAGGCTACGATAAAAGAGCCTGAGAATGAGCTTCCAATCTTATTCTTAAGGGCTGCCACGTCATCATAGTTAGTGGATGCTCCAATAAAGTATTTGTAGCCTACGTTATCTTTAAGTTCCTCCACATCCTTTCTGCCCTTGAATACAGGGTCTTTAAGCGATTTCTTTTTAGATGAGACAAGTATCTGAAGTTTATATGTTGTCTCTGAGCTGTTTGTGGCAGACGCAGGTTTTGCCTCTTCTGCCGGTTTTGCTCCTTCCGCTGGTTTTGAAGTCTCAGCAGGCTTCTGTGCCTGAACGGCAGGGGTTGTTTTAGTAGTGTCAGCGGCCGTCTTTACTGTGTCAGCCTGATGCTGTGTTAGAATAGCCTTGCCGCCTTTTTTCTCAAGGTCATGGATGTATGATATGATACCACGATATATAGCCTCTGCGTTAGCTATCTGTTTGTCATCATTATTCAGGGCCTTCTCTTCTTCCTTGTTTGATATGAAACCAAGCTCTATAAGGATTGACGGCATTGATGTGGCTCTGAGTACAAGGAATCCTGCCTGACGCACGCTTCTGTCATAGCGTCCGCTGCTCTCCACCAGCTCTTTCTGTATAAAGTCAGCACATGCTATACTGCGCTGGCTGTACTGGTCTTTCATGAATTCAAACATTATATAGGAGTCTGTGCTGTTAGGGTCAAATCCCTGATACTTGCTTTCATGGTCCTCCTCCATAAGGATTACGGAGTTCTCAAGCATTGCCACCTCCATATTCTCCTTTGAACGTGAGGCACCAAGGGTGAACACCTCTATGCCGTTGGCGCTCTTGTTTTTTGAAGAGTTTGTGTGGATTGATACAAAAAGGTCCGCCTTGTTACGGTTGGCTATACGGGCACGCTCGTTTAGCTCTACAAACACATCCTTGTCACGGGTGTAGATAACTTTAATCTCTGGGTTGCGCTCCTTGATAATGTCTCCCAAAAGCATGGCGTGGCGCAGGTTTATGTTCTTCTCCTTGGAGAATGAGCCTATGGCTCCGGCATCGTGGGCGCCGTGACCCGCATCAATAACTATTGTAAATGCGTTTGCGCTTATTGCAAATACGTATGCTGCAAGTAATGTAGCTATTTTTTTCAATGACATGACTGTTAAAAATGTTTCTAATCAAACTGCAAAGTTAATTTTTTTTCTCAAAATACACAATAGACCGCATTTTTATATATTTACTATGTGTAAATTTACTTTAAATAGACGTTTAAAAGGTATAAAATGTTTAACTTTGTCCCTTTAAAATGGGTAGTTTTGGAGTTTTGAAGTTTAGGAGTTAAGGAGTTTAGGAGTTAAGGAGTTTTGGAGTTAAGGAGTTGAAGAAGTTAGTAAACATATTGTTAGTACTGCTGTTTTTAGCATCGCCGGTCTTTGCAAAGAAAAAGAGTGGCGACGGGGCTGCTATTACTAATGATGTGGTATATTCAGCTAAGGATTCTGTGGTTATGGTGGGTACCAAAACCGCTGAACTGTACGGCGATGCCAAGGTTACATACGGCGGCATTGAGCTTACAGCTGCATTCATTAGGCTGAGGCTTGACAGTAGTACAGTATATGCCACTGGCGTTACAGACTCCACAGGAGCCATGTCGGGCAAACCTAAGTTCAAGGAGGGGAGCGAGGAGTACGAGGCTACTGAGATGCGCTATAACTTCAAATCAAGGAAGGGTATGATAAAGGGGACGGTCAGCAAACAGGGTGAGGGTTTCATTACTGCGAGCCAGACCAAGAAGGTGGATGAAGATGTATATTGCCTTAAGAATGGAAAATACACCACTTGTGACCAGCATGACCACCCTCACTTCTACCTTGCGCTTACCAAGGCTAAGATGAAGCAGGGCAAGTATATTGTGTCCGGTCCTGCATACATGGTGGTGGAGGATGTGCCGTTGCCGCTCGCACTGCCGTTTGGTTACTTCCCTATAAATCAGAAATATTCATCAGGTCTGCTTATGCCTACTTTAGGAGATGAGGCTTCAAGAGGTTTCTTTGCCAAGGGCTTAGGCTACTATTTTGCCATAAATGACTATTTGGATCTGGCTGTAACCACAGATATCTACACTAAAGGTTCATGGTCCATTACAGCGTCATCTACATACAAGTGGCGTTACAGGTTCAGCGGCTCTTTTAACATAAGTTTCCTGCAGAATGTTACTGGTGAACCGAATACCAAGGATTATATGCGTTCTAATGACTTCCGCTTGCTGTGGTCACATACGCAAGACCCTAAGATGTCGCCATATACACAGTTTTCCGCCAGTGTGAACTTCTCCACATCAAGCTATGAGAAGAACAATATAGACAGCTACTATAATCCTGCTCTCATTTCACAAAACACTAAGAACAGTACGGTTTCTGTTATTCAGACTTTCCCTAACGCTCCTCTCACCCTGACTATAAGCGCATCTGTTTCACAGCGTACCAGTGACTCCACCATAAACCTTAACCTGCCGCAGGTTACACTCAGTATGAGCCGTGTGTTCCCGTTCAAGCGTAAAAAGCCTGTGGGTAAGGAGAAATGGTATGAGAAGATTGGTGTGGCTTACAGCTTTAATATGACAAATGGTGTTGTATGTAAAGAGAAGAATTTTGCGCACACTAACTTTTTGCGTGACTGGAACAATGGTATGAAGCATGAAGTTCCCATCAGCGCCTCTTTTGTTATTGCCAAGTATCTGAACCTTAATATTAACCTTAATAACACCCTCAAGTGGTATTTCAGACGTGTGGATCAGCGTTGGGAGGGGGATGCGGCCGGTTCTGTGGTGGCTGACACCACGTTTGGATTCTACAATATATATCAGATGTCTGCATCGGTGGGCTTGCAGACTCAGTTATTCGGATTCTTTACGCCTAAAGTAAAGAAGGGTAGGAACGCTCCTGTGTTCCGCCATAAGATTGTTCCAACTGTATCTTTCAGCGTGTCACCTGATTACGGCGCAGATATGTGGAAGTACTGGGGTAGTTATGAGAGGCCTGTGGCTGGTGGTGGAACATCCACTGTCTATTATGACCGTTATGCCGGCGGTGTTTACGGCGGCTCGCCGTCAAGGGGTGCAACTGGTGCCGTGACGTTCTCTGTGGCCAATAATCTGGAGATGAAGTATTGGTCACGCAAGGATACCACGGGCAAGGCTAAGAAGATTACCATTATAGACAATTTCTCTTTTGGCAGTGGCTATAACTTTGTGGCAGACTCCCTTAACTGGTCAAACATTACTATGAACCTGCGTCTTAAGTTCCTGAGCAAGTTCTCCATGAACATAGATTTTGTGTTTGACCCATACACCTATCAGCTGAATGAGTATGGTTCTGTAACCAGGGTTAATGTGAGCCAGCTTAAGAAGAATCATGTGTTAGGCCGCCTTATGAGCACGGGAACATCGTTTGGATATACGTTCAATAATGACACGTTCAAGAAGAAGAAGGACAAGGAGGAGGAGAAGAAGAATGCCGGTACTGACAAAGATGAGAAAAAGCAGGAGACATCTGAACTTATGGAAGACATTGCATCGGTGGATCCTCTGTCCACGCCTACTGAACGGCAGCTGAAGCGTGAGCGGTGGAAAAAAGCAGACGCAGATTACCAGAAATTCAAGATTCCGTGGTCTCTTAACCTTAACTATAGTATTAGATATGCGTACTCCACATTTAACTATGACATTATGGAGTATGACCGTAAGCTGACACATAACCTGAGCATATCAGGCAGCATAGATTTTACCAAAACGTGGCATTTCTCTATCTCCACCTATTATGACATCACAAATAACAAGTGGAGCTATATGAACTGTACCATATCAAAGGACCTACACTGCTGGCAGATGTCATGTAGTTTTGTGCCTATTGGAACATATACCACGTATAACTTTATGATTGGTGTCAAGTCAACTCTGCTACAGGATTTGAAATATACCAAGCAGAGTGATACGTCGGAGAGGATTAACTGGTACTAATTAAGTTTAGGAGTTTAGGAGTTTAGGAGTTTAGGAGTTTAGGAGTTAATAAATAATATATAGATTATGAAAAGTTATTATTTTGCAGTTACGTATGATTTGAAGGTAGGTGAGGAACAAGAACTTATGGAGCAGGCTACTATAGAGCGCCCTCTATGCTTCTATAGCGGCATGGGCATGATGCTTGACAAGTTTGAAACACAGCTCCTGCCTCTTGACGTGTGTGATACTTTTGATTTCACCATTCCGTGTGCTGATGCCTACGGCGAGTATGATGATGAGGGGGTTATAGACCTTCCCAAAAGCACTTTTGAGGTGGACGGCAAGGTAGATGAGCGCATTCTGTTTGAGGGTAATGTCATACCACTTATGGATACTGACGGTAACCGTATAAACGCCTCTGTGGTTAAGGTTGGTAAGGATATTGTTACTGTTGACCTGAACCATCCTCTTGCAGGTGAGGACCTCCATTTTGTGGGTAAGGTGATAGTTAAGCGTGAAGCCACCGATGATGAAATAGCAAATCTTCTCACCAAGCACTCATGCGGAGGCTGTGGCGGATGTCATGGTGATGGTTGTGAAGGATGCCACGATGCGGAGTGTGGCGACGGTTGTGACTGCGGCTGTGGACAGCACTAATTGCTGAGACTCTCCACCGCAAGCATACGCTCATTCCTGACTCTGACTATTGATATGCGGCAAGTTTGTGTTGTAACCTGCTTGCCTCTCTCCATATAGAGCAGTTTGGGGATTTCACGTGGGTGCAGACCGTAATGCTTCAGGATTTCATACAGAAGTGTGGCTGGCTCCACAAATTCAGCCACCTTATTTAAATTAATGTAGAGGGTGCTCTCTTTTTTGGTGAGGACTCTCTCTTTTTCTTTTTTTATAACATCCTGGTATATGGAGTTGACTGCTGTGAAATTCTCTATGTTTGCAGCCATGGTCTCACAAAAACCGGGTTTGATTTTCTGAAACTCAGGGATAATTATGTTGCGTATCTTATTGCGGTTATAGTGAGTCTCCAAGTTGGTGGAGTCTGTAACGTAACTTAGTTCCTGCTCATTGATGTACTCCTCTATATCAGTGCGGCTTACTGCAAGAAGCGGACGTACCACATGACCGTTACGGCACCTTATTCCGCAGATGCCTGTAATGCCTGTTCCACGTGCAAGGTTCAGCAGGCTGGTCTCTATGCTGTCATCACGGTGGTGCGCCACACACACGGCGGCCGCCCCTGTCTGCCGTCTCAACTCCTCAAACCAGCGATAGCGTAGTTCACGTGCAGCCTCCTCAATGCCCAGCTTATGCTCAGAAGCGTATGCAGTGGTGTTAAAAAGGGTGGTGTGAAGCTCAATGGAGTTTTGCTGGCAGTACTCCTCCACAAACGCCTGGTCTCTGTCAGACTCACTGCCACGCAGTGAAAAGTTACAGTGAGCGGCTATAACCTGATACCCTAAACGGCACAGAATGTGAGTCATGCAAATGGAATCAGCACCTCCGCTAAGCCCTACTATAACAGTGTCGTTCTTTTTAAGCAGTTCGTTTTTCTCTATGTATAGGGCAACCCTGTTAAGCATAGGCGTTACTTTTTAAAAATGGTGAAGTTAGGACCAAGATCCACGGGTTGGGCATTGTCTGGTGCGCCGTCAGACGCACATTTGGTAACGCCGGAAGTCTTGAGAGTCACGCTTTTAACTGAAATGTCACAATGCCCGCCAACTAACAATCCGAACGATGAGCCTTTTATAGGCAGACCTGTGAGGTCATTGTGATATACAAAAGTGTCATTGATGTAGTAGAACAGGGTGTCCTTGTTCTTGCGTATTGTCATCTTGTTATACTCATCTTCATTGATAAGCTCAGAGTATAGATATACGAACGGAGCGTGGCAGTCGCTCTCTCCTAAATAGAATAACTTCTTTTTAGAGGCCTGTGCATAGTGCAACGGGTTTATGGAACCCTCCGGAGTGCTATAGTTAGAGAACCCGATACCGCCTGATGGTTCAGTAATGGTGGTGGAGGAAAACTTTATTTGTGCCTCAAGGCAGAAATCGCCTGTTACGTCAAGAATTGAACTTGACCCCGATGTGGTGGTAAGCGGCACGTATTGGCTGTTGTCAATCTTGTTAGTGTAAATGTAAAGTCCGTCTTCTATACGTGCGTTATAGTTATCGGTGTTACCTATACGCCAGTATCTTTCATCTGAGGGTACGGCGTTAAATATCTCGGTTTCAGTAACGTGTGAGAAATCAGGCACGTACGTGCTCCATGCGGGCACTTCTGTGGTTTGTGTAAACAGCTCCTTGAGGTAGTAGTCTCTGCGCATTCCACGGTAGTTAATGTTTGCAGCACGTCCGTGTGGAAGCTGGTCTCCGCACATTATTGTCTTCCAGTCTCCGTTTTTAAGTTCTGTATTGTCATGGTAACGGCGCAGGAATCCGTGACCCATTTCATGGAATATGAGATCCTCCTTAGACTCATCTTCATTAGGAGCACCTGAAAGAGCCATCCAGTAACCGCCGTCAATCTCAATATAAACAGGGTAGCGCTCCATATAGCATAATCCCGCCTTGCCGCTGGAAAGAATTTTGCTCACCATTACAATGTTCTTGTCTGGTATTGTGACACCATATTTTTCTGCGCATGCAAAGAAACGCTGCACATACTCTTCAAATTCAGGGTCAACCTTATGTACATCTGTAGAACTCTCTTTGCACGATGCAAGCATCGCCGTAAGGAATAGTAGGCAAGTTATGTATCTTAAGACAGTCTTCATGTTTAACAGTTGACAGTTGACAGTTGACAGTTGATAGTTGACAGTTGAGAATTAAACTCTTTTAATTTTTGCTCCAAGTGCGTTAAGTCTCTCATCTATGCGCTCGTAGCCACGGTCTATCTGGTCTATGTTATGAATAGTGCTCACGCCTTCAGCACTCATAGCGGCTATAAGCAATGCTATACCGGCACGTATGTCTGGTGATGACATTGTGGCTGCCCTCAGGTGGAACTCATCACCCATGCCAATGATAGTGGCTCGGTGAGGGTCGCAGAGTATTATCTTGGCGCCCATGTCAATCAGCTTATCTACAAAGAACAGGCGGCTCTCAAACATCTTCTGGTGTATGAGCACACTTCCCTTGGCTTTTGTGGCCACTACAAGCATAACGCTCAGAAGGTCAGGCGTGAGCCCTGGCCACGGTGCGTCTGCAATGGTCATAATGGAACCGTCAATATAAGACTCAATTTTGAAGCGCTCCTGGCTTGGTATGTGTATGTCATCTCCGTTCACTTCAAGCTTTATGCCAAGTTTGCGGAAACTATCAGGAATCAGCCCCAAATCCTTTATGGATACATTATTTATTGTCAGGTCAGAGCCAGTCATTGCTGCCATGCCTATAAAACTGCCCACCTCTATCATGTCTGGCAAAATAGTGTGGCTACAGCCTTTAAGCTCTTTTACACCGTTTATTGTAAGCAGGTTAGAACCTATGCCTTGTATATCGGCGCCCATTGATTTCAGCATTTTACACAGCTGCTGTATATAAGGCTCGCAAGCGGCGTTGTATATAGTGGTGGTACCCGATGCGGTAACCGCTGCCATTATTATGTTTGCCGTGCCAGTTACAGAAGCCTCGTCAAGGAGCATGTAGCAGCCTTTAAGTTCTTTGCGGCTTACATTATAGAGGCGGTTCTCTGCATCGTAGTTGAACTCGGCACCTAAGCGTACAAATCCTTCAAAATGGGTGTCAAGACGGCGGCGCCCAATCTTATCGCCGCCCGGCTGGGGGATAAGCGCCTTGCCAAAACGAGCAAGGATAGGACCAATGAGCATAATGGAGCCTCGCAGATTGCTGCTTTTAATTCGGTACTCCTGAGTGCGCAGGTAGTCAAAGTTTATGCTTTCAGCCTTGAAAACGCAACTGTGACGGCTGAGGCGGTTCACCTTTACCCCCATATTGCTTATAAGCTCAATAAGGTTGTTTACGTCGGCAATGTCAGGAATATTGTTAATGGTAACCTCATCAGATGTGAGCAGAGTGGCGCATATAACCTGCAACGCCTCATTCTTGGCTCCTTGCGGGGTTATACTGCCGCTTAAACGGTGTCCTCCTTCTATTACAAATGATGCCATTAGTTCTTCTTTTTGATGAATTGTGATTTTTTGCCGTTCTTCTTCCCTTGTGAGGTATGTGCCTGTGCGGCTTTTATCTGTTGAATTATTTCATCTGTGCTGCGCAGCTTGAATCCTGTACCCTTCAGGTTTATCTTGCCGTCAGACAGTTCATACAAATCATTTATTATGGTGCTATCCTCTACAGTATCTTTATTCCATGTGAGGTAGCAGCGTTTCATGTGGTTTGCCAGTACACCGATGTAACGTTCACGGTCTTCGCCCTCAAGCCTATCAGCGGCTTTGACAAGCTGGTCTATGAAGTCTCCGTAGTAGCGGAAGCGTACACGCCCTTTAGGGTACGGTATCTTTTCCGGTATGGTACGTTCTGGAGCCTCTTTGGGCACATCGTACGGATAGTCTATGTCAAGCTTGTAGTTTGACATCATGGCCAGATGGTCCCACAGTTTGTGCTTAAAGTCATTCACATCTCTGAGGTGCGGGAAAAATATGCCCATTGTGTCAATAATGGAGTTCACGCAGCGTGTGCGCTCCTCCTTGTCTTCAATGGTCATGGCATACTCCACCATCTTCTGTATGTTGCGTCCGTACTCGGTGAGGATTATTCTGTTTTCTGGAAGGTTGTTCATATATTGGTGAATCGGTGAATTGTTTAATTGGTGAATCGGTGAATCGAACTGTCAAACCCCTAACCTCTTTGGCTTTGTTGCAATGAAATCTTTCAGATAAAATGGTTCAAAGTAGGCTACATCTGCAAACTCTTTTTTATTGTATGCCTCATGTGCCATCACCGCCATGTCAACGGCTAACGGATTCACTCCGTCAATGAATATGGCGTTATGGCTTGTTATGGCATCCTTGCATTTGTTGCTACCGTTGCCAAAAAAGTATATCTTACGGTTTGCCAGCAGGTCTGAAAAAGACTCCTGGTCAATGATTTTTGCGCTAACAGCCTCCGCTTCATTAAGCTCCATGTCATAGACGGCACTATAAACTTCCATTCGGCGGGCGTCAATCATGGGGCAGAGCAGCGCATCGGTGTGGACTCCTTCCGCCTTAAGCCTCTGAGCCACAGCCCATGCCATGATTTTAAGTGTGGGAATGGCTATAAGCGGTATGTCCATGCCGTAACACAGACCCTTGGCAAAAGAAGTGCCTATTCTCAGACCTGTGTATGAGCCAGGACCCTGACTTAACGCCACCGCCGCCACTTTCCAGCCCTTGCTTTCAGCCTCTTGCAGCAGTTGCTGTGTGAATACGCCTATTACCCGGCTGTGGTTGTTGCCGCTCTCATCTTTGCGCATGGAGAGACATTCTCCCTCTGCTGACAGAGCTACGGAACAAACAGTGGTTGACGTATCTATGTTTAAAATTGTATTCATAATTTTCTGCAAAGATAATATAAATTGAGAGTTGAGAGTTTAGAATTGAGAATTAAAATAGTTATCTTTGCAAAAAAATATAAGTATGTTACAATCTATGACGGGTTTTGGCAAATGCACGGTGGCGTTTGCCGATAAAAAGATAATTGCGGAGATAAAGTCTCTTAACAGTAAGCAGCTTGACGCCTCCACTCGTGTTGCTGGTGTTTACAGGGAGAAAGATATAGAGATTAGAAACTTGATATCCAAGCGTCTGGAGCGTGGGAAAGTTGATTTTGCGCTCTATTATGACACATCGGCGCAGTGCTCAGCCTTGCAGATAAACGCTGAGGCTTTCAAGTCATACAAGAACTACCTTTCAGAACTGGCCTCCCAGAACTTGATACCGGAGCCTCAGGATTGGTTCCAGGTCCTCCTTCGCATCCCCGATGTCATGCATACAGAGGCCGCTGAACTTACTGATGAAGAGTGGCAGGCCGCACAGAAAGCAGTGGAGGGAGCTATTGACCAATTGGTGGAGTTCCGCAAACAGGAGGGCGCAGGACTTGAGAAGTTCTTCACCTCCAAACTTGACAACATAGCTGCACTGCTTGCAGAGGTGCCTCAGTATGAGCGAGCCCGCATTGACAAGATAAAATCACGCCTTGAGGATAACCTTAAAGAGTTAGGTGAGACCATTAAATATGACGCCAACCGCCTGGAGCAGGAGATGATTTTCTACATTGAGAAACTTGACATCAGTGAGGAGAAACAGCGTCTTGCAAACCACATTAAGTATTTCCGTGAGGTTATGGCAGATGAGCACGGACAAGGCAAAAAACTTGGTTTCATAGCTCAGGAGATGGGGCGTGAGATAAACACCCTCGGCTCCAAGTCAAACCACAGCGAAATGCAGATCATTGTGGTGAAGATGAAGGATGAACTTGAGCAGATTAAAGAACAAGTCCTTAATGTACTTTGACATTTGACAGTTGACATTTGAGAGTTGACATTTGAGAGTTGACAGTTGACATTTAACGTCATCCTGAGGCTTTAGCCGAAGGATCTCATAATGATTAGATCATCTCGTTAATTATGAGATGCTTCGCTAAGTTGCACTACGCTCAGCATGACGATTCACCGATTCACCGATTATTCACTAACGTTCATCAACACGTCACCATTAAATGAAATTAATAATTTTTTCAGCCCCCTCAGGCTCTGGTAAGAGTACCATTATAAATGCTCTGCTTAAACAGGATTTAGGCATGGAGTTTTCTATTAGCGCCACCAGTCGTGCTCCAAGAGGGAGTGAACAGAATGGGGTGGAGTACTATTTCCTTTCTGCTGATGAATTCCGTTCACGCATAGCAAAGGGTGATTTTGTGGAGTATGAAGAGGTTTATAAAGACCGTTTCTACGGCACACTTAAAAGTGAGATAGAACGCATAGATAGCAAGGGTCACGCTACCGTGTTTGATGTTGATGTAAAGGGTGGCCTTAATATTAAAAAGCAGTACGGCGATGCCGCCCTCACCATATTCATTATGCCTCCAAGCATTGAGGAACTGCGCCGCCGACTTGAGGGCAGAGGCACAGATGCTCCTGATGTGATAGATGAGCGTGTGCGTAAGGCTGAGTATGAGATTAGTTTTGCATCGGAGTTTGATAAAATAGTGGTAAATGATAACTTACAGGAAGCCACAGAAGAAGCAGGAAGAATTGTCCGCCAGTTTCTGGACAGGTGAGACTCCTGCAGTTGACCGTTGGTTGGGTGCAGACGCTGCCTCCATCAAAAAGGTGGGGCTCTTTGGCGGCTCGTTCAATCCTATACACTACGGGCACACAGGGCTCGCTCAGTTCATACTTGAAAACACAGATATTCAGCAGGTCTGGCTAATGGTCTCCCCGCAAAATCCACTCAAGAAGCGCTCTGACCTTATGGATGATGAGACACGCCTGCGTTTGGCTCGTGAGGCCACAGCCACCATGCCAAACATAAAGGTGTGTGACATTGAGATGCAGCTTCCTGTTCCGTCCTACACACTAAACACATTAAATGTGCTTGAGCAGATGTATCCAGCCATAGAGTTCACTCTTATAATAGGCTCAGACAATGTCTTTGTCTTTGACCGCTGGTACGGCTATAAAGAGATACTTGAAAAATATCCAATACTTGTATATCCGCGTCCTGGCTATGATGCGGAATCTCTCATCGAGGAGAAATACCCTTCAATGAAACTCCTTGCAGGTGCTCCCACATTCCCAATATCCTCCACTCAAATAAGGTCTGGTAAATAATACCCAAATAATGTGTTTTTAGATATCAATGTGTTAATTTTGATTAAAAATATTAACCAAAATTAAAAACTATGATTTACGGGTACATTAGGGTTAGCAGTGACAAACAAACTGTAGAGAACCAACGTTTTGAAATTAACAAATTTTGTGAGAGAAAGAAACTGCATGTTGATGACTGGATAGAGGAGACCATCAGCGGCACCAAAGTCTATAGCAAGCGGCAGCTTGGCACACTGCTTAAGAAGGTGCATAAAGATGATGTTATTATCTGCAGTGAGCTTTCACGCCTTGGGCGTAACCTCTTTATGATTATGGAGATTCTTAACGTCTGCATGAATAAGGAGTGCCGTGTGTGGACCATTAAAGACAACTACCGCCTTGGAGAGGATATACAGAGCAAGGTGCTGGCGTTCGCCTTTGGACTGAGTGCAGAGATAGAGCGCAACCTTATAAGCCAGCGCACCAAGGAGGCTCTTGCCCGCAAGAAGGCGGAAGGTGTGAAACTTGGCAGACCCAAGGGCAGCCATAACGCTCCAGACAAATACAAACTATCCAAAAAAGAGGGGATAATAATAGAAATGCTTAAGCGTAAAATGTCATTACGTGCCATAGCCCGTCGATGCAAAGTGGACCGCAACACCCTCACCTCATACATCAAAATGAAAGGGCTGAAGGAAGATTTGTAAAATCTTGGAAAAGTGTCAGAGGTTATAATCTGCAGCCTATAACGTTAAAGAATACTAAAACGTAGTGATTTTTTAACAATTCTCTTTGTGAATTAAAATAATATCCATACTTTTGAAGCGTGAACCCACGCTGAGTCCTAGAAGTAGGGCGGTTGGGTGGGTTAAGGACATTCCTTCCCGTGCGTCATACTGAGCGTATGCGAAGTATCTCGTAATGGAGAGGATGTCTCACAGACATATTAAAGGCGTTTATTTGACGCTCTGTTCTTGCGTTTAGAAACTTCGCAACTTTCAGAAATGTGTTTAGAACAGTGCAACGGTAAATGGCTACGGGTATGAGTATATCATTTAGCCACATAGCTGGCTTTGTGTGCTCTTGTATCGGCGTGGGCTTTTGCGTTGTCATTCTAACACATTGGGCAATGCGAAGGCCTCTAAACGTGGAACGACAACGATCGGGTTCCACGCTTTTTTTATGTCCGTATTCAGACCATACGGATATGATCATAAATTCTCCACAAATTATTCAACTTCCACGGGTTAATGACATTCGTGGCAATCTGTCATTCTTTGAGAGTGAGAACCAGCTACCTTTTGATATAAAGCGTGTCCACTGGATATATGATGTGCCAGGCGGAGAGACACGTGGCGGAGTTGCGTACAAAACAACAGAGGAGTTTATAGTTGCCATGTCAGGCAGTTTTGACGTGAAGGTGCATGACGGAGAAAGAGAGTACAAGTTCTCACTAAACCGCTCATATATGGGAGTCTATATTCCCAAAGGTATGTGGCGCTCAATAGAAAATTATTCCACAAACTCCATAGCGGTGATTGCTGCATCAACACACTACGAAGCTAACGACGGCATACGAGAGTTCTCCGAATTCAAACAATATGTAACAGAAAAAGCCTCAATATTTGATACATCAGAGTTGCCAAATGCCCCATCTATAAAGCATGAGTCAATCAGCAATGTGTATGATTCCACCATGCTTGAATTTGACCGTCACCATTCAAACCGCAAAGGAGATATCTGTGTGGTTGAGAATGGAATGACTATCCCATTTGATGTTAAGAGGTTATACTATCTGTATGATGTGCCAGGCGGTGAGAGCCGTGGCGGACATGCTCACAAGAGCCTAAGTCAGCTGATTATTGCTGCAAGCGGTTCGTTCGCTGTGACGCTTGATGACGGTAATGTAAAACGTACATTCACCCTTAACAGGCCATACCAAGGTTTGTACATTAAGCCTGGCATCTGGAGAGAACTGTATGATTTCTCATCGGGGAGTGTGTGCCTTGTCCTTGCATCGGATAAGTATGATGAGACAGATTATATCCGTGATTATAAGGATTTTTTGAACTATAGAAAAATATAAAATGAACGTTCCATTCCTATCGTTAAAAGACATCACAGCCAAGTACGCTGATGAGATACATGAGGCGGCACTTCGTGTCATAGACAGCGGTTGGTATCTGCAGGGAGCGGAGAATGAACGCTTTGAGGCTAACTATGCCAAATACATAGGAACCAAGCACTGCATAGGCTGTGCCAACGGACTTGATGCACTGATATGGATATTCAGAGCGTACATTGAGCTTGGAGTTATGAAGCCAGGCGATGAAGTCATTGTGCCTGCTAATACTTACATAGCAACCATTCTCGCAATCACAGAGAACGGGCTGAAGCCAGTATTAGTAGAACCCAAACCAACCACTCTTGAGATTGATGATGACCGTATAGAAGAGGTTATAACGGAACGTACAAAGGCAATCTGTATTGTTCATCTGTATGGTCGTTTGGCATATACAGAGACGATAGGCGCTTTGTGCAAAAAGTATAATCTCAAACTAATAGAAGACAATGCGCAAGCACACGGCTGCACATACAAAGGACAGAAGACAGGCTCAATAGGGGATGCCGCAGGTCAAAGTTTCTATCCAGGCAAGAACCTTGGCGCACTTGGAGATGCAGGAGCCGTTACAACCAATGATGATGAGCTGGCCACGGTAATTCGTGCACTTGCGAACTATGGCAGTCAGAAAAAGTATGTGTTCAAATATGCAGGCGGAAACAGCCGCTTGGATGAACTTCAAGCTGCAATACTTGATGTAAAACTCAAACACTTGGATGAGGATGTAAAGCTTCGTCAGCAGGTGGCAAAATACTATTATGAGAACATCAACAACCCTCTAATAGAACTGCCAGAAAGACTGCCAGATGAGAACAATGCATATCATCTGTTCCCGATACTAGTAAAGGGCAAAGGGAACAGAGACCGACTGCAAAAATATCTTGCAGACAATGGAATAGGAACTGTAATCCACTATCCAATACCACCGCACAAGCAAGAGTGTTATGCAAAAGAGCTATGGAACACCCCTCAATTAAGTCTGCCAATAACAGAACGACTGGCGGATGAGGAACTAAGCTTGCCGATGGGACAATGCTTAACTCGAAGTAAAATATTGTATGTGACTCAAAAGGTTTCATCATTTTATTAAATAGGTTATCATCTGAAAAACATATTAAAAGATTAAGAAGTGAACTAAAATGAATTATAGGACAATAGCTGATTTAAGCAACCTAATACGCACAAATTTGTATAAGATTCCACATGATATCGATGTCGTTGTTGGAGTTCCACGTAGTGGTATGCTTCCCGCTACGATGATAGCACTATACCTCAACAAAAGATTGTCTGATATTAACACATTTTTTGTTGGGGGGGTAAGACTTTATCATGTGGAGAACGTGGAAGTATGTTGCAAGGTCAGACAGAATTAATTAATAAAGTGCTTATCGTTGATGATTCTGTTGACTCAGGGAATGCAAATCAAAAGGTTAGAAATATAATTAAAAATTCAGAATTAAAATGTTCGTGTATTTTTTTTGCACCGTATGTTACAAGAAGTAGTAAAGGTCTAATAGACATTTATCTGGAAGAGGTAGAATGTCCACGCATATTCGAGTGGAATCTAATGCATCATTCTCTTTTGCAGGATTCGTGTGTAGATATTGATGGCGTGTTAAATGTCGATCCTCCAATTGACGATGATGGACCAATTTATACAAAATATATAAAAGAAGCACCACCACTATTTATTCCTACTGCAAAGATTGGATGTCTTGTTTCATGCAGACTTGAGAAATACAGAAGTGTTACGGAAAAATGGTTAAGCAATCACAATATTAAGTACGATGATTTGATATTGCTGGATTTTCCCAATAAGGAAAATAGAATTCAATGGAACAGACATGGAGAGTATAAGGCTGAATGGTATAAAAAGAAGAAAGCTAAAATGTTTATAGAGTCAAGCGTGTATCAAGCACAGGTTATAGCAAATATTACAAAACGCCCTGTAATCTGCATTGAAACAAATTCAATAGTATCTCCTAATACGCTTAGTGGAAAACTAAATCTATCAATGAAACAGAAACTTGTTAAAAGATTCCCGAACCTGGTAAAATTTTTAATAAAAATAAAAAAAATAGTTAGATGCCAATCGTATCAATAATTATTCCGACATATAACAGGGCTAACGTCATTGGCCGTACCATCGAATCTTTCATATCGCAGACTTACAAAGAATGGGAATTGTTGGTTGTTGATGACCATTCAACCGATAATACGACCGCTGTTATTGAAACATTTATGGCAAAAGATGCTCGTATTAAATACTATTTAAATGAGAGAAGTAAAGGCGCTCAGGGCGCAAGGAACACTGGAATACTTAAATCTACAGCAGAATGGGTTGTATTATTCGACTCAGATGATTATGCATATCCAAATTTTCTTGAGGAATTGGTTTCCGAGGTAAATTCAGGAGCAGATGTAATATCATCTCTTATACGTATTGTTCACCAAAATCCAACAAGGTATGAGTATCCCAATTGGGGGGCTATGAGTGGCAAAATAGAGGAGGCACTATATAAAAATACAACTTATGTCACTTTTAATATGGCTATGATAAGACGCTCTAAGCTGATGGAAATGAATCTATTGGATGAAGATTGCATGGCGTATCAGGAATTAGATACACACCTAAGGCTTAGTAGTATATGCAATTATAAGTCAGTTAATAATGTTTTGTCTGACTATTATTTCTGCAATGTAGATTCAATAACATCAGATGCTCAGCGAAATAACGCCGGACGCACGTATATTTTAAGTAAGCATAGTAAAAGATGGCGCAAACTTGCATACAAGTCTTTTTTCAACAATGCCCGTCACCTGTTTTTTTTCTGTGAACTTTCATTGGAAGAAAAGGATTCTCGCTGTAGCCCCTGAAATAATACCTATTATAATTTTGATGAAACTGAAATATTCATTTATAAAGATATTATGAAAAAAGTCTCCTTTATTATTCCAGTATATAATGCAACTCCTTTCATTGAGAAGTGCCTTAACTCTATATTTTCATTAGATATACCAGAGGAAGAAATGGAGATAATATGTGTAGATGATAAATCCACGGATGACACTACATCTGTTATATCATCTATAGCTAAAAAGCACCCATCTGTTGTATTACTTCGCCATTCAGTAAATAAACGTCAAGGAGGTGGCTCAAACACTGCTATTAAGTACGCTCATGGAGAATATGCTGTATTTATGGATCAAGATGATGAGATAGTAAAATATGATTTACTATCTCAAATTGAACACATGCGCAAAAACGACATCGAGCTGATGATTGGCAGAGCTGTGTGTGTAGATGAAAAAGGCAATAAATCATATTGGGCAAATTATCCGAAAGAGACACCAATAGTCACTGGTCCTCAGTTTTTTAGAGATGAAATGATTAACAGAGTGGCGTTTGGTGCGGTGTGGATAGGGATATACAAAACAGAACTATTGAGACGCACGGAGCCATTTGTGGAAAACATGATTTACGAGGATACGGATTGGTGTTATCGCTGTATGTATAATGCAAAGTCTGTACAATATCGGCCGGTTGATATTTATTTGTATCATAACAATCCAACTAGTTCCTCTCATAATGTTACGGCTCAGAAATTGGAGTGGAGAGTGCGTTTAGGCCTTAGAATTTATTTTTGGTCCCAAAAGGTTGAAGATGAGAAAGAGTGGGTGCACATCTCCTCCGATGATTTCTATACATGGAACTTAAGAGGTATGTCTCATATACTGAAGATGTCAATAAAAGAGCGTTCCAAGTTTTATAAGAGCTTTTCACGTGATGAGTATGAAATCATGAAATCTTGGCCGTCAAGGTATTGGCAAATGAAGTTAATTCAGTATCCTGTAGTTTCTCAGGTTTTGCTGTTGTTTTTGTCCCCAGCGTATAGAATTGCAAGAAGTATAAAACATTTTGTTAAAAGAAAATCATGAATATTGTTCAGGTTGGAGCATACCCATTGTCACCAGATTGTATTCACGGTGGTATTGAATCATCGGTATATGGATTGGTTAAACAATTATCAATGAATCATACCGTGGATGTTTTTGACTATCCGCGTATTGGCGGTCAGAACAGGGTTGATATGTATGGTCAGATAACAGTAAACCGCTATGCTAATAAGGGAGTACATAATGTAGATGCAGTTAAAAGTATTGAAGATTATTTAAGAGATATTATAGCGTTACACCCAGATGTTTGTCATGTTCATGGAACTGGACCATTCTCAAAAGCCATGTACATGTCATTAAAGAACTATGGTATTCCTGTTATACTTACGGTTCATGGATTGTTAAAAGAGGAAAAGTGGCAGTCTTTTAAAAGAAAACCATCCTTGAAGCATTTGTATCAATTTATAGTACAAACTCATAGTGAAAAAGGTCTGCTCAGATGCGCACCTATGGCGATAGTGGATACAGAGTATGTCAAAGAAAAAATAAAAGGGTATAATTTAAGATTCCAACCGGAACTGTATGTTATACCTCAAGGAATAGACAACTCGTATTATGACTTGAAATGTGACCCACAGAGTAAAGTTATTCTCTCGGTTGGATCTATAGGCCCTCGTAAGGGGCATGTATATACTTATAATATGTTTAAAATGTTGTGCTCCAATGGTGTTGATGCAAGGCTAAGAATTATAGGCTCAATGGCAGATGAAAACTACTATAAACAATTGCAAGGAATTGTGAAGGAAGATGGCTTTGAGAGCAGAGTGTCAATAGAGGTTAATTTGCCTCATGAAGAATTGTTAAAGGCGTATAGTTCATCTAAACTTTTTGTACTACACAGTAGAGAAGAGTCTCAGGGGATAGCCTTTGCAGAGGCAATGGCTGCTGGTTTGCCTGTTGTTGCTACTAATGTAGGTGGAATACCATACGTTGTTGAGAATGGTAAATGTGGTCTGCTGTGTGATTATGGTGATGTGAGAACTATGATGGAAATGTGTGGAAAATTACTGGAAAATCATGATTTGTGGAATGCTTTTTCTGAGTCTGCCCGTAATAAATCAATGGAGTATAATTGGGAACGTATAGCGAATGAAATAGAAAATTTATATTCAAAAATTTCATAAGGTATGAATGTTGATAAGTACATTGTTGTTGGACAATATAACTGTCAAAACTCAAAGGCCTCACCTGTTTTTGCAGAAGTGGTTGATTGCTTAAGTATATTGGGAGATGTCAATGTTTTTGATATGCCAGTTGCTAAAAGTTTTGGCGATAGTATAGAAAAAAATGATAGAATCTGCGTACATCATTATGCGTGTCCGTATGGAGAGGTTTCTAATGCTGTAAAAAGAATAAAGGATATTGTTATAGATATAGTTCACATCGGGGCAAAAGAATGTTATTTGGATTATGGCGTAGATAGCGTTTATCTTCCGATTATTCGTTCTTTAAAAAATGCTCTTGGCACCTATGGTATCAAGGTATATTATCTTAATAGAGAAATGCCTTTTAGTGGAATTTGTAATTTATTCAATGATATAAGATACTGGATAGTTGAGCGCAAAATTTGTACAAAAGAGGCGGAGAAACTTACGGAAGTAGAGAGTAGAGGTCTGAATGGTACTATTCTAAGCTACGATATGTACACGTTCTATGAGAAGAAACGCATTGCCCGAAACAGACTTCAAAAGCTTAGAAGATTCAAATAACGCTTAGTTTACACTGCAAACAAATCATCCATGGTAACCTGTCTCTGAATTATGCCGCTGTGCTTGCCGGATGCCACATTGCATAATCTTTTCTTGCGCTATTCTGCCGTGGAGGTATAAAAAATATGCGAAATGGCAAAATAAGCCTATGTTTATTCTGCCATTTGGACTAAAAATCTGTGTTCGCGGCAGATTATGATGTTGTGGATTACACTAAAATGTTTATACCGCCAGGGATAACTTTTATGGTGAAGGTATTCTCTGTGCGCTTGATGTAGTCTCCGTCTATGTGGAAGGGGGCTTCATCTGGCAGTGTGACTGTGAGCTCCGTGCATTTGAAGGTCTCCACAGGGCTCATCTTATGGAATGTGTGGGTGAACATTCCTATGGCAAGTTTCATAGTCTGGAGAAAGTTTATTGGCGGCACTATGGTTACGTCAAGCAGACCGTCCTGAACGCTGGCAAGCGGTGCTATCTGTGCTCCAAAACCAAACTGCTTTATGTTGGCGGCGTTGATGACAAACACGGGACGTGTTACGGTTTCACCGCCTTCTACGCTGTATGTAACAGTTACTGGTTTGTATGAGAAGAGCGCCTTGGCGCACAGGTATGCGTAACTTATAAAACCTCTGACCTTGCTGCCAGCTATGCGGCGCGCTATCTCAGCGTCAAAGCCGGTGCCGCAAGTGCAGAAAAAAGGCTGCCCCATGGCAAGTCCGTAATCCACCTTTTTAGGCTGGTCATGCTTTAGAGCAACAATTGATTTGTGTGAAAGTTTGGTGTTAATGCCAAGCTCTCTGGCAAGCCCGTTGCCGGAGCCCATAGGGAATATTGAAAGTCTTGTGGAAGTGCCCACAAGCGCCGATGCCACCTCATTTACGGTACCGTCACCACCTACTGCCACCACTATGTCTGTGCCGGCAGCCACAGCCTCCTTGGCCAGAACATTCCCGTGACCGGCATACTTAGTGTGGCACACCTGAAAATCGTATGTTTCATGGAGTGCCTTAATTGCCAAGTCCACCCAAAACTTGTGTTTTGTGATGCCTGAAACAGGATTGATAATAAACAGTACCTTTTTCTTCTCCATTATATGGCGTAATGTCAGTGCTTTGCCTTAAAACTCATGTCAAGGCTCTTGACAGAGTGGGTGAGAGCACCCACAGAGATTACATCCACTCCGCACTCAGCATAGTCACGGATAGTGTCGTATGTAATGCCACCGGAAGACTCTAATTCAAATCTGCCAGCCACCATCTCCACCGCCTTGCGGGTGTCTGGAATGGAGAAGTTGTCAAGCATTATACGGTCAATGCCACCTACAGCCATTGCCTCCTGCAGCTCGTCAAAGTTACGTACCTCCACCTCTATCTTGAGCTTCTTGCCCTTCTCTTTAAGGTATTGCTGTGCGCGTGTTATGGCGTTTGTAACACCACCTGAAAAATCTACATGGTTGTCTTTTAGCAGAATCATGTCATACAGGCCTATGCGGTGGTTCTCTCCGCCTCCAATCTTAACAGCCTGTTTCTCCAAAAGACGCAGCCCTGGGGTGGTTTTGCGGGTGTCAAGTACACGGGTCTTCAGACCTTCAAGACGCTTGACGTATTTGCGAGTGATGGTTGCCACGCCGCTCATGCGCTGCATTATGTTAAGCATAAGGCGCTCTGTCTGGAGCAGTGAGAGAACTTTGCCCTCCACTTCAAAAGCAATATCGCCAGGCTTCACCTCATCGCCGTCATGCAGGAACTGGGTCATCTTCAGGGTAGGGTCAAATGCGTTGAATATACGCTTTGCCACCTCCACGCCAGCCAGCACGCCAGTGTCTTTGATGATAAGCTGTGAGCAGCCCATCTCTGTTGGCGGTATGCAACACAGCGATGTGTGGTCTCCGTCACCAATATCTTCAGCAAACCAATACTTTATTAAAGCGTCAAGATTGTCGTATTCCATAATAATTGCGTATTTTTGTGAATTGTTAAAGGCAAAGATACAAAAAAAAATGAAAATCACTCTTCTTGTGGTGGGTAAAACCACTGATACCATAGTTGAAAATCTTACAAACGTATATATTAAGCGCTTAGAGCACTATCTGGATTTTCAGTTTCAGATAATACCAGAGCTAAAGAACACCAAGGCTATGAGTGAGGCGGAGCAGAAGCAGCGTGAAGGGGAACTTATACTAAAGGCGGCTCAGGGTGCTTCACGTGTGGTGCTGCTTGATGAGAAGGGCAGTGAATACACATCGGTGGAGTTCTCCCAGAAAATAAGCGGCTATATGAACAGCGGGCAGAAGAGTGTTATGTTTGTGATTGGCGGCCCTTACGGTTTCAGTCCCGATGTCTATAAGGCTGCGCATGAGAAAATATCTCTCTCCAAGATGACATTCTCACACCAGATGGTGCGTGCAATATTCACAGAGCAGCTTTACAGAGCCTTCACCATTATAAAAGGTGAACCGTATCATCATAATTGAGTTTAGAAGTTTAGGAGTTTAGGAGTTTAGAAGTTTAGGAGTATCAATTATTTTAATTAACTTTGCACCGAAATAAAAAACATATAATTATGAAACTGAATTCAGAATTAAGAGAATTGGCATTCAATGCCGTAAAGATTGACTGGAAACCTGCCGTACTTGCTACGTTGGCTTATGGTGTTATTTCTTACATACCTAATCTAATAGGTTCATTTGCCGGAGCCAGCGGCGATGCCGGTCAGGGAATCCTTGCTGTTGTGGTTGTTGCATTGGCGGTAGCGTGTGTACTACCTTTCAACTACGCCTACCATGTGACTATGCTTGATTTTCAGCGTGGAAATGTTGATAACACGGTTAGCCGTATGATTAACATAGTTAAGGATGATTACAAGCGCAGCCTTATGGTGTCATTGCTCACAGCTGTGTATATCTTTTTGTGGAGCTTGCTTTTAATAATCCCGGGTATTGTTAAGGGTTACTCTTATGCAATGACATATTACATTGCAAAGGACAATCCAAACCTTACAGCTGAGGAGGCTATCCAGGCAAGTATGAAGGTTATGCAGGGTAACAAGATGAGACTTTTCCTTCTTGACCTTAGCTTTATAGGCTGGTTCCTGCTTGTTATAGTAACCTTTGGTATTGCCGCCTTGTTTGTTGCGCCTTATAATTCAAACGCTCATGCAGCATTCTATGATGACCTAATGGCTGGTCAGCATATCACTACTGTTAATGATACTGTTGATGAGGTTGCAACTGAGGTTGTTGAATAATCAGCCTGCAAGTAAAACAAAAAAAGCGAGGTTTTAGCCTCGCTTTTTTTGTTGCTGTTATTGAGTTATTTCTCTGCACCCATCTCAGGGTCAATGAGAATACGTCCGCAGTGCTCGCAAACAATAATCTTCTTGCGTGAGCGGATGTCAAGCTGGCGCTGTGCCGGAATCTTGTTAAAGCAGCCACCGCAAGCGTCACGCTCTACAGATACTACGGCTAATCCGTTACGTGCATTCTTTCTGATGCGTTTGAAAGCCTGAAGCAGACGTGGCTCAATGAGAGCCTCTATCTCTTTGGCCTCTTTTCTCAGACGCTCCTCATCTTGCTTGGTTTCAACAATAATCTCTTCAAGCTGCTCTTTCTTCTCAGCAAGTATGCTCTGTTTTTCTTCAAGGTTACGCTGTGCGCTCTCAAGCTCATCATCCTTGCGCTCCTTAGCAGCCTCAAAGTCCTTAATTTGTTTCTTTGCAAGCTCAATCTCAAGAGTCTTGAATTCAATCTCCTTGGAGAGGTGATCAAACTCACGGCTGTTGCTTACGTTGTCTATCTGCTCTTTATATTTTTGTGTGAGAGCTTCAGATTCTTTAATCTTGTTACCACGTGCCGCTGTTTCAGAAGCTATGGTTGCAATATCAGCCTTAATGTTTGCAATACGGGTGTTAAGACCCTCAATCTCATCTTCAAGGTCTTGAACTTCAATAGGAAGCTCTCCACGTAGAATTTTTATCTTGTCAATCTCAGTAACTTTGTTCTGGAGTTGATGCAAAGCTTTAAGTTTCTCTTCAACTGAGAAATCTTTGGTCTGTTCGTTGTTTTCTGCCATGTTGATTATAAACTGTTTATAGGACTTTTTCCTGTTTCTGAAAAATAGAGTGCAAATTTAGGGAATTTTTTTGAAATTATATTAAAAAAAATCTCTTTTGTGAATTGCTCGCTTTCAAAATGGCCTATGTCAGCCACAATCATTTTGCCCAGCGATGTAAAGTACTGGTGGTACTTGACATCGGCGGTTATAAAAATGTCAGCACCTTGGCTCATGGCCTCCTCTATTAGGAAGGCTCCGCTGCCACCACATACCGCCACTCTCTCTATGCTTCTGCCTCGCAAGTCTGAGTATCTGATACTTTGGCAGTTGAAAGTCTCTTTGATTTTACTCAAATACTCTTCTTCTGTATATGGGAACTCTGTGTTTCCTATCATGCCAAGCCCTTCGTTGCCTTCTGGATTGTCAAGAATGGTGCAGCTTTTCAGACCAAGTTTGCGGCACATCATGCCGCTCACTCCATCTGCGGTACGGTCCATTGCTGTATGTGACGAGTATATTGAGACTCTGTTCTGTATGGCTTTTATAACAAGTGACGCTGTGGTATCAGCTGGTGAAAGCTTCTTCAGCCCTGAGAATATGAGGGGATGATGTGAAACTATAAGGTTACACCCCTTGGCTATGGCTTCATCAAGTACTTCCGGGGTTACATCCACGCATAGTAGCGCACCCGTAGCCTCTTCTGTGAGGGGACCCACCTGCCAGCCGCAGTTGTCCCACTCCTCCTGCAAGTTGAGAGGAGCGGTCTGTTCAATTAGATTTGCTATATCTGTTAATCTAATCATAATTGATTTACGCACGTTATGCTGAGCTTAGCGAAGCATCTCATAATTGAGAGGTAGATTCTTAGCTAATGCTCAGAATGACGTAGAATTTACTGTTTTTTACAAAGAATCATTGCACTTGACGCTGGAACTGAGATGTTTGGACGGTTCCATTTGTAAATGCCGTTTTCATTTATCTCCTCGCCATTGCCTACCACCCACCAGTTGTCTTGTGGAATGTCCATGCTAATTGGGTAACGGTTACCGTTATGTATTATAAGCATGCGGTTCCAGACATCGCCGCCAGCGTTGTCATCAATGGTGTATGCTACCACGCAGGCTTGATGAACAGTAAGGAAATGCAAATGGTCCTGAATCTCCTTGGTTGTGGCAAGATGTAGGGCTGGATGCCTCCTGCGCATATTTATCAGACCTTTTATATAACGTACGCTCTGCTGGTATTTGTTCTTATTGTCCCAGTCAATCTGGTTTATACTGTCAGGTGACTGGTATGTGTTATGCACTCCTCTTTTTGTACGCATCAACTCCTCGCCTCCGTAGATGAAGGGCACACCCTGTGAGAGTATTATTACAGACAGTGCCAGACGGTCAAATTTACCAATCTCCTGATGTGTGACATTCTCTGGTGCTGCGTATGTAAGCTTGTCCACAAGACAGAGATCATCATGGCATGATACGTAGTTTATTGATTGATACGGCTCGTTTGCCCATGCAAAGTTAGAGTAGTTTATAAGGCCGTAGTGTATCTGGCTGTGAGAGGTGGCTGCCACAGTGCCAAACTTAATTGTTTCATCATATCCTTGGCGACCGCTGGCAAAACCAGGCTCACGGGAATTTGCCCAGCTTCCCTTTAGAGCATCGCGCAGGTCATCTCCAAACACTCCCACTCCTGTCATCTGGTTCACGTGCTGTTTCACAGCTCTCTGCTCGTAGGGCAGGGGAGAGTCTCCTGCGCTCCATCCTTCACCATATATGAAAATGGTGGGGTCAATCTTGTCAAGTTCAGTTCTTAGGATTTTTATGGTTTCTGTATCATGTACACCCATAAGATCTAATCTGAATCCGTCAATATGGTACTCCGATGCCCAGTATTTCATGGATTCTATCATGTAGCGTCGCATCATGGCACGCTCGCTCGCTGTTTCATTGCCGCACCCTGATGCGTTAGAGTAGCTGCCGTCGGCATTATGACGGTAGTAGTAGCCTGGCGTGGTCATGCTAAGGGCTGAGTGCTCCCATGTGTATGTGTGGTTATACACCACATCCATTATAACACGCATACCATTCTTGTGGAGAGCTTGCACCATTTGCTTAAACTCAAGTATGCGGCAGTATGGGTTGTAAGGATTTGTGGAATAGCTACCCTCTGGCACATTGTAGTGCATTGGGTCATACCCCCAGTTGTATTTGTTCTCGTACTCTTTTGTTTCATCTATTGTGGCAAAATCAAAAACCGGCATAAGATGCACGTGAGTAATGCCTAACTCTTTAAGATGGTCTATGCCTGTTTTTTGCCCAAATGAGTTTACGGTGCCCTCCTCTGTAAAGGCAAGGTACTTGCCCTTATACTGCATCCCGGAGTTTGGGGCCATGGAGAAATCTCTTATGTGGATTTCATAGAGTATTATGTCAGTGAAGTTTTTAAGTTCAGGTCTTACGTCTTCGCTCCAGCCTTCAGGGTCGGTCTCCTTCATGTCAATAATGGCGCCTCTCTTCCCGTTTACACCCACGGCCTTGGCATACGAACCTGGAGTCTCCTCTAACCAGCTGTCTTCAAATTTTACTTGGAAAGTATAGAAACGGTCTTTCAGATCGCCGTAAACAATGGCGCTCCATGTGCCGTCTTTGCCTTTTTTCATTTGCTGAGTGTGAAAGGCTGTGCCTCCGTCACCATCATCATAAATACGTACAATGGCATCGTCAATATCAGGTGACCATATTTTAAATAGGGTTTTCTCGGGAGTGTAAGTAACTTCCAAATCATCGCCGTAGTATGCGGGATAATCGTCAAAACTATTGTAGTGTACTGGAAAATCAAGGTTAGCCATAGTCCGTAGTTAAAAATTTTGCCATTATATCTCGCAAATATATGTTTTTTGTTGCGGAGATAAAAGATTAAAAGGGATAAGTTTCTCTTATTTAATTATTTTTAACTAAGAGTTGGCCTTAGATGTTAAAGTATTCCAAAGTGTATCGGCGGGTGTAGGAGCTACAATCGTTACAGGAAGTTTGCTGACTGGATGAATGAACTCAACCTTGTGTGCATGAAGACTTATGCTCCCGTCTTTGTTTGAGCGGGTGAAACCATATTTGAGATCTCCTTTAATAGGACACCCCATGGCTGCAAGCTGGCAGCGTATTTGGTGGTGGCGTCCTGTCTGCAGGTCAACTTCAAGCAGGGTGTAATTGTCTGAGTGAGCTATGGAGCGGTAGCTCAGAACCGCTTTTTTGGAGCCGTATTTTTCAGTGTCGTATGCAAATGATTTGTTCATCTTCTCATTGCGTACCAGATAGTGAACCAAAGTGCCTTCTGGATTTTCCGGGGAGTCTTTTACTATGGCCCAGTATGTCTTTTTAATGGCATGCTCTCTCAGCATCTCATTGAAACGCTCTAACGCCTTGCCTGTCTTGGCAAAGACCACCACTCCGCTCACAGGGCGGTCAAGCCTGTGTATCACGCCGCAGAAAACATTGCCGGGCTTGTTGTACTTCTCCTTTAGCCATTGTTTAAGCATATCCACCAGCGGAGTGTCGCCAGTCTTGTCACCCTGCACAATCTCCCCTGGAGCCTTGTTTACAGCGATGATATGATTATCTTCATAGAGAATTTCCATAACTGTCAAATGTACGTCAAGGCTTCGCCTTTCCGTGATTACTTGCTGCGCTCGGCATAACTGAAACAAGTTTCACTTTTGCTCTCGCTTGCAGCGTAATTCAACTGTCAACTGTCAACTGTCAACTGTCAAATGTCAACTGTTTAATTGTTTCGTTGTTTTACCGCCTCGTATATTAGTATTCCTGCTGCAACGGATACGTTAAGTGACTGTATGTTGCCTAAGATTGGTATGCGTACCTGCTCGTCACAAAGTGCCATTATCTCTGGTGAGATACCAGTGTCTTCAGCACCCATAATAATAGCAATTGGCTCTGTATATGAGGCCTCTGTGTAGTTTTGCAACGCCTTTTCGCTGGCCGCTACTATCTTGAGCCCGGACTCTTTAAGAAAGTTCACAATGTACTCTAAATTGTGCTCACGGCAAACGGGTATATTGAGTAGCGCTCCCGCCGATGTCTTAATGGCGTCAGCGTTCACTGGTGCGCTGTTCGTCTGTGAAATTACAATGGCGTCAACGCCCGCACACTCGCAGGTACGGGCTATCGCACCAAAATTTCTCACATCTGTAACTCCGTCAAGCACCACAATGAACGGTGATTTTGCATCCTCGTAGAGTTGAGGTATTATTTGGGTTGTGCGGGCGTATGTTATTGGTGATATAAAGGCAATGGCACCCTGATGGTTCTTGCGGGTGATGCGGTCTATCTTTTCAACCGGAACCCTTACCACAGGTATGTTCTTCCCCTTGACTGCATCAAAAAGCTCTTTTGCAATCTCACTTTTCATATCCTTTTTCAGAAGGATTTTCTCTATCTCTGTGCCAGCCTCTATGGCCTCAATGATGGCTCGCAGCCCAAAAATCACTTCGTTCATATTTATTGAACTGTATTCTTTTTTAGTTAAGAGTTATAACTGTCAACTGTCAACTGTCAATTGTCAACTGTTTAAAGCCTCCATTATCTTGCCCTCAAGTTCATCTGCAAGCTCAGGGTTGTCTGCAATGAGTTTTTTCACGGCATCGCGGCCTTGAGCCAGACGGCTGTCTCCATAGCTGAACCATGAACCGCTCTTCTTGATTATTCCAGTCTCAACGCCAAGGTCCACAATCTCGCCTGCACGGGATATGCCCTCGCCAAACATAATGTCAAACTCAGCCTTGCGGAAAGGAGGTGCCACCTTGTTCTTCACAACCTTTACACGGGTCTGGTTTCCTATAACCTCGTCGCCCTCTTTAATGGCTGATACGCGGCGTATGTCAAGGCGTACTGATGCGTAATATTTAAGAGCATTACCACCGGTAGTGGTTTCAGGATTGCCGAACATAACGCCAATCTTCTCACGTAGCTGGTTTATGAATATGCAGCAAGTGTTTGTCTTGCTAATGTTTGCTGTCAGTTTACGCAGTGCCTGTGACATAAGGCGTGCCTGCAGACCCACTTTGTTGTCGCCCATATCGCCTTCTATCTCTGCCTTTGGAGTAAGCGCTGCCACTGAGTCTATTACTATAATGTCTATCGCCGATGAGCGGATTAGCTGGTCTGCTATCTCAAGGGCCTGCTCTCCGTTGTCTGGCTGTGAGATGAACAGGTTCTCCACATCAACGCCTAATTTCTCTGCGTAAAAGCGGTCAAATGCGTGCTCAGCGTCTATTATGGCTGCAATACCGCCAGCCTTCTGAGCCTGTGCTATAGCGTGAATGGCAAGTGTGGTCTTACCTGATGACTCTGGACCATATATCTCAACCACTCTTCCGCGTGGATAGCCTCCCACACCCAATGCGTTGTTAAGCGCAATGGAACCTGTAGGTATAACTTGTACGTCAACCACATGGTCATCGCCCATCTTCATGATGGTGCCTTTGCCGTGGTCTTTCTCAATTTTATCAATGGCAAGCTGGAGTGCCTTTAGTTTCTCCAATGCCGGTTGTTGCTTTTCTTCGCTCATATATAATTGTTTAATCGGTTATTCGGTTAATCGGTGAATCGATGTTATCTTTAAGCGCAAAGGTAGTCATAAAAAATTTCCCCTCAAAATGGGGAAAACCTAAAATAATCAACATTTAGGCCAAATTGTAACTGGCAGTTACAGTGATTAAACTGATAGTTACTGTTTTAGACAAAACTTTAACAATCTTTAACTAATGCTTCTGCTCAAAAATGCTCATGCTGTGGTCTAAAACGGGTGTGTCAAGATCAAGAAAATCCGCCACGCTGTGAAAAACGTGGTGTTGTGTAGCCTCAGGCAGGTTCCTGACGCTGCGTGAATTTTCTGAACTCCACACAATAAAAGGAATCTCATACTGCTCTTTGGGAGCAATGCTAAGGGGTACACCGTGCATATAGAGATTCTTCTCACCAAGAGACTCTCCGTGGTCTGACACAAAGAGCATGCAGCTCTTCCAACTGTCAAGTTTCTTGAGCTCCTCAATAACCTTGCTTAGTATGTAATCTGTATATACTATTGTGTTGTCGTATGCGTTAATAAGCTCATCATGAGTGCATTTGCTCAGCTCTACGTTTGTGCAAACAGGAGAATATATTTCAAAATTTGAGGGATATTTCAGGTTGTATGAGGGTCCGTGGCTTGTGCTTGTATGCAGCACTATAAGAACCTTGCTCTTGCCGCTTGACTCTATCTCTTCTTTCAGACCCAATGCTAATTCTTCATCATACCCGCACACGGTGCAACCTTCTCTGTTACTATAGTCAAATTGCACATTATTAAAGTGCAGGGGCGGCTCGCCCCAGTTTGTGCTACGCCATACGGCCTCACCTCCGCATCGGTGTATATAGTTTGGAATCACCTCATATAGTTTTCCCGTAGGGGCGTGCTCTAATATTGCCTGAACACCAGCTGTGGTGTATGTGGCGCTGGAATTGGCGTTGAAATGGTGAACACCCTCTGTTTTTTCAAGCAGCGGATTTGTGTCACGCTCATAGCCGTAGAGGGAGAAATGGTCTCTGCGGGCTGATTCTCCAATAACAAGTACCGCTACAGCTTTTTCAACATTGCTAAAGGTGGCATCGGGGAGTAAAATCTCCTCACGGTTACGCTCGGCAAGTTGATTATGATACCTGATGGAATTCACAATATATGACCAAGGGAGCAGCAGACTGCCTATCACGGGTGCCTGCTTGTCAATCCAAGTCCAGTTTGGGGCGTTGGAGAACGCCAGCACAAGTATTATGCCCAATGCCACCCCTATGTTGGCAAAAAAACGTTTAACGCTGCCGTAGTCTATCTTTGCAAGGCAGATGCAAACGGCTGGCAGTACGCCCATAAAAATAACATACAGTATGGCTGCGGTGGAGTAGTAGCTTGTGGCCTCTGTGGTGTTTGTGTTGAAGACATTGCCCATCATGGTGTCATCAAGCATCACCTCGTAGGTGTTTATAAAGTATATGCTTATGGCATTGCCTATAAATATGACCGATGTGAGGATCTTACCCACAATTCTGCCAAGATAGAGCAATAGGTAGAATGCAAAGTAGTTGGCTGCCAGCATAATAAGCACCAGCGATGCAGTGATGGCCACGCCGTTAAAGTCCGCCTCCACATTCTCTGTCACCACTCTGAAAAACGGGATATGGAAAAGCGTCAGATTAAGTACGCTAAACAGCAGAGCTACATATTGTATCTTAATTTTTTTCATAAAATTCAAGCATGTTCAGTATTGGCTCAATGGAGCGGTCATTGTCATATAGTTTTATGGTGTTTTGTCTCAAAAGTTCATCATCCGCGCTCCATGTTTTCCATTTAAGGCTGTTTACGGCTTGGATAATGCTGTCAGGGGTGTTTGCCACAGTGCAGGTTGGCGCCAGTTGCGTGCCTGTGAGAATCTTGTCATTCACCACGCAGAAACCACCCCAGTTTAGGGCGTTTAGCAGTTTGAGTTTAAGGCCTGTGGGCTGGAATGTTATGAGTAGGTTCACCTGAGCGTTTGAAACAAGACTTCTCAGTTCATCTTGTTTTGGATTGCTCACAATTCTTACCGTGGCGGATTTGTTTTTCTTATCAAGAACGCAAGCCGTTTTGCCTGCAATGTATAGTGGCATGTCAAGTTTGTCCGCCACTCTTTCCATAAGGAATGTCGCGGCATTTACGTTTTCGGCAACTGTGAAATTGCCGTGGTATATACAGTATGGTTCTGTTTTTTTTGATGGTGAGTAGTCTCTTTTGTCATCTGGGTGACAGCATGGCGATGTGAATATTTTAACATCGGGATACTTTTGTTTCAGATATATGGTGTCACTGTCAGATGTGGTGAATATGGCTGAGGCCTCACTAATCTGAGCCTCAAACATCTTTAGTCTGAAACTTTCAAGGCGGAAGAACAGCCTGTCACGCAGATTGATGGAAACATTGGCAAGCTCCCTGTAGTAGTCACTCTCAATATTGTGCATACGCACAAACTTTACATATCCGCTTAGGCTTGGGTGGCTCAGATAGTAGCATGTGTGCAACCCCTCAAACAGGATAGGAGAGTTTTCCTTAAGCAGATTGTTCAGAAGCTCCTCATTCTCTCTTGACTGCACAATATAAGGGCGTTTTGATATTTGTGAAGCCAAGCCTGTATTGCGTTTGTAGTAATAGACTTTGGAGGCAATATCACTCAAATCCGTGTGTGGAGAGCGGTCTGCATAGTAGAAAGTGTGCAGCGTGACATCCACGCCTGCCCGTCTAAGGGCTTTGAGACGGTAATATACATCCATAACACCACCGTATGATGGTGGGGCTGGAACCTGGAATGCCACAACTTGCAATTTCACTTTTAATAAAACATTAAAAAGAGGGTGAACCTGTAATCCACCCTCTTTTATCTATAGTTGGAGTTTTGTTATAATAAATCAATTGTTCTCAGGACGCAGTTTACGAACTACAGCGCCAGCCTGCCACATCTCGCTATTACGTAGAGCCTCCAGCTCCTTGTTAAGTTTTTCACGATAATCAGGCTGAGAGTTTGAATCAATTGAAATCTGAGCCTCGTGGCCGCTTTTAACGCTTGCGTAAAGTTTCTGCATTACAGGTTTGATTGCATCGTGGAAAGGACCCATCCAATCAAGAGCACCACGCTGGGCTGTTGTTGAGCAGTTTGCGTACATCCAGTCCATACCATTCTCTGCAAATAGAGGGCCAAGTGACTGGGTAAGCTCCTCAACTGTCTCATTGAAAGCCTCAGATGGTTCATGACCGTTCTCACGGAGAACCTCATACTGAGCAAGAAGCAAGCCTTGGATAGCGCCCATAAGTGAACCACGCTCACCAGTAAGGTCAGATGTGGCCTCTTTAAGGAATGTAGTCTCAAACAGGTAGCCTGAGCCTACGCCAATACCAAGTGCAATTACACGGTCAAAGGCCTTGCCGGTTGCATCCTGCCATATAGCGTATGAAGAGTTAAGACCGCGGCCCTGAAGGAACATACGGCGCAGTGATGTGCCTGAACCCTTAGGTGCAATCATAATTACGTCAACATCTTTTGGTGGAACTATGCCGGTACGGTCATTCCAAGTAATACCAAAGCCGTGAGAGAAGTAAAGAGCCTTGCCTGGGGTGAGGTTGCGCTTTACTACAGGCCACTGCTCAATCTGAGCTGCGTCAGAAAGCAGGTATTGTATAATGGTACCGCGCTTGCAAGCCTCCTCAATCTCAAACAGGGTCTCACCTGGCACCCAGCCGTCAGCAACAGCCTTGTCCCATGTTTTGCCTTTACGCTGGCCTACAATCACGTTAAAACCGTTATCACGCAGGTTAAGTGACTGACCAGGACCTTGTACGCCGTAACCTATTACAGCGATAGTTTCATTTTTAAGCACCTCACGTGCCTTCTCAAGTGGAAATTCCTCGCGGGTAACAACATTCTCTATTACACCGCCAAAATTAATCTGAGCCATTTCTTTATGTGTTAATTTAGTATTATGGTGAATCGTTGAACCGGTGAACTGTTTAATCGATTAACCGATTAAACGATTGACCGATTCGTCTTTCGAACTGCAAAGTTACAATAATTATTTAGATTCTTCTCTTCTGCGTTCCTCAATTTTTGCAAGCATGTCGCTGAGGCGCTCTTTTTTGCCTCTTGTTATGGCCACACGGCCGCTTCGTATGAACTGAAGCACCCCGATGCGAGCCTGAAGCTCGTTAAACATCTCCTGTGTCTCTGTGTAGAGCCCTGTTTTCTCTATTACTATGCAGTTCTCTAAAATCTCAATTACACGGGCGTTATACTTACGTATGAGCGGTTCTATGCCACCCATTGAAAGCACCTTGTCTGTGGCAAGCTTGTAGAGGGCTATTTCCTGATACACAAGCTCTTCATCTGTGTTATAATAGGCCTTTAGAATATCAACACGTTTGTCTATCTGCTTAACCACCTTCTCTATTGTGTCTTGGTCTGTATAGGCGGTTATGGTGAACTTATGTATTCCCGGTAGTGCCGACGGCGATACTGAGAGTGTCTCAATATTTATCTGACGGCGGGTGAACACAATTGTAATCTGGTTCAGCAAACCAGGTACGTTCTCAGAAAAGACTGTTACTGTATATAGTTGGTTCATGTATTATTATGGTGAATCGGTAAATCGGTGAATCGGTGAATCGTCAAATGTCAACTGTCAAATGTCAAATGTCAACTAATTAAAATATTTGTTACCTTGCTGCCTGCGGGAATCATAGGATATACAAGACCCTTCTCCTCGCACTCAACCACAAGCAGATAAGGTTTGTCATCTTTTACCATGTCTGCTATGGCGGCATCAAGCTGGGCACGTTCTGTAACATGGCTTGTGCTTATACCGTAGGCGGCTGCTATGGCGCAGAAGTCAGGGTTTGAGAGCGGGGTGGAGGAGTAGCGCTCATGCCAGAACAGCTCCTGCCACTGGCGTACCATGCCAAGGTAGTTGTTGTTCATAAGAATAATCTTTACTCCAAGCTGCTCCTGCATAATTGTGCCAAGCTCCTGCATTGTCATTTGGAATCCACCGTCGCCGCAGAATAGGCAGACAGTGCGCTCAGGTGCTGCAACCTTGGCTCCAAGTGCCGCAGGAATGCCAAATCCCATTGTTCCGGCACCGCCCGATGTTACCACACTGCGTCTCTTCTTGAAACGGAAGTAACGCACAGCCTCCATTTGGTTCTGACCTACGTCTGTAACAAGTATGGCCTCGCTGCGTGTGGCGTCTGAAACCTTGCGTACCACCTCACTCATAGTTATTGGTGAGCCGGCATCGGGGTTAAGTTGCTTATTTATAACAAGGTTGAACTCCTTCTCACGGTATTCGTCAAAAGAGTTGATCCAGTCTGTATGTTTGTTCTCAACTAACTGCGCTGTAACAGCGGGCAGGGTCTCTTTAACATTGCCAAGTACAGCTACGTTAGTCTTAACGTTCTTGTCTATCTCTGCCACGTCTATATCAAAGTGGATTACCTTGGCCTGTTTTGCGTATGAGCTTAAATCACCTGTGATGCGGTCATCAAAACGCATTCCTATGGCAATGAGCACGTCACACTCATTTGTCTTTATGTTAGGACCTATGTTGCCGTGCATGCCAAGCATACCCATGTTAAGAGGGTAGTCTGTCTCCATGGCGCTCTCTCCCAGCATTGTCCATGCAGCAGGAATGTCAGCCTTTTCAAGAAATGCCTTTAGTTCACTCTCTGCTTCGCCAATTGTAACGCCATGACCTACAAGGGCAAACGGCTTCTTGGCTGAGTTTATAAGCTCTGCTGCGGCTGTTACCGCCTCACTGTCAAGGTGGTGATGCGGGATGTAACTGCGTATGAACTCACATTTCTCTGGCTTGAACTCTATTTGTTCAAGCTGGGCGTTTTTGGTAAAATCAAGCACTACAGGGCCCGGACGTCCGCTCTTTGCAATGTAGAATGCACGAGCCACAGCCCACGCTATCTCACTGGCGTGGCGTATCTGATAACTCCACTTGGTTATAGGCTGTGTTATGCCCACCATGTCAATCTCCTGAAAGGCGTCTGTTCCAAGCATGGTGTCGCTCACCTGACCTGTGATAACCACAAGCGGTGTGCTGTCCATAATGGCATCTCCTATACCTGTAATTGTGTTTGTTGCGCCAGGACCGCTGGTCACAATGCAGACTCCCGGCTTCCCTTTCACTCGTGCATATCCCTGGGCGGCATGTGTTGCACCCTGCTCATGGCGTGTAAGGATGTAACGCACCTTATTCATATAGTCATAAAGTGCGTCAAAAACCGGAATTATACTCCCTCCAGGATACCCAAAGATGGTATCCACGCCCTCATTCATAAGGGCCTCCATCAATGCTTGTGAACCAGTCATTGTCTTAATAGTTATTATTAGAGGTGGCAAAGATACAAAATATCTACTATCTAACCAAATACCGTTCCAGCCTGTCCAGCCCCTCTTTTATACGTTCAAGCGAGTTGGCGTAGGAGAAGCGGACATAGTGGGTGCAGATGCCAGTGCCAAAGTCAACCCCTGGAGTTATGCCCACATGGGCGTTCTCCAGAACGTCAAAGGCGAACTTCAAGGAGTCTGAAGTAAAGCGTGAGGCGTCTGCAAATACATAGAAAGCCCCCTGCGGGTCTTTAGGAATTACAAACCCCAATGAACGCAGTCTCTCAATCATATAGAGTCTGCGTTCATTGTATGTGGAAAGCATCTTATGCTCATAGTCTGATTTGTCTCGCAGAGTGCTTATGCCAGCCTTCTGTGCGGTTGAAGAGGCGCAAATAAGGAAATTCTGCCCCATCTTCTGTAGCGCCTCCATATATTTTTGAGGCGCTATCAGGTAGCCGAGCCTAAGGCCAGTCATGGCAAAACGCTTGCTGAAACCATTAAGCACAATGGCATCATCAGCGTACTCCAGCATGGAGTGAGCTTTGCCCTCATAAACAAGCCCGTGATAAATCTCGTCACTAACCACCGTCACCCCTAATGTGGCAAGTTCACGCATGAACTTCTCTGAAAGAATGGCTCCTGTGGGGTTCATGGGGGAGTTGATGAAAATGGCGGCTGTGTTTGAGTTTATTTTGGATTTTATATCATCAATGTTATACTCAAAACCTTTGGCTGGGTCAAGATCTACATACACGGGTTTGGCGTGAGCCGCAAGCACAAAATTCTTGTAGCAGGCGTAACCTGGGTTTGACAGTATCACCTCAGAACCTGGGCTGCAAAGAAGTATTGTAACTAACAGTAGCGCTGGCGATGTCCCGCTCGTAACCAGTATGCGGTCTGGAGATACGTTCACACCATACTCTCTATTATAGAGAGAGGCAATCTCAGCTCTGAGCTCAGGATCCCCAAGGGAATGGGTGTAATGGGTGACGTGCGTATTGTAAGCCTCATCCACAGCCCCACGCACACATTCAGGCACGTCAAAGTCTGGTTCTCCCACTTCAAGGTGCACAATGTCAATACCTTTACGGCTCATCTCACCAGCCTTTTCCAGCACATCCATCACAAGGAAGGATGTCATTTCATCTACTGTTTTATTCATAACTGTTATGTTACGTTATGTCAATCAATAATCCTGACGCCGCCCTTATCTGCTGAGCTTACGAGTGACGCGTAGGCTCTAAGGGATTTAGGCACCACACGGTTACGAACAGCGGTAAAGGCGTCCTTGCCTCTTGCCATCTCAGCCTTGCGGCGTGCCTCAAACTCCTCATCACTTACAAGTGCGTTTATGCTTCGGTTTGGAATGTCAATTTCAATAATATCACCGTTGCGTACAAGGCCAATATTGCCACCTGCGGCAGCCTCTGGTGATACGTGCCCTATGCTAAGCCCTGATGTTCCGCCAGAGAAACGTCCGTCAGTTACAAGGGCGCAGGCCTTGCCAAGGTGCATTGATTTTATGTAAGAGGTTGGGTAGAGCATCTCCTGCATGCCAGGTCCGCCCTTAGGCCCTTCAAATGTGATGAACACCACATCGCCGGCTTGAACTTTGCCGCCAAGAATGCCATCGCAAGCCTCCTCTTGTGACTGGAAAACCACTGCCTTGCCTTTGAAGTGCCAGATGCTTTCATCCACACCTGCAGTTTTAATTACACAACCGTCTTTTGCAATATTGCCTTTCAGTACACCCAAGCCGCCGTCTTTTGTATAGGCGTGCTCAAGGTCACGGATGCAACCTTCTGCACGGTCAGTGTCAAAGCTGTCAAACTTGGAGTCTTGTGAGCCAAGTGTGATATTGAACTTGCGTCCAGGAGCGCTGCTGTAAATGCGTTTTGCCTCGCTGCTAATGTCGCCATTGGTTATGCTGTACGCTTTGATGGCTTCTCCAAGGGTAAGACCGTCAACACGTTTGGCGTTTGTGTGGAGCAGACCGCCCTTTTCAAGGCACTCCATAATGCCAAGGATGCCACCTGCACGGTTCACATCTTGTACGTGATACATTTGAGTGTTTGGCGCAACCTTGCAAAGGCACGGAGTCTTGCGGCTCAGTGCGTCAATGTCGTCCATTGTGAAGTTTACTCCGGCCTCATGAGCTATGGCAAGCAAGTGGAGCACTGTGTTTGTGGAGCCTCCCATTGCAATGTCAAGTGTCATTGAGTTCAGGAACGCCTCACGGGTGGCAATGTTTAGAGGCAGAACGCTCTCATCGCCGTCCTGATAGTACTTGTATGCGTTCTTAACTATAAGAGCGGCAGCATCCATAAAGAGGCGGCGGCGGTTTACGTGTGTGGCCACAATGGTTCCGTTACCAGGCAGAGCCATACCCAAAACCTCATTGAGGCAGTTCATAGAGTTGGCGGTGAACATACCAGAGCAGCAGCCGCAACCAGGGCAGGCGGCACGCTCTATCTGCTCCACATCGGCATCGCTGACTGTAGGGTCTGCACTCTGAACCATGGCGTCTATAAGGTCAAGATGGCGTTTGCCCCACTCTCCAGCCTCCATAGGGCCTCCCGATACAAACACTGTAGGAATATTAAGCCTCATGGTGGCCATCAGCATACCCGGAGTTATCTTGTCACAGTTGCTTATGCAAATCATGGCATCGGCCTTGTGGGCGTTTACCATATACTCCACGCTGTCTGCAATTATATCACGGCTTGGCAGCGAGTATAGCATACCGTCATGACCCATTGCAATACCGTCATCAATAGCTATGGTGTTGAACTCTGCGGCAAAACAGCCAAGACGCTCAATTTCCTTTTTTATCTCCTGGCCTATCTCATGAAGATGAACGTGACCTGGCACAAACTGTGTAAATGAGTTTACTATGGCAATAATTGGCTTTCCAAGCTGCTCTTTCTTCATGCCGTCAGCAACCCATAGGGCTCTGGCTCCCGCCATGCGGCGTCCTTCAGTGCATATAGCACTCCTAAGTTTATTCTTCATCATAATACTTAATGTTTTATTCGATTCTCCGGTTCACCGATCCCCCGATTCCCCGATTATTATTGTTTGCGCAAAGTTATTCAAAAAAAATCAACATAATGTTGTCATTCTCTAAAAATTTACTACATTTGTAGTTCAATATAAAATGTATTATTGTATTGAGAAACAACTTAAACCAACACATTATATGGAAAACAATTTAATTGAAGATGTTCGCTCTAAAGCGCAGGTGTGGCTTAGTGGCGATTATGATGCTGAAACCAAGAAAAAGGTTCAGGAGATGCTTGATGCAGATGATTCCACAGAACTTATTGAGTGCTTCTACAAGGATTTGGAGTTTGGCACCGGTGGCTTGCGTGGCATTATGGGAGTGGGCACCAACCGTATGAATATATACACAGTGGGGGCTGCAACCCAGGGACTTGCAAACTATCTGCGCAAGAATTACGGAAAAAACGCAGATATAAAAGTGGTTGTAGGACATGACTGCCGCAATAACAGCCGCCTCTTTGCAGAAACCACAGCAAACATCTTCTCAGCAAACGGCATAAAGGTATTTCTTTTTGAGGACCTGAGACCAACCCCTGAAATTTCATTCGCCATTCGCGAACTTGGATGCCAGAGCGGTGTGGTTGTAACTGCAAGCCACAATCCTAAAGAGTACAATGGCTACAAGGCATACTGGGAGGACGGCGCACAGGTGATACCACCTCATGACACCGGCATAATTTCAGAGGTAAACAAGATTAAAGACATTAAAGACATTAAGTTCAAAGGCGACTCTTCACTCATTGAGATAATAGGTGAGAATGTTGACCGCATATATCTGGACAAAATAAAGGCTTTGAGCCTCTCTCCTGATGTGGTGGCACGCCAGAAGAACCTCAAGATTGTATATACCCCTATCCACGGAACAGGTATCACTCTTATACCTCGCGCTCTCAAGATGTTTGGTTTTGAGAATGTGTATGGGGTTGATTCGCAGAATATTATAAGCGGTGACTTTCCTACTGTGGTTTCTCCAAACCCAGAGGAGCCTGCAGCTCTGAAACTTGCTGTTGAGCGTGCAAAAGAGATTGACGCTGACATTGTTATGGCGTCAGACCCTGATGCAGACCGCATGGGCATAGCAGTTAAAAATGACAAGGGTGAGTGGATTCTTATGAATGGCAACCAGACTGCCCAGATGTTTGTTTACTATCTTATCCGCCGTAACAAGGAACTTGGCAGACTTAAGGGAAATGAATATATAGTGAAGACCATTGTAACCACAGAGCAGATAGCCGCCATGGCAAAGGCCTATAAGGTTCCTTATTATGATGTTTATACAGGCTTTAAGTGGATTGCAAATGTAATGCGTGAGCAAGAGGGTAAGAAACGCTACTTAGGCGGTGGAGAAGAAAGCTACGGATTCCTTGTTCAGGATTTTGTACGTGACAAGGATGCAGTTTCAGCTTGTGTGATGATGGCTGAGATTTGCGCATGGGCAAAAGATAACGGCAAGACAATATATGAACTTATGCAGGATATCTACCTTGAATTCGGCTTCTCCAAAGAGAAAGGGATCTCTGTGGTGAAGAAAGGCAAGGCAGGTGCGGAGGAGATTAAGAAAATGATGACACAATTACGTTCATGTCCTCCTGAAGAGATTGCCGGCTCCAAGGTGTTGATTATAAAGGATTACGCTTCACTTCGCTGTATTGATTTGGTTTCCGGTACATCAACGCAAATGGAGATGCCGGAGACATCCAATGTGCTCCAGTACTTCACACAGGACGGTACCAAGATTTCAGTGCGTCCGTCAGGCACAGAACCTAAGATTAAGTTCTACGTGGAGGTGCGTCTGCCGCTGAAGAACCGCAGTGAGTATGATGCTGTGAACGCTGCCGCCGATGCCAAGATTGAAGCGGTTAAGAAATCACTGGGCGTGTAACACACGTTATTATTCGGGGCTCGTCCCGAATAAGGATCTCACAATCAACGTACAAAATCAAAGGGCGACTCTATTGAGCCGCCCTTTAATATTAGAACCAGTTTTTGCGAATAAAATATATGGTGGTAAGCCCGGTCAGCAGAATGGTGAGCACCGTTACTATATAGAACATAGGGTTAAATATGGTGGTGCCAATCTCTAAGTTCATACCAAAGAAACTCGCTATCAATGTAGGCATCATGAGCACTATTGATATGGTGGTAAGGCGTTTCATCACCACGTTAAGGTTGTTTGAAATTACAGAGGCGTAGGCATCCATAAGGCCTGAAAGAATGTCGCTGTATATATTAGTGGTCTCAAGCGCCTGTTTTGACTCAATTTCAACATCCTCAACCAGTTCCGGGTCATACTGTTCTTTAGATGAACGCAGATTCTTGAGGCGGTGGCAGAGAATGTCATTGCCACGGAGCGATGTGGTGAAATACACCAAACTCTTTTCAAGTTTGAGAAGTGTCTGCAAATCCTCATTACGGATTGAATTCTCAAGCTCTTTCTCTGCAATACGGGTGCGGTTGTTAATCTGTTTCAAATATTTCAGAAACCAGATGCTGGCAGAGAGAAGCAGACGGAATACAAAGTTTATATTGTCAGTACGCTTAATGTTCTTGCGCTTAGTGTATTGTATGAAGTCTGGTATAAGGTCATTCTTGTGGAAACAGACTGATACAAACACGTCATCTTTATAGATAATACCAAGCGGCACAGTGGTAAAAGGACCGGTTGTGTCATACTCCTCCGCCTTGCACGGAATACGCATAAGAATAAAACACCAGCCGTCTTCCACTTCAACACGAGGACGCTCGTCAACGTCTTCAATATCTTCATAGAAAGCGACAGGCACACCAAGTGTGTCAATGGCGTACTCTTTGTCTTCTTGTGTAGGTTTGGTAATGTTTACCCAGCAGCCGGGTTCCCATTTAGGAGTGGCAACCAATCCGTTGCCGTTGATAAGAAATGATCTCATAGGCTTAGCCTCCAAAATTTGGGCGGATGGAGACCTGTAAGCCCCTCATCCAATTAAACAGTAAAACAATCCGGATGATAATCGTCCATTCTCTCTTAAAAATTGGTTTGTGACCGCAAAAGTACAACAAAAAAATTAAAAATATACACAGATATTACAATTTTATTGTATGAATTGAATATAATTTTATAATTTTGCCTATTGAAGATGTTTGACACAAAATCATTGAATATGAAACACAAACTATTATTTATAGCAGCTGCAGTAGCAATGCTGCTTTCTGCTTGTTCTAAGCCAGAGGCGGAACCGCAGGTTATTGAAAAACTGAATATAAGCCCCGCAAAGGTTTACAGCCCGTCCACAGGTGGTGATTTTGATATTAAGGTGTTGTCAAACACAGACTGGTCTGTAAAGTCTGACAAGCAGTGGGCGGTTCCGTCAGTGTCTGGCGGCTCAAAAGACGGCTCGTTTACAATTAAGGTTGCTGCAAATACAGCATCGGTGGATGATAACGCCGTGGTCACTGTATCCACCCAGAACCTGTCTCTAACCATAGATGTTTCAAGAAAAGGAAAAACTGAATAAATTTCAGGCTGAAAATTTATAAATATCAAAATAATTGTTGTAAATTTGCACCGCAAACAGCGATATATGTTAAACTCAATTCTAATTAACGGCTTTATTATTATTCTACTACGTAGCGTGGTTGGAAGTGGTAAGGCGTGCAATTAGAAAGCGGTTCCTGATAAAGAAATTCAAAGCCTTTTCACTTCCAGAGTGAAAAGGCTTTTTTAATTATAAAAACTATGACTGACAGATTATTTATTTTTGACACCACGCTGCGTGACGGAGAGCAGGTGCCAGGATGCCAACTGAACACTGTGGAGAAAATTCAGGTGGCCAAGGCGCTGGAGCAGCTTGGTGTAGATGTTATTGAGGCGGGCTTCCCTGTTTCAAGTCCGGGAGATTTCAATTCTGTTATTGAGATTTCAAAAGCTGTTACATGGCCTGTGGTTTGTGCGCTTACACGTGCGGTAAAAAAGGATATTGATGTGGCTGTTGACGCTTTGCAATATGCCAAGCATAAGCGTATTCATACGGGAATAGGTACCTCAGACTACCACATTAAATATAAGTTCAATTCCACCCGCGATGAGATAATAGAGCGTGGAGTGGAGGCGGTGAAGTATGCCAAAAAGTTTGTGGAGGACGTGGAGTTCTACTGTGAAGATGCCGGACGCACAGACAATGAGTATCTGGCACGTGTGGTTGAGGCTGTGATAACGGCTGGCGCCACTGTTGTGAATATACCTGACACCACTGGCTACTGCCTGCCGCAGGAGTACTTTGAAAAGATAAAGTACCTTAAAGAGAATGTTTCAAACATAGATAAGGCAATAATCTCAACCCACTGCCATAATGACCTTGGCATGGCCACAGCAAATACTTTTAACGGAGTGATGGCTGGCGCACGTCAGGTGGAGGTTACTATAAACGGTATAGGAGAGAGGGCAGGCAACACATCGCTTGAGGAGATAGCCATGATACTCAAATGCCACAAGGGCTTAGGCATAGATACAAACATAAACACTACAAAAATATACCCTGTGAGCCGTATGGTGAGCTCGCTTATGAATATGCCTGTGCAGCCAAACAAGGCCATTGTGGGGCGTAACGCCTTTGCACATTCATCTGGCATACATCAGGACGGAGTGCTTAAAAATGTACAGACCTATGAGATTATAAACCCAAAGGATGTTGGTATTGATGATAGTTCCATTGTGCTTACGGCACGCAGTGGCAGGGCTGCATTGAAATACAGACTTAACGCTAACGGCGTGGATGTGGATGAAGAGAAACTTGACTCAATATATAAGAAGTTCTTGCAACTTGCAGACCAAAAGAAGGAGGTGACAGACGCTGACGTACTGATGATTGCCGGTGCCGACACTGCTGCTTCGCACGCTGTAAAACTTGATTTCCTTCAGGTTACAACAGGTAAGGGAGTAGTAAGCGTAGCCTCTATAGGTCTTGATATTTCAGACCAGAAGTTTGAAGCCGCCGCAAGCGGGAACGGTCCCGTTGACGCTGCTATCAAAGCTCTCAAAAAAATAATAACCAAGAAGATGACACTCAAGGAGTTTACCATTCAGGCTATATCCAAGGGGTCTGATGACGTGGGCAAGGTTCACATGCAGGTTGAGTACGACGGTTCCATCTACTATGGATTTGGCGCAAATACGGATATCGTGACCGCATCGGTGGAGGCGTATATTGATTGTATTAACAAGTTTAAAAAGAAATAGAATATGAATACTCTGTTTGATAAAATATGGGATGCGCATGTGGTACAGACAATAGACGGCGGTCCGCAGCAGCTATATATTGACCGTCTGTATTGCCATGAGGTGACATCTCCGCAAGCATTTGACGGATTGCGCAGCCGTGGCATAAAGTGTCTGCGCCCTGAAAAGATTTTCTGTATGCCAGATCATAATACGCCTACGCATGATCAGGACAAGCCTATTGCAGACCCTGTATCGGCACGTCAGGTGGAGGCGCTGGAACGTAACGCAAAGGAGTTTGGACTGACCCACTACGGTATGATGAGCAAAGACAATGGTATAATTCACGTGGTGGGACCTGAGAAGGGGCTTTCACTGCCTGGCATGACTATTGTTTGCGGAGACTCCCACACCTCAACTCACGGAGCAGTGGGTGCAGTGGCGTTTGGCATTGGAACATCAGAGGTGGAGATGGTTATGGCGTCGCAGTGCATATTGCAGGCCAAGCCAAAATCAATGCGTATTAATATTGAAGGCTCTCTAAGCAAGGGTGTGACCGCCAAAGATGTGGCTCTCTACCTAATGTCTCAGATATCCACATCAGGAGCCACTGGTTACTTTGTGGAGTACGGCGGCTCTGTGGTGCGTGACATGAGCATGGAGGGCAGGCTAACGCTTTGCAACCTCTCCATAGAGATGGGGGCGCGTGGAGGCTTTATAGCGCCTGATGAAAAAACTTTTGCATATCTTAAAGGCAGAGAGTTCGCTCCAAAAGGAGCTGACTGGGATAGGGCAGTGGCATATTGGCGCACTCTCAAGAGTGGCGACGATGCTGTTTTTGACCGTGAACTGACATTCAATGCGGCTGATATTGAGCCTCGTATAACCTACGGTACTAATCCTGGTATGGGGATTGGCATAACGGAATCTCTCCCCGCTACGGGCGATGCCGGATTCCATAAAGCGCTTGATTACATGGGCTTTAAGGCTGGCGAAAGGCTGACAGGCAAAAAGATAGATTATGTTTTCCTTGGCGCATGCACTAACGGGCGCATTGAAGATTTCCGTGCCTTTGCAAGCATAGTGAAGGGTAGGCGCAAGGCTGATGGTGTAACGGCTTGGCTTGTGCCCGGCTCATGGGCTGTGGATAAGCAGATACGTGAAGAGGGAATTGACAAGATTCTTGCTGAGGCCGGGTTTGAGATACGCCAGCCTGGGTGCTCAGCGTGTCTTGCCATGAATGATGATAAAATACCTGCCGGAAAGTATGCAGTGTCAACAAGTAACCGTAACTTTGAGGGGCGTCAGGGGCCTGGCGCACGCACAATACTTGCAAGCCCGCTCACAGCGGCTGCATCGGCGGTAACGGGAGTAATAACAGATCCAAGAACTTTAATGTAAAGAGTATGAGGCAGAAATTTAATATAATAAAATCAACGTGCGTGCCACTTCCGCTTGAGAATGTGGACACTGACCAGATAATACCGGCACGTTTCCTTAAGGCCACTGATAAGAAAGGATTTGGTGAAAACCTGTTCCGTGACTGGCGTTATGACAAGGATGGAAATCCTGTAAAAGATTTTGTGCTTAATGACCCACGCTACGGCGGCTGTATCTTAGTGGCTGGCAAGAACTTTGGCTCCGGCTCATCTCGTGAACACGCCGCTTGGGCTATTGCAGGCTACGGATTCCGTGTGGTTATAAGCTCTTTCTTTGCTGATATTCACAAGAATAATGAGCTTAATAACTTTGTGCTGCCTGTGGTGGTGAGCGAGGAGTTCCTTGCTGAGCTATTTGACAGCATCGCCGCAAATCCTAAAACGGAGGTTACCGTGGATTTGCCTAACCAGACTGTAACTAACAACTCCACGGGGCGCAGTGAGTTTTTTGAGATTAACGGCTATAAAAAACACTGCCTTATAAACGGTCTGGATGACATAGACTTTCTTTTAGAGAACAAAGACAAGATAGAACAATGGGAACAGCAGAACAGATAATGGCCCATAAGGGTGCGCAACCGTACATAGAGATAATGGACTCCACCCTGCGTGACGGGGAGCAGACTAACGGAGTCTCATTTCTGCCGCATGAGAAATTAGTAATGGCACGTAAACTGCTCGGCGATGTTAACGTTGACCGCGTAGAGGTGGCGTCGGCGCGCGTGAGTGAGGGAGAAAAGGAGGCTGTGAAGCTAATATGCCGCTCTGCTGCGCAGATTAACGCTCTTGGGCGTGTGGAGGTGCTTGGGTTTGTAGATGGCGGAAAATCCACAAACTGGATAGTGGAGTGTGGCGGTAAGGTTATGAACCTGCTGGCCAAGGGCTCTCTGAGACACTGTACAAACCAGTTGCATAAGACACCAGAGGAGCATATATCAGATATACTTTCAGAGGTGAAATACGCTCAGGAGAAGGGGCTGGAGGTGAACCTCTACCTTGAGGACTGGTCAAACGGCATGAAAGACTCGCCTAAGTACGTATTCCAGCTTATGGACTCTCTTGCAGAGTCTGGCATACGCCGCTTTATGCTGCCTGATACGCTTGGAGTTATGAACCCGTTGCAGGTTATAGAGTATATGCGCAAGATGCGCCGTCGCTACTCAGCCCTACGTTTTGACTTCCATGCACACAATGATTATGACCTTGCCGTATCAAACACTCTTGCCGCTGTGCTGAGCGGCGCCCAAGGCGTTCATGTAACTGTGAACGGACTGGGTGAACGCTGCGGTAACGCTCCGCTGGCAAGTGTGCAGGCCATACTGAAAGACCATGTTCACGCACGCACAGGCATAGTAGAGAATGAACTGAACGGCATAAGCCGCATGGTGGAGGGCTACAGCGGTATAGCCGTGGCTCCAAACCAGCCTATAGTGGGAGAGCATGTGTTCACTCAAGTGGCGGGTGTACATGCCGACGGCGATACCAAGGACCGCCTCTACTACAATGAGCTTATGCCTGAGCGTTTCGGCCGCAAGCGTGAGTATGCGCTTGGCAAGAACAGCGGCAAGGCTAACATAGCCAAGAATCTTGAGGAGTTAGGGCTTGACCTTACCCCTGAGCAGACGCGCCGTGTTACTGAACGTATAACTGAGCTTGGCGATAAGAAGGAGGTGGTGACTCAGGAGGACCTGCCGTACATTGTGAGTGACGTTCTCAAGCATGATGATACAAATGAGAAGGTGAAACTTATAAGCTACATGGTGTCAACAGCATACGGTCTGAAACCGGGCGCAAACCTGCGCATGGAGATAAACGGGCAGCAGTATGAGGCGAGCGCCACTGGTGACGGTCAGTATGACGCATTTGTGAACGCTCTGCGCTACATATACAAGAAGTACCTGAACCGCACGTTCCCTGTGCTGAGCAACTATCAGGTGTCTATACCGCCAGGTGGACGGTCTGACGCATTGGTGCAGACTATTATCACATGGGACAACAACGGCAAGCCCCTCCGCACTCGCGGACTGGACGCAGACCAGACAGAGGCGGCTATAAAGGCGACGTTTAAGATGCTAAATATAATTGAGAGTTAAGGAGTTAAGGAGTTAAGGAGTTAAGGAGTTAAGGAGTTTAGGAGTTAAGGAGTTAAGGAGTGTTTAAATTTAATATAAAATTATGAACCTAAAAATTGCAATTCTTGCCGGTGACGGAATAGGACCGGAGATAATGAAACAGGGCGTAGCAGTATTGGACGCCATTGCTGAGAAATTTAACCATAAGTTTGAGTATAAAGAGGCGATATGCGGAGCACACGCCATAGATGCAGTGGGCGACCCTTATCCAGACAGCACACACCAAGTGTGCATGGAGGCTGACGCTGTTCTATTTGCCGCTGTAGGAGATCTTCGTTTTGACAATGACCCAACAGCCAGGATACGTCCTGAGACTGGTCTGCTTGCCATGCGCAAGAAGTTAGGTCTTTACGCTAACGTGCGCCCCGTGGCCACTTTTGACTGCCTCCTGCACAAATCTCCGCTCAAGGAGGATTTGCTGCGTGGAGCAGATTTTGTGGTGATACGTGAGCTTACAGGCGGTATGTATTTTGGAGAGAAGCATCAAGACAATGATATGGCGTTTGATACCAATATCTACACCCGTCCTGAGATTGAGCGCATACTCAAGGTGGCCTTTGAGATGGCACAGAAGCGCCGTAAGCATCTTACAGTGGTTGATAAGGCAAACGTTCTGGCATCGTCACGCCTATGGCGCCAGATAGCCAAAGAAATGGAGTCTCAGTACCCCGATGTAACCACAGACTATATGTTCATAGACAATGCCTCCATGCGTGTTCTCACAGAGCCACGTTTCTTTGATGTAATAGTAACAGAGAACACCTTTGGAGATATACTCACAGATGAGACCTCCTGCATAACAGGTTCCATGGGTCTGCAGCCTTCATCATCGCTTGGAGAGCACACACCGCTGTTTGAGCCAGTACACGGTTCATGGCCTCAGGCGGCAGGTAAAAATATCGCCAATCCGCTGGCTCAAATACTATCAGCCGCCATGCTGCTTGAGCATTTTGGACTTGAGAAAGAGGGTAGGCTGATACGTGATGCCGTGGACGCATCGCTTGAGGCAAACGTCCGCACTCCTGAAATTCAGGTTGAAGGCGGCGCACACTACGGCACTAAGGAGGTAGGAGAGTGGATAGTGGATTATATCCGCAAGGTCTAAAGTAAGCATACGGTGAACCACGTATTGCAAGGCTGAAGATAAAGGCAGAACTTTGCGTCATAACAAAACACTACAAAGGTTATGATGACAAAGGAAGAAGTTACAAGCATCGTGACATACTGCCAGATGCACAAAGTATCCTACAGCAAGCGCCTTAAGGAGCTGGGCGTACCAACATGGAAGTTCTACGAGTATAAGTCACGCTACGCCTCAGAGCCGCAGGCGGGCAAGGCTGAGTTTGTCCAGATAACAGACGGCGGAACTTACGTGCCTGCAGCCCGCCTTGAGTCAACAAGAGGCGCCAGGAGCGGGAGCTCAGCAATGCAATCCACAAACCCGGGTTCAGGGAGAGATTGACGCCATCCATCTTCAGACAATCATAAAGACAGCCGCCAATGTTCAGCCTTAATGACAGCATGCGCTATATGCTGTACAACCAGCCAGCTGACATGCGCAAGAGCTTCAACACCCTGAGCGGGCTTGTGAAGAACGCAATGGGCCATGACCCGTACAGCGGTGACGTGTACATCTTCATGAACAAGTCACGCAACCGCCTGAAACTGCTGCACTGGGAATCGGGAGGTCTGGTGCTGTACTCAAAGGTGCTGGATGCAGGTACCTTCAACCGGCCGACCAAGGTCTCGAACGGAAGCTCCACCTGTGTTGAATGGCGTGACCTGGTTCTTATAGTTGAAGGAATAATAGAGAATCCGAGCAGCAGAAGACAGCGTCTTGAGACGCTTAAAAGCCTAAGAAAAAACGCTTAAAAATCATGAAAAAGTTGCAAATACGCTTGTTTAAATAGCTGATTTTTAGTATCTTTGCACTACCAAATCAGAAAGGTATGACAGAACAGGAAGAAGCAAAGATGCGCAAGCTTGAGGAAGAGAACAAGCGTCTCTCAGCCAAAGTTGCAAGCCTTATGGACGCCCTTGCGTGGCTTCGCAAGAGAGTCTACGGGCAGATGAGCGAGAAGCATCTTCCTGTGGATCCACACCAGCTCAACCTGTTCACAAAGGAGGAGATGTCCGAAATGGAGCGTAAGTCCGTGGAACAGGAGACAGAGAAGGAGGAGAGGACCATAACCAGGACCATCACGGTCAAGGAGAGGCCTGCCCGCAGAGACCTCAACCTTGAGGGACTTCCAGTCACAGAGCACCACATATACCCTGAAGGGACTACAGACGAGAACGGCGCACTTAAATCAGGCTACGTGGAGATAGGGACAGAGGAGTCATCCAGACTTGAGCTGACACCTGCGAAGCTGTGCGTGGCAAAGACCATCCGCCACAAGGTCATCCTCAAATCAGAGCTTGAAGACAAACAGCCGGAAGAGAGAAAGATAATGATAGCGCCAATGCCTCTGATGCCGGTAAGCAAGTCAATGGCGGGTGCCTCGGTTCTGGCGGACATCATAATAGGCAAGTTTATGTACCACCTGCCGTTCTACAGACAGATACAGCAGTACAAGGAGCACGGCGTAAGCATCAGCGCATCCACGATGGGCGGCTGGTACGAGGCGGCGGTGGAGAAACTTAAGATACTGTATGACACACTCCGACGGCAAATCCTGCAGAGCGAATATATCCAGATAGACGAAAGCGTGATACCGGTGCTAGATGATGAGAAGCACAAGACTAGAAAGGGCTATGAATGGTGTGTCAGAGACGGCATATCGGGCGACGTCATGTTCTATTATGACCGCGGCAGGCGTGACGCCGACGTGGCAAAGGTTCTGCTTGGCGGGTATACCGGCATAGCGCAGTCTGACGGCTACGCCGTGTACGAACGATATGAGAACGTGAAGGGCATGACCATGTGCTGCTGCTGGGCTCACGCCAGAAGGAAGTTTGTGGAGGCACTTGACGAGGATAACGCCATGGCGAGCGCTGCCGTAGGTGCCATAGCCCAACTGTACAAGGTGGAAACAGACGCTGACAACGAGGGTCTGACAGCTGATGAACGTCAGAAAAGACGCAAGGAGATATCGTACCCCATAATACTTGAGTTTGAAAAGTGGCTGATAGACAGCTATGACAAGGTCCTGCCAACGAGCAGGATGGGCAAGGCTATAAAATACACATACGGCCATCTGCCAAGCCTCTCCAACTACGTGAACGACGGGCGCATCAACATAGATAACAACCTCATCGAAAATGCAATCCGTCCGCTTGCGCTAGGCAGGAAGAACTACCTTTTCTGCGGCAATGACGCGTCAGCCTACAGAGCCGCCATTGTGTACTCGCTGATAGGCACCTGCAAGGCTGCAGGGGTTGACCCGAGAGTCTGGATGGTGGATGTGCTCTGCAAGCTGCCTTATTACCAACGTGACGGCAGGGACGTAGCCGAATTACTCCCACGCACATGGAAAGCACTGCATCCGGACAATTAGTTCCTACTAAGTCCTACTAGCCCCGACTAGTGCCTACTAAGCCTTAATAAGACCTACTAAGACAAATCAGTCCCGACCAAAGCCGAGACTGATAG
>ONEZ01000039.1 GCA_900316995.1 uncultured Bacteroidales bacterium | reverse complement strand
AATGAGATGATGGCAGTCACAGCCTGGGGCGTGGTAAAGGCGGGAGCTGCATACCAACCTCTTGACCCCACCTATCCTGCAGAAAGATTGAACTTTATGTGCCAGGACAGCGGCGCGCGACTACTCATCACAGAAAGAGAATTACAGCCCATTCTCAGCGACTATAACGGAGAAATTATATATACAGACCAAATATACACTCTGCCAAAAGCTGAAGGGTTTAAGTCTGCAGCCACACCAGAGAGTGCAGTGGTGATCATCTACACATCGGGGACAACAGGCACACCTAAAGGTTGCGTTTTGGAGAACCACAATGTACATAGTTTCTTCTACCAGCACCAGAAATCTTTTGAGCTTTCTGAAAATAGCCATATAGCCACATACGCAAGTTTTGGTTTTGATGCGGGCGTAATGGACGTGTTCACCACCCTAATGGCTGGTGCCACATTCCATGTCATACCAGATGAAATAAGGCTTGACCTTGGCAAGACAGATGAGTTCTACTGCAAGAATGGAATAACAGCAGGGTTCATGACCACGCAGGTGGGCCGTATGTTTGCTGAGCACACAACCTGCAAGACCTTAAAGCATCTGATGTTAGGCGGAGAGAAACTTACACCGTTCATACCGCCAGCAAACATAGATGTAATTAACGGCTACGGTCCTTCTGAGACACTTGCATACATTACAAGTTTTCACGTGAAGGATGACAGCACTCTGCAACCTATAGGCAAGGCAAGCCTTAACATCAAGCTCTACGTCATTGACAAATATATGCGCATGCTGCCTGTAGGGGCCTGCGGTGAGCTTTGCATAGCCGGGCATCAGGTGGGCAGAGGTTACTATAACCGCCCTGAGAAAACCGCAGAAGTGTTTGTAAAGAACCCGTTCACACAGGAGAAGGGTTATGAGCGCATGTATCGAACTGGCGATGTGGTACGCTATCTGCCAGACGGCAACATTGACTTTGTGGGCAGAAATGACGGGCAGGTGAAGATCCGCGGATTCCGCATTGAGCTTACAGAGGTTGAGCAGGTAATCCGTAAATTCAAGGGCATTAAGAACGCCACAGTACAGGCGTTTGACAACCCTGGAGGCGGAAAATTCCTGGCTGCATACATTGTGGCTGACACTACCATTGACATACATGAGCTTAACGCCTTCATCGGGGCGGAGAAGCCGCCATATATGATACCTGCAGTCACAATGCAGATTGAGAAGATACCTTACAATGTGAACGGCAAGGTGGCAAAACGTGAACTGCCAAAACCTGAGATAAAGAGTGACGGCAGCAAGCAGCCTGAAACGGAGATGCAGAAACGCCTCTACAAGATTGCGGCTGATGCTGTAGGCCACACAAGTTTTGGCATAGACACTAACCTGTTTGAGGCTGGCCTTACATCCATAGGTTCAATACAACTTACCGCTGACATTGCCAAAGAGTTCAACATAACCGTACAAATACGTGACCTTAAGGAGTGTGAGAACATTGAGGGATTGGAGAAGTTCATACAGAACTCAGAGCCGGACAAAGAGTTTGAAATACTGGCGGACTACCCTCTCACAAAAACCCAAGAGGGCATCTTCTCTGAGTGTATGGCTAACCCTAACGGCACTGCATACAACAACCCTATACTGCTTAAACTTGGCAGCGGCATTGATGCGGAGAGGCTGCGCAAGGCCGTTGAGCAGACAATAGAGGCACACCCGCACCTAAAGACACGCATCTTCCTTAATGACAGCGGCGATGTCCGCCTGCGCCGCCTTGATTCAGACACCATGGCTACGCAGACAGCCATACAGATGGTTGATACCGCCAGCATTGAGGACATTAAGGCCGGGCTTCTGAAGCCATTCCCACTTATAGGCGGTCAACTGTTCCGTGCAAGCATAATCAAGGCAGACGAAGGGCTCTTCCTGTTCATAGATATTCATCATATTGTTAGTGACGGCGCATCGTTTGACATCCTGTTTGAAGACATAACAAACGCCTACCTTGGCGGTGAAATTGAGAAAGAGAAATTCTCAGGCTTTGAGAAATCTCTTACTGAGATGGAGGCTCGCAAGGGCGACGACCTTCCAAAAGCCAAGGCTTACTATGAAAAACTGCTTAGCGGATTTGAAGAGAAGTGCCTGCCTATAAGTGACTTGAAGAGCAGCAGTGAGCAAACCACCGGTTTTTATGAGTTCACTAGTGGGAATGCACTCAAAATAAAAGAGCTGTGCAAAACAAACAGTCTTAGCCTGAACGGATTCTTTACAGGAGCGTTTGGATTCACCATGGCACGCTATAACGCCCTTGACTACTCCGTTTTTGCAACCATCTACAACGGGCGTAGCGACAGCCGTTTTGAGCGTTCCATATCTATGTTTGTAAAGACACTGCCTGTGGTCTGCTCCATTTCAGACGGCACGTCAGTTAAAGATTATGTTCAAAACATAGCCAACCAGCTTACAGAAAGCATGGCAAATGACATCTTCTCATTTGCAGAGATTTGCCATGACTACGGCAATGACTCTAACCTGCTGTTCGCATACCAGGGAGAGAATTTCAAGTTTGAGAGCCTGTGCGGAGAGCCTACGGAGATAATACCAGTAGCCCCCACCACGGCGATGGAAAACATTCTGCTACAGGTGTTCATTGACGGAGACAACGTACTCTACCAGTGCCAGTACCGCAGTGACCTTTTCAGCGCTGAACTTATAGAGCACCTGATATTCAGCTACAGTAAAACTGTTGAAGAGTTTATGACAAAGCCCACATTGGGCGATGTAAACCTTCTCAGCGCAAAGGCGGAGAATTTCTGGGAGAACATAAAGAAAAACACAGAGCCTTACAACCATGCAGAAACAGTGGTTGACATCTGCAGACGCAGCGCAAAAGAGAACGCAGAGAGAACAGCCGTGGTTTATAATGACAAGAGCTACACCTACGCTGAAGTTGAAGACCTCACAAACCGCATAGCAAGTTATGTAAGCGCAAAAGGCATTGGCAAGAATGATTTTGTATCAATCCTTATAGGACGTACCGAGTATATGCCAATAACAGCTTTAGGCGTGGTGAAAGCAGGAGCCGCATACCAACCTTTGGACCCTACATATCCGCAGGAGAGACTCAACTTTATGGTGGCAGACAGCGGTGCACGTCTTCTTATTGCAGAGAGGGAGCTGCGTCCTATGCTAACAGACTACACCGGCGATGTTCTTTACATAGACGAGATAGGAAATCTGCCAGAGGCCGACGGATTCGCCTTTGTGATTATCTACACATCGGGGACAACAGGCACACCTAAAGGCTGCATCTTAGAGCATAAGAACATTGTCTGCTTCTACAACACCCATAAGAATATAATGGAGCTGACAAACGAGAGCCATGTGGCAAATTACGCAAGCTTTGGCTTTGACGCCGGCATGATGGATTTGTTCACCACCATGATGGCAGGTGCAACACTCTACATAATACCTACTGACATACGTCTTGACCTTGAGAAGATGGACAGCTTCTTCAACGCAAACAGCATAACCATCTGCTTCATGACCACGCAGGTGGGCCGTATGTTTGCTGAAAGCACCACATGCAAGAGCCTCAAGCACTTCTTCTTAGGAGGCGAGAAGCTCACTCCGCTCATGCCTCCGTCAGGGTTCAAACTCATCAACATATACGGACCTACTGAGACCACAGTGTATGTAACTTGTGACCTTGTAACGGACGATGACAAGCTACAGCCTATAGGCAAGGCCTTGACCAACACTATAATCTACGTTGTTGACAAGAATATGAACCTGTTGCCTCCAGGAGCATGCGGAGAGCTATGCATCACAGGCCCTCAGGTGGGCAGAGGCTACTACAAGCGCCCTGACAAGACATCGGAGGTGTTTGTTAAGAATCCTTTCAGCACAGACCCTGCTTACGCCGTGATGTATCGCACCGGCGATGTGGTGAGGATTCTGCCAGACGGCAGACTTGACTTTGTGGGCAGACGTGACGGTCAGGTTAAGATACGTGGCTTCCGTGTGGAGCTAAAAGAGATTGAGCAGGTGATACGCAGCTTTGCAGGCATTAAGGACGCCACGGTTCAAGCCTTTGACTCCCCTACCGGAGGCAAGTTTGTGGCGGCTTACGTGGTTTCAAACAAGCCTGTTGACATAGATGCTCTGCACGCATTCATAGGGCGTCAGAAACCGCCGTATATGGTGCCAGCCGTAACAACCCAGCTGGACTCCATTCCTCTTAACGTGAACGGCAAGGTGGACAAGCGCAAACTCCCTATGCCACAGATGCAGGGCCGCAAAGCAGGTCGCGCCGCAGGCACAGATCTGGAGAAGAAGATTTGTGGTATCTTCTCATCGGTGCTTAAATGTGACAACGTATATGCTGATGATAACTTCTTTGAGATAGGCGGAAGCTCCATATCGGCGGCCAAGGTGCTGCTCAAATGTATGGAGGAGAATCTGCAAGTGGTCTATAAGAACATTTTTGACAACCCTACGCCAGAGAAACTTGCCGTGTTTATAGCAAGCCAAAGCGGAGAAGAACAGTCTGGAGCAACTAACAGTTCCACTCAAACCACCACTGACAATGACGGCGTGGCTGTGCAGAAGGAGCCTCAGCTTGAGTGTAACACACCTGAGCATCTTAATGAGATTAGTCACTCTGACATCGGCGATGTCCTGCTTGTGGGCGCTACAGGATTCCTTGGAATGCACGTGCTACGTGAGCTGATAGCACTGCCTGAGCGCAAAATATACTGCCTTGTAAGAGGCGGACAGACTGAGAGTGCGGAGAGCAGGCTCAAGGTTATGGCAATGTACTACTTTGGCGGCCTTATAAGCAATGAGGCTTTAGAGAGCGTAACCGTTATAGACGGAGATATCACAGACAGCAACCTCACACCTAAGTTTGAAGGCTGCAAGATTCAGACAATTTTAAACTGCGCCGCCTGTGTGAAACACTTTGATGCGGGCGACCTGCTTGAGAAAGTAAACTACATAGGCGTAAAGAACCTTATCAAACTTGCGCTTGACATAGACGCCACGCTTATCCACGTGTCCACGCTTAGTGTGGCTGGTGAGAGCGTGAACAGCTCAATACCTGCGTGGTTCAAACTGAAAGAGAACATGCTTTTCTACGGACAGTCTCTTGAGAACAAGTATGTTCACACCAAGTTTAACGCAGAGAGGGCCATACTTGACTCTATTGCTGAGCACGGGCTCAAAGCCAAGATAATGCGCGCCGGCAATCTTATGAGCCGCTGGGGCGACGGTGAGTTCCAGATAAACTCAACCACAAACGGCTTTATGAGCCGCATAAAGGCTTACAACGCTCTTGGCTGCTTCTCTGTGGAAGATATGGACGCCACAGTTGAGTTCTCCCCTATTGACCTTACAGCAAGGGTTATAGTTCTACTCTCAGGCACGCCACGCCAGTTCACTCTGTTCCATGTGAACAACTGCCACAATGTTCATTTTGCCAACATTCTTGAGGCAATGGATAATAACGGCATGCACATAGATGTGGTGCGCCAAAGCGAGTTTGACAGCAGGCTGCAGAGCTGTCTGGCAGATGAGAAGTATAACATAGAGGTTTCCGCCCTGCTCTCCTATATGAGCAACAGCGGTGAAAGACGCATTGAGATTGAGGCCGACAACTCATACACAATAAAGGCTCTCTACCGCCTTGGATTCTCATGGCCTATAATTGACCATGGCTATATAGAAGCGGCTATTGAGAAACTTAAAACACTCAGATTCTTCAAAACAAAAGGCAAAAAATGAGCGCAATAAAATATGAAGAGGAACTAAAGCGTGTGTTCATAGCCCATGAGAAGAGCACAAGTGTTTTTCTTGACCATACAAACTGGTTATGGGTAGGGCTCTACTCCATCCTGTTTCTACTTGATCTATTTTTCTTCAAAGCTTTAGACGCCACTATCATCAACATGATATTGCTGGCCTCCTACGTTCTTTTGTTTGTAGCTGTGCATATCTGGGTCAAGAGCGTGGACTTTACAGGAAGGTGGGTGAAATATGTGCTAATGGCGCCTATCCTGTTATCATCAATAGGCATGACCATATTCAGCGAGGCGATGTTTGACGTTGCGTACGTGGCTCTTCTTATGATAAGCAGCGCCTACTATAACCGGAGGGTGGTTTTGAACATCTCCCTTCTTGGAATTTTTTCATACGCACTGGCCAAGTGTCTCTATCTATTAATTGATTTTGACCACCTTGCCACGGAGTATGAAGAGAGCTTTAGTGAAGATACGCTATGGGTTAGTTTCCCGTTCTTCTTACTATATGTCATATTCTCCGTTTTCAGCGTCCTGAAAGCCATGAGCGGCAAGAAGGAGATAGAAAACTACGTACGTGAATATTGTGAGAACATTAGCATGAATAATGAGCTGAGCGTGGCACAATCCATTCAACACGGTATGTTGCAACCTGAGGCATACATCACGGAAGATTTTGAAATCTACGCCAGCATGAGTTCGGCCAAAGCTGTAGGAGGCGATTTCTATGACTACTACCGCAAGGATGAGCGTTATGTATTCTTTAACATCGCCGATGTTTCAGGCAAGGGACTTCCTGCATCCATGTTTGCCGTAAATACAAATTCTTTTCTCAGAGCGTACTCCACGTGGGACATACCTGTTGACCATGTTTGTAACACCACAAACAAAACCCTGTGTGAGAGGAACCCTGAGAAGATGTTTGTAACTGCATTTGTGGGCTTCCTTGACATTACAACTGGAATGGTCAGCTATGTGAACGCAGGCCATACACCAGCTTACGTGCTACGTGCCAACGGCAGTGTAGAGCAAGTCTGCTCAAAGCCAAATTTTGTATTGGGCAGAAAAGGCAGGTTTTCATATAAGTCAGAACATATAAAATTAGAGTCTGGTGACCGCCTGTTCCTTTACACTGACGGCATAACAGAGGCCATGAGTACAGACGGCACACTATTTGGAAATGACAGGCTTAAACTGGCGCTTGAAGAGGGTGTGAACAATAAGGGCAAAGCCTTGATTGATTTTATACTTGACAAGGTAAATAAGTTTTCTGCAGGTGCGGAGCAGGCTGACGACATGACCATACTTATGCTTGATTACAAGTCAAACTGCAAGTCATACAAAACAGCCACACAAACCTTTGACGTGAGCAAGGAGAATTACAACAGCATCATTGATTTCATAAAGGAGCTGCCTCAAAGTGAGGGATGGTCTCAAAAAATAATTAATAACGCCTGCCTTTGTACAGATGAGACATTTGCGAATCTTGACATGTACGCATTCCCGCCTACACAAACAGAGCGTAAACTAACCATAACCACTACTATATGGGACAATTACTACAAAATAGTTTTTGCTGATAACGGCATGCCGTTTAACCCGCTTGCAGTTAATAGTACAAATGTGACCGAGGGTATAAAAAAACAGCGTAAAAAAGGAGGACTTGGCATTTACATGGTAAAAAACCTGGCAGATTTCACATCATACAAATTTGACAACAAACAAAACATACTTACAATAGAACTATGGAAATAAATATTAAAAACGAGGGGGACGTAACAACCCTGTTGCCGATAGGAAATATTGACTATTCAAATTCCGCAGAGCTTGATCAAAAAATTGAGGAATGTTCAGAAAACGCCAACCAGATTATTCTGGATATGCAAGATGTGACATACATTTCATCAGCAGGTCTGCGTATCCTTCTTAACGCAGACGAGCTAATGGCAGACAAAGGCGGCTTCATAATTAAGAACGTCTCTCCATCTGTGATGGAGGTTCTTGTAATGACCGGCTTTGCAGAAGCCCTCACTATTGAAAATTAACAAGTCCTATGGGCAAAACCCATAGGACTTGTTAATAGCAGTTTTGCGCTACTTACGGCACTACAACCTTTACCGCCTCACTACCAACAGTTACCACATACACACCTGCTGTTGGCACTGGATTAGAAACCTGCTTGCCAGCGGTGTTGTAGATACGGATGTCGGAGGCGTCAATGCCTGAGACAGATATGAATTTATCTATTATAGATACTACACGGCTAATACTATATTCATCTATTGAGTCCAATACACCGAGAGTTGTAAAATCTCCGGAATAATGTGCGACCACATTTCCATTGTTGTCATTTGCATCAACTATATAACCATACTTGGTACCCTGCGACAAGCCTGTTAAATTAAAACGGTATCCACTAGTGTATGCATTTGAGGCCCTAACCTGAGCGGAACGTGTTGTACCAGCATTCCCAAAATCAATTGAAACCAACTGCCCACTCTGATTGAACTCGAGTGTACAATATCTTACATCATTAATTGTAATTTCCACATTATACGTGGATGCCGTTGGTATATTAGGCCAAACAATTTCAGCAGAAGTCGTTCCTGGGATCACAACAACAGTTGGAACTTCATCATCCACCACCTCAGCATCAATGCACTGTATATGCACAAACTTACCCCAATGCTCATTGTTCTCATAATTCTCAATTCTTGAACATGGAACATGTAGAATAATATTTTCATAACCTTTTGTTGAACATATATCTTTTGTCGTATATGGAGGATTTCCAGATAGGCAAGTTATGGATATTCCAATAGTATTAAAAAAAGCATATCTGCCAATCTCCTTGACCGAGCTTGGAATATATACGCTTGAAATACCTTGTACATCCATATAGGCGTTTCCACTTATTTGGGTCACATCGTCAGCAAAAACCAAATTG
>ONEZ01000037.1 GCA_900316995.1 uncultured Bacteroidales bacterium | reverse complement strand
GCCTCCACGGCAAACTCCATTGGGAGCTTGTTGAATACTTCTTTTGCAAATCCGTTTATGATTAGAGCTACGGCGTCTTCTGTTGAAATGCCTCGCTGATTGCAGTAGAACAATTGATCTTCATTTATCTTTGAGGTGCTTGCCTCATGCTCTACTATGGCTGTATTGTTACGCACATCTACTACAGGGAATGTATGCGCTCCGCACTTGTCTCCGAGCAGAAGGCTGTCACACTGTGAGAAGTTTCTGCCGTTCTCTGCACCTGATGTCATACGCACAAGCCCACGGTATGAGTTTTCACTATGTCCGGCTGATATTCCTTTGGAAACTATGCGGCTACGTGTATTGCGGCCAATGTGTATCATCTTGGTGCCTGTATCCGCCATCTGATAGTTATTGGTAACTGCCACTGAGTAGAACTCTCCTACGGAGTTATCTCCTTTAAGCACGCATGACGGGTACTTCCACGTTAGCGCTGAGCCTGTCTCCACCTGTGTCCAGGAAACCTTGGAGCTCTCTCCTGCGCATAACGCACGTTTTGTTACAAAGTTATAGATACCGCCCTTGCCTTCTTTATCGCCTGGGTACCAGTTCTGTACGGTTGAATATTTTACTTCTGCACGGTCATGCGCCACTATCTCCACTATTGCTGCATGAAGCTGGTTCTCATCACGCTGTGGTGCTGTACATCCTTCAAGGTATGAAACGTAGGCGTCATCATCAGCGATGATTAATGTTCGTTCAAACTGTCCTGTATTAGAGGCGTTTATGCGGAAGTAGGTGGACAGTTCCACTGGGCAACGGACTCCCTTGGGTATATAGGCGAACGAGCCGTCAGTAAACACGGCGCAGTTTAGTGCTGCAAAAAAGTTATCTGAGTACGGCACTACTGAGCCTAAATATTTTTTCACTAAATCAGGATATTCTTTAACAGCCTCACTTATGGGACAGAAGATTATGCCTAACTTGGCAAGTTCCTCCTTGTATGTGGTTTTAACGGAGGTGCTGTCCATCACGGCATCTACCGCCATACCTGAAAGGCGTTTCTGCTCCTCAAGCGGTATGCCTAAGCGATTAAAGGTTTTTAATATCTCAGGGTCAACTTCATCAAGGCTCTGAGGGGCCTTTTTCTGAGGTGCCGCATAATAGGATATTGCCTGAAAATCTATTTCCGGTATGCGCAGCTTTGCCCATCGGGGCATTTTCATGGTAAGCCAATGGCGGTATGCTTTAAGACGGAACTCCAAGAGCCACTCAGGCTCCTCCTTTTTAGCGGAGATGAGGCGTATGATGTCCTCGTTCAGTCCTCGCCTGACCACATCGGTGGGCACATCGGTGGTGAAACCATATTTGTAATCACCTGATGTGAACTGTGACAGATTATCATATTGATTAGTTTTGTCCATCGCCGCCTACATAGAATTTTACGTATGGTAAGAGTGTAGGAACCGTTTTAAACACCGGCTCATACAGTATGGAGTTGTTTTTTGCATTCTGCGGTATTATTGACAGATTATTATTGTCAAGCAGTGCGATAAGATTGAGTATCACACTCAGCGCAAGCGCATATTTAATAACTCCGAACAATGCTCCAAGAAGCCTGTTAAGCCATGAGAGCATGACCACTTTGAAAAATTTATCTAAAATTTTGGCTATAAGGAATGATATTAGCGTAACTCCGCCAAATATCAGAAAGTAGGCTAAAACATGAGCCACCTGCTGCGACAGAACAAACTGCTTTAAAAGCACTGCTGAGAGCTGCGGTGCATATATGTTTGCCAAATACACACCCAGAATAAGCCCTACAAGTGAGCCTACTGACATCATCAAACCCTTATATAGCCCTCTTACAAGCCCCCATGCGAGGGGGATTATAAGACATATATCAAGCCAATACTGTTCCACTTTTTAGAAACCCTCCTTAAAGTTTCTTCTTTACTTCTATCTCTTCGTATGTTTCTATGAGGTCTCCAACCTGAATATCGTTGTAACCTGCGATGTTAAGACCGCACTCAAATCCGGCTGTCACCTCCTTAACGTCATCTTTCATACGCTTGAGTGAGCCAAGCTCACCTGTGTAAATAACTATACCGTCACGTATGAGACGTACCTTGTTGCTACGCTTAACTTTACCGTCACGAACCAAGCAACCTGCCACAGAGCCCACTTTGGAAATCTTGAACACTTGCATAATTTCAAGTGTGGCTGTAACCTCCTCCTTGATTTCTGGTGAGAGCATACCCTCCATTGCGTCCTTAACCTCCTCTATGGCATCATAGATTATTGAGTACAGACGTATGTCAACCTGCTCTTTCTCCGCCAGACGACGTGCATCAACGCTTGGACGCACCTGGAAGCCTACAACAATTGCGTTTGATGCGGCGGCGAGCATGATATCAGACTCTGAAATCTGACCTACTGCCTTATGGATTACATTTACCTGGATTTCTGGTGTGGAGAGTTTGATGAATGAGTCTGACAATGCCTCTACTGAGCCGTCAACGTCACCCTTAACCACTATATTAAGCTCTTGGAAGTTTCCGAGTGCTATACGGCGGCCAAGCTCTGCAAGTGTTACGTGTGTGCTTGTACGCTGGCTTTGCTCGCGTTTTAGCTGCTCACGTTTGTTTGCAACCTCACGTGCCTCCTGCTCGCTCTCCATAGCGTTAAGTCGGTCTCCTGCTGTAGGAGCGCCGTTAAGGCCAAGTATTGAAACAGGCTCTCCTGGATGAACCTCCTTTATACGCTGGTTACGCTCATTGAACATAGCCTTTATTCTACCAAAACTTGTACCTGCAACCACCACATCGCCTACATGGAGTGTACCTCCCTCTACAAGCACTGTGGCCAAATATCCTCTACCCTTGTCAAGTGAAGACTCGATGATGGAGCCCACTGCAAGTTTGTTTGGATTTGCTTTAAGGTCAAGCATTTCTGCTTCAAGAAGAACTTTCTCAAGCAGTTCATTAACGCCCTTGCCTGTCTTGGCTGAGATGTCTTGTGACTGATACTTGCCACCCCAGTCCTCTACAAGGTAGTTCATATTGGCAAGTCTCTCTTTTATGTGGTCTGGGTTTGCGGTTGGTTTATCAACCTTGTTTATGGCAAACACAATAGGTACGCCTGCCGCCGATGCGTGGTTTATAGCCTCAACGGTCTGTGGCATCACGTCATCATCAGCCGCCACTATAATAATGGCTATATCTGTAACCTTGGCGCCACGGGCACGCATAGCGGTGAACGCCTCGTGACCTGGAGTATCAAGGAATGTTATATGCTGACCGTTCTCCAACTTAACGTTATATGCTCCTATGTGCTGTGTTATACCGCCAGCCTCACCTGCAATAACGTTAGCCTTACGTATGTAGTCAAGCAGAGATGTCTTACCGTGGTCAACGTGACCCATGACAGTAACAATAGGAGCACGCGGTACAAGGTCTTCTGGTTTATCCTCCTGCTCATGTATGCTCTCCTGAACCTCTGCACTGATGTACTGGGTTTTGAAGCCAAACTCATCTGCCACTATGTTTATGGTCTCAGCATCAAGACGCTGGTTGATTGATACAAACAAGCCAAGGTTCATACAGGTGCCTATTACCTGAGTGACAGGCACATGCATCATGGTGGCAAGGTCATTTACCGTTACAAACTCAGTAATCTTGATTGTCTGGTTTTCAAGACGTTCCGCTTCTGCCTCAGCCTCCATACGCTGATGTGCCGCCTCACGTTTATCCTTACGGTATTTTGCTGACTTTTTGCTCTGTTTGCTGGTAAGCATTGCAAGGGTCTCTTTAACCTGCTTCTGCACCTCCTCGTCTGTCTGCTGAACGCGAGATGAGCTGTATTTGTCTTTCTTACCCTTGTGCTGGTTATTGCCTGTATCCCCATCATCATAACCCTTGGAGAGGTCAACCCTGTCTTTCTTGATTCTGTTACGCTTACGTTTCTCCTCTGATGATGACTGTGCATCGCTGGTAGCGGCTGCCTTCTGCTTTTTAGGAGGATATTTGCTTTCACGCTCCTTTTTCTTCTCTTCTGATGTCTTCTTCTTAGGACGTGTCTGCTGGTTAATGCTATCCAAATCTATCTTGCCAAGCACTTTAGGAGCCGCAATGGTGGCTGCCTGAATTTTAATATGATTGGAATCTTCTTCTGATTCCTGAGGTTCAGGCTCTTCCTCATCCTCTTCTTCTGTTTCAGCAACTGGCTCTTCTGGGGCTTCAGGCTCTTCCGCCTCTGGTTCCTCCACTATCTGAGGTTCAACCTCTTGTGGAGCCTCCACTTCTGGCTTCTCCACCTCTGGCTCCTCTGTCTCTGTTTCAACAACAGGCTGCTCAATAACCTCCGGCTCTTCTGGTTTTTCTACCGCCACAGGTTCCTCAACCTTTTTCTTACCCACTTCATCAAGGTCTATATGCCCTACTTGCTTAATCTGAATCCTTTCAGAATCAAGCACTACGGGCTCTGCCTCTTCTGGCTTTGGCTGAATAACAGTCTGAGCCTGTTTCTCCTTATCTTTATCCTTGTCTTTGCGGCGGAATGAGAAAAAGTCTGAAAGTTTTTTCTCTTTCTTATCCTCTCCAAACGCTTTCTTCAGCAATTCATATTCATCATCCTGAATACGGCCGTTTACATCCTCCTTGACATCGGGGAAACCGTTCTTATGCAGATATTCAACTGCAGTTGAAAGACTGATATTAAATTCTTTTATTACTTTATTTAATTTTACAGACATATTTTACTTGTTTAATCGGTCAATCGGTTAATCGGTTAATCGATTCACCGGTCAACCAGTTCACCGATTCACCCTTTATTTAATTTTACTCTTCAAACTCTGCCTTCAGGACTGCGATGACATTGTCTATTGTCTCCTCCTCAAGGTCTGTTTTCTGGATTAGCTCATCACGTGAGGCGGCAAGTACACGACGTGCGGTGTCATATCCGTTCTCCTTGAATATGTCAAGCACCCACTGCTCTATCTCATCGCTGAACTCATCAAGATAGATATCCTCCTCTTCCGTAGCACCGCCCTCTACATGACGGAACACCTCTATATTATATCCTGTAAGTTTGCTTGCAAGTTTTATGTTTGTACCGCCCTTGCCTATTGCAAAAGAGACATCCTCTGGACGTATATAGACCTCAGCACGTTTGTTGACATCGTCTGTGGTTATTGAAACTATCTTGGCCGGGCTGAGTGCTCTTGAAATGAAGAGTGAAAGGTTTGATGTGTAGTTGATTACATCGATGTTCTCATTTCTAAGCTCACGAACTATACTGTGGATACGCGAACCCTTCACACCTACGCAAGAGCCTACAGGATCAATGCGCTCATCATCAGACTCAACTGCAACCTTGGCATGGTCTCCTGGGATGCGGGCAATCTTCTTGATTGAGATTAGTCCGTCTGCAATTTCAGGAACCTCCTGCTCAAACAGGCGCTGTAGGAACATCTCTGAGGTACGTGAAACTATAATCTTTACGGTATTGTTCTTGTTATCTACGTTTATTACAACTGCTCTTACAGAGTCTCCTTTATGGAAGAAATCACTTGGAATCTGCTCTGTCTTAGGCAGGAGTATTTCATTGTGGTCTGCATCAAGAAGCAGAATCTCTTTTTTCCATATCTGATAAACCTCTGCTGTGATAATCTCCCCCACAAGGTCTTTATATTTCTCATACACAGCCTCTTTCTGAAGGTCAAGAATCTTGGAAGATAGTGTCTGGCGCAGGTTAAGCACGGCACGACGGCCAAATGACACAAACTCAACCTTATCTGTAACGTCCTCGCCTATCTCACACTCTGCGTCAATTTTTCTGGCATCTGTGAGGCCTACCTGAGTCTGTTCATTTTCAACGGTGCCGTCTTCCACCACTTCACGGTCACGCCAGATTTCCAAATCTCCTTTTGAAGGGTTTATAACGACAGTAAAATTCTCATCTGTCCCAAACATTTTAGCAATTACACTACGGAACGATTCCTCTAAAACACTAATCAGGGTTGACTGATCAATGTTTTTCAAATTTTTGAATTCTGAAAAAGTCTCGATAAGGTTTGGAGACATTGCAACTTCTTTTGCCATTTTTTTGTTTTATCAGTTAAATTTTAAGTTATATCTTGTGTATTTCACATCGGTGTATTTAAATGTGAGCTCCTGCGGAACAGGCTTTTTAACGCCTTTTTCCTTTACCATCACTTCTATGGTGAACTCATCCGCATCAGCACTTTTCAGAGTGCCTACGTATTTTTTACTTCCGGCCAGCACTTCAACCTCATTGCCTACGTTCTTCTGGTACTGGCGAAGCACTTTGAACGGCGATGTAAGACCCGATGATCCCACTTCAAGGCTGTAGTCTTCTACATCACGGTCAAGCACAGCGTCTATGGCGTTGTTTATGGCCACACATGTGTCAATATCCACGCCGCTGTCTGAATCTATCTCCACGTTGATGTCATTGTCCTTGCTTATGGTGACGTCAACCAGATAGCCGTCTGTTTTTGCCAGCACATCCTCTGCCGCTCTCTTCACTAATTCTATATCAATCATTACTTTAGATATATTCAAAATGGCTTATTTGCCGTTTTTTTGCTTCAAATAAAAGAGGGGAACTAACGTCCCCCTCAAATCTGGGGGCAAAGATAGTGCAAATCATACACAAAACCAAAAAACACGAAGAGTTTTTTGAAAAAAAGTAGATTGTGCATATTGGGAGCTTGCTCACATATATGCGCAGACTACTTTTTCAAAACATTTTTGTTTTGGTTTTGTTATGATGCCGCCTATCTTCATGAGCATACAAAGTATGCGAATAAA
>ONEZ01000031.1 GCA_900316995.1 uncultured Bacteroidales bacterium | reverse complement strand
CAGGGCATACTTTCAATAGCCACTGTTATAGGAGAGGCCGCACTTGAGAACAACCTTTACATGAAGCAGTCTGAGGTTCACGGTATGAGCCAGCGCGGCGGCGATGTACAAAGTAACCTGCGCATATCAGACGAACCAATAGCATCTGACCTTATACCAAGCGGCAAGTGTGACCTTATTCTCTCACTTGAACCAATGGAAGCTCTGCGCTACTTGCCATTCCTTAAAGAAGACGGCTGGATTGTAACAAGCAGTGCGCCATTCAAAAACATTCCAAACTACCCTGAAGACACAGATGTTATAGCTGAGATAAACAAAGTGAAGAATCACGTTATGCTTGACGTAGAGGCCATAGCACGTGAGGTGGGCAACACACGCTGCTCAAACATAGTGCTTTTAGGTGCGGCACTGCCCTACCTTGGCATCCCTGCTGAGTATATTGAGAATGCAATTAAAGCCATCTTTGCCCGCAAAGGAGAAGAAGTGGTGAACATGAACCTTAAAGCTTTACATGCAGGACTTAACAATTGATAGTTGACAGTTGACAATTGACAGTTATAATAACTCTCAATTTAATACGATTCACCGATTAACCGATTAAACAGAATATTATGCTTTCAAAAATTCTTTCAATATTATGCTTTCAAAAATTCTTTCAATATCAGGCAAGAGCGGCCTGTTCAAGATGATTTCAGGCAATAAGAATATGATTATTGTAGAATCGCTCATTGACAAAAAACGCATTCCAGCATACGCTAATGACAGAGTGATAGCCCTAAAGGACATCTCAATGTTCACTGACGATGAAGACATACCACTATATAAGGTGTTTGAGTCAGTATCAAAGGTGTCAGAAGGTAAAGCTGTAAACATAGATGTTAAGACAGCCACTGGCGACGAACTAAAGAAGTGGTTTGGCACAGTGCTGCCTACATTTGACCGTGACAGAGTGCATAACAGTGATATCAAGAAAGTTATACAATGGTATAACATACTTATTGGAGCCGGTATCACAGAGTTTGCCCCTGTAGAAGAGGCCGAAAAAGAGGAGAAATAAAAAATCCTCAAAAAAAGGTGGCTAAAAACTTGCACAGGTAAATAATAGGTATTATCTTTGCATCGCTTTTGAAAAGGAGCCACTAATGCTTCCTTAGCTCAGTCGGTTAGAGCATCTGACTGTTAATCAGAGGGTCCATGGTTCAAGTCCATGAGGGAGCGCAGAAATCGGGAATCATATAAAAATGATTTCCGATTTTTTTTTATCTTTGCACCTAATATTTCAAAAAGAATAAAAATATACTGAAAACATTATGAGATTTTTCGCTTCGCTCAAAATGACGTGTGTTATAGCACTAACTGCCCTGCTATCACTACCAACAAGTGCCGCAGAGGCAGACAAACTGGAAGATGTGTCCAGGAATCTTGACATTTTCAACTCGCTGTTCAAGGAGCTCTACATAAACTATGTGGATACCATACCAGTGGAAAAGATAGTTACGGCAGGCATTAACGGCATGCTCAAGAAACTGGACCCCTACACCACCTACATTCCAGAGGATAAAGACAATGATTTCAAATTGATGACCATGGGTGAGTACGGCGGAATTGGCGCACTGATTGGTGTGCGCGGAGACAGCATCGTGGTAAGCCAGATTTACAGCGGACGTCCAGCGCAGAAGAGCGGGCTCAAGGCGGGCGATGTAATCCTTAGCATCGATGGAAAGGATATGATTAAAAAGAAGCCGAGCGATGCCAGTACAGCACTTAAAGGCATGCCCGGCACAAACACTACCGTTAAAGTTTGGCGTTACGGGGAGAAGAAACCTGTTAAGATTGAGATTACAAGAGAAAAAATCTCTCTTAACGCTGTGAGATACAGCGGCATTGTGGCTGACAGTATAGGGCTTATAGAGTATTCATCTTTCTACGGCAAGAGTTCTGACGAAGTTAAGCAGGCTCTGCTTGATTTGAAGAAGCAGGGCGCTAAAGCCATAATTCTTGACCTCAGAGACAATACTGGTGGTATAATAACTGAAGCTATAAATATTTGCAACTTCTTTCTGCCAAAAGGTAAAACCATTGTAACCACAAAAGGCAAAGGAGGCAAAATTAAAGAAGTATATAAAACTGCATATCAGCCTATTGACACAGATATTCCCCTGCTTGTGCTTGTGAATGGTTCCAGTGCCAGCGCCAGTGAGATTGTGAGCGGTGCGCTGCAAGATGAAGACCGTGCCGTTATCATGGGCGAGCGCACATACGGCAAGGGTCTTGTACAAACAACGGCACAGCTGCCATACGGCGGCCAGCTTAAGGTTACCATTGCAAAATACTACACCCCAAGCGGACGCTGCATTCAGGAGATAAACTACACCACAAAAGACGGTGAGACAAACAAGGAGATTCCAGACAGCCTCACCCATGAGTTCAAGACCCGTGGCGGCAGAATTGTGCGTGACGGACGTGGAATTAAACCAGATGTGGAGCTGAAATCAGACACTGGCAAGGTTATAACCTACAACCTGCTTGTTGAGAATATGTTTGCAAACTGGGCCACCCGATACGCAGCCTCCCACAAAAGCATAGCTCCTGCCACCGAGTTTGAGATTTCTGATGCTGAATACAATGACTTTAAGCAGTACGTACTTGATAGTAAGTTCACCTACAAAGTATCCACTAAGGAGTTGCTTGATGACTGCATCAAGGGTGCCAAGTTTGAAGGTGTGTATGAGCGTAACAAGGCTCTGTTTGACTCTTTGTCTGTAGCTCTAAACCACGATGTGGCCTCTGAAATGGACTCAGCCAAAACAGAGATTTGCAAGGCGCTTGCTCAGGAGATTATTGGCCGCTACTACTATGAAACAGGTATGGCCGCCTACGCAGTAAAACATGACAAAGAGATAAAACAGGCGATAGAACTGATAAATGACGAGGAGAAATTTAAAAAGATACTAAAGTGATGTATGAATGTATGATGGATGTATGATGTATGTAACTGTCAACTGTCCATTGTCAACTGTCAACTGAACATGTTTCCAACCTCAATAAAAGAGATGACCGCCCTTGGATGGGATTATGTAGATGTAGTGGTCTTTACGGGCGACGCTTTCATAGACCACCCTGCATTTGGTGCGGCTGTTATTGCAAGAATACTTGAGGCTGAAGGACTTAGAGTAGCTGTAGTGCCACAGCCAAACTGGCGTGATGACCTGCGTGACTTCCGTAAATTTGGGGAGCCACGCATGTTTTTTTCTGTTAGTGCCGGAGCAATGGACTCTATGGTGAACCATTATACAGCGGCAAAACGTCTGCGTAGTGACGACGCTTACTCTGTGGAAGGGAAAGCTGGTTTCCGCCCGGATCGTGCCACCGATGTGTATTGTAGCATACTCAAAAAACTATACCCTTGCACACCTGTGGTTATTGGAGGCATTGAAGCGTCTCAGCGCCGTTTCACACACTATGACTATTGGGATAACAAACTGCGTGAGAGCATCTTGGTGACATCGGGGGCTGACCTTTTAGTATATGGCATGGGTGAGAAACAGATGCAAACATTGGTTCGCAGGCTAAAAAAGGGTGAGAGTTTCAGCACTATTAAAGACATACCACAAACGGCGTACCTTGGTGACATTCAAAGTGTTGACATAGAACTAGCACCGCATGAGAAATGCCTTGAAAGCCGCCGTGCAGAGGCTCAGAATTTCAAGATATTTGAAACGGAATCAAACAAGTACGCACCCACTGCAGTGCTTGGACAGCGTGTTGGAGACAAAATGGTTATCTGTAACCCTGCCTACCCGCCTCTAACCACAGCAGAACTTGACTACATATATGACCTGCCATACACACGTCAGCCGCATCCACGCTACAAGGGCAAGCGTATTCCTGCGTTCGACATGATTCGCTACTCCATCACCATGCACAGAGGCTGTTTTGGAGGGTGTTCATTCTGCACCATATCTGCGCATCAGGGCAAGTATATAGCATCACGCTCCAAGGAGTCAATACTGCGAGAAGTGAGGCAGATAGTGTCTGACCCTGATTTCAAAGGCTACATAAGTGACCTTGGCGGACCGTCAGCCAATATGTACTGCCTCACAGGCAAAAACCTTGACATTTGCAAAAAGTGCGTAAAACCTTCATGCCTTCACCCTAAGATTTGCCCAAACATGAACACAGACCACTCCAAACTTATAGAGCTGTACCGTGCGGTAAGAGGCGTGGCTGGCATAAAAAAGGCAACAATTGGCAGTGGTATAAGATATGACCTTGCCACTCCACAATATATTGAGGAGGTTATGCGTTATCATGTATCGGGAAGGCTTAAAGTGGCACCTGAGCATACATCAAGCATTGTCTTGAATCTTATGCGCAAACCTGATTTCAGCAATTTCATACGGTTTGACTCGCTTTTTAATGAAATAAACCGTAAGTACGGGCTCAGAGAGCAGCTTATACCCTATTTCATTTCAAGTCATCCAGGCTGCACCGATGCTGACATGGCAGAGATGGCGGCCATAACCAAAAGTTTGAATTTCCATCTTGAGCAGGTGCAGGATTTCACCCCCACACCTTTGACCCTCTCCACAGAGATGTATTACACGGGGCTAAACCCATATACACTGGAGCCGGTCAAATGTGCAAGAACACCTGAGCAGAAGAAGAGCCAGCGCAGCTTCTTTTTCTGGTATAAACCGGAGGAGAAACGTGGCATCATTCAGAAGCTCAAGGAGATAGGAAGAAGTGATTTAATAAATAAAATTTATAAATGAACTATTCATTGTTCCAATTTTCGGACTCAGCCCCTTTGTAAGGGGCTTCGGCCCTCCCATACGGGTCTATGACCCTATGGGCCCCTCCCGCTATACGTCTCCGCGGGTGGAGACGCCTCAAATTTGGAACAATAAAGTTCATTTACAAAAATTCATTAAATATGAGAACATTAAAACAATATTTTGTGCTGCTCTTGCTACTAAGCTCGTCTGTAGCGGTAGCGGATGTAACGGAGCAGAAGGTTGATTCAATATTCAAAGCCACAGACCCGTTCAAGGCAGACCTGAGCACAATGCAAAACGTAGGGGCAGTTATGAGTAATGACGGCAAACTGCGCATCGTGTCATGGAACAACCGCAAGACAGAGGGCGCATTTGAGTACTATACATACTTCATATACAAAAAACACAGCAAAGACAAACCCACAGTAAGAAAGTTTATCACCCAAAATGCCGTTTTACCTAAAACCAAAGGCAAATACAATGCGAATAATTGGTATGGTTGCTTGTATTACAAGGCAGTCGCAGTGAAAGACGGTTATATGCTGCTTGGTTACCAGACCTACCGTGACATCAGCCGGGTAAAAGTTATAGAGCCACTGAAAATAAACGGGAATAAGTTTGTTCTTGGCGATGACGTGTTTGCATTAAGCGGTAGTAAGAGCAAAAAGACACAAAGCCGTGCAGTGTATGAGTATAGTGCCAATGCCGTTATGAACATTGAGTATGACCCTAAAGACAAGCGGTTCATATTTGACCACCTGAGTCCTGAGAACCCAAACCTAAAGGGAATGTTCCAGTATTATGGTCCAGACTTCACCTACGATGCTCTGACACTAAAAAAAAAACGTTGGATGCTAACAGAAGATATAGATATAAAGAACAAAGAATAGATATGGACACAACATTTAAATATAGCATTGACCGCTTTGCTGACGTAGAGATTCTGCGTTACAAAGTGCCTGAATTTGAGAAACTGAGCCTTAATCAGAAACTTTACATTTACCACCTTACAGAGGCTGCCGCCACAGGCCGCGATATTCTGTTTGACCAGAACTTCAAGCACAATCTGCAAATCCGCCGTCTGCTTGAAGCTATATACACCACATACAGCGGAGACCGCACCACTACTGATTTCAAGGCTTTTGAAACCTACCTTAAACGTGTATGGTTTTCAAACGGCATACACCATCACTACTCCACACTTAAGTTTGCGCCGGAGTTCTCTCGCAGTTATTTTGAGAGTCTGCTCAGCAGCTGCTCACTTGAGTGCGAGCCTGAAATAACAGAGGCCATCTTTAACCCCACACTCTACGCCAAGCGTGTGAACCTTGACAGCAATGTGGACGTTATTGCAAACTCAGCCAATAATTACTACAGCGGTGTAACGCAAAAAGAAGCTGAGGATTTCTACGCAGCCATGACAGACACCACAAACCGTGAGCCAATATCATACGGCATGAACTCCCGTCTGGAGAAAGATGCAGATGGGCGCATCGTGGAACGTGTATGGAAAGTGGATGGGGTTTACGGCAAAACTATTGCCAGGATTGTGGGCCACTTGAAAGACGCCCGTAATTACGCTGAGAATGACAGGCAGCGTGAAATCATTGACCTGCTCATAAAGTTCTATGAAACAGGAGACCTGCGCACATTTGACCTTTACAGCATTGCATGGGTGAAGGACACAGAGTCTCGCATTGATTTTGTGAACGGTTTTATAGAGACCTACGGCGATGCGCTGGGACTGAAGGCAAGCTGGGAGTCTATTGTAAACTTTAAAAACATAGAGGCCACTGAGCGCACTAAAACAATTAGCGCAAACGCCCAATGGTTTGAGGACAACTCACCTACAGACGTGCGTTTTAAGAAAAAGGAGGTGAAGGGAGTTTCTGCCAAGGTAATCACAAACGCATTTCTTGCCGGCGACTGCTACCCTGCCACTCCTATAGGCATCAACCTGCCCAATGCAAACTGGATTAGGCAGACCTACGGCTCCAAGTCTGTAACCATAGAGAACATTATGAACGCCTACAGTGAGGCGGCTCACGGCAATGGTTTTGCAGAGGAGTTCTACCTGCATAAGGAGGATATAGAAGCCTATTACAAATATGGTTTCATCACCGATGTACTGCATACAGACCTTCATGAATGTCTTGGGCATGGTTCAGGACAGCTGCTTGAGGGCGTATCGCAAGATGCGCTTAAAAGCTACGGTGCCACACTTGAAGAGGCACGTGCAGACCTGTTCGGGCTGTACTTCATGGCAGACCCTAAGATGGTGGAACTTGGAATACTTCCAAACATGGAGGCGTACAAGCCGGCCTACTACCGCTATATACTCAACGGTATGATGACACAGCTTATACGCATACCTATGGGAGAAAATGTGGAGGAGGCGCACATGCGTAACCGACAGCTTATAGCCGCATGGGTGTATGAGCGCGGTGAAAAAGATGGAGCCCTGCGCTGGGTGGTTAAAGATGGCAAGCACTACCTTGAGGTGTATGATTACGGTAAGATGCGTGAACTCTTTGGCAAACTGCTTGCTGAGGTTCAGCGCATAAAGTCTGAGGGTGACTATGAAGCAGGCAAGGCTCTTGTGGAAACATACGGCGTAACACCAGACAGCACCCTGCACCATGAAGTGCTTGAGCGTCATAAGAAATTGAACATTGCGCCATACAAAGGTTTTGTAAATCCTGTTTATCACCTGGTTAAAGACGCATCGGGGAAGGTGACAGATGTTACACTTGATTACACAGAGAGTTACACTGACCAGATGCTCCGCTACTCAAGCGATTACTCATTTGAGTGAGTCAACATCAAAATTTGTTAAAATTGCAGTAAAAGTTGGAAATAACACTATTATATTCCAACTTTTTTTTATAAATTTGTGTTTTAATATGCTAAGTTGCAAAGCAACTTATAATGTGTAGCAGATACTAACATATTAATATAAAAAAACTTATGAAAGTCACGTTTAAAATCAATTACAAAACAAACTGGGGCGAGCATATTTTCATCTCAGGCACCGTATTTGGAAACAATGGCGGCCAGTATGTAAAGGATATTCCGATGACCTACACAGATGACGGGAATTGGACTGCCACAACTGAGCTTGAGGATTGTAAAGTGTTCTCTTACAAATACCGTGTGTTTAACGATAACAAAACCAGCTTTGGAGAATGGGGACATGAAAGAATGTTTTACCCAATTGGAGAATTAGAGCACACTCTTGATGACACATGGCGTGTTAACGGGATTGATAAAACTTACTACTCCAGCGCATTTACAGAGGGTCTTATTCTTCACTCACACTCTACCAAAGCACCGGCAGCCCCAAGAGCCACTAATGTGCTCTTCTTTAAGATTGCAGCTCCAAACATTCCAGACGGCTACAAGGTAGGCATCCTTGGTAACTGTAATGAGCTTGGCAACTGGCATGAGGATAAGGTTAAAATAATGAGTGACTTCCATTTTCCTGTATGGCGCACCTATATCAATGCAGCCAAACTGCCAGATGTTATAGAGTACAAATATGTGGTTTGTGACTCAAACAACAATGTAGTTGCATGGGAATGGGGCGATAACCGTTATATGAATACCGCCGATGTAAAGAACATCTACGTAAGGCGCGATGAGATACTCCGCTATGGAATAGGCACTTACAAATTTGCCGGTGTTGCAATTCCTGTATTCTCACTCCGTACAAATGATAGTTTTGGCATAGGTGAGTTCTCTGATATTAAGAAGATGGTTGACTGGGCTAACAAGAGCGGCCAGAAGATTATCCAAACCCTGCCTATCAATGACACCACCCGCTTCCGCACCAATGCAGACTCCTACCCATACAGCGCCATCACCGTAATGGGACTTCATCCGGTATATATCAACCCGTTTGAAATAGGCATTCTTGACAACGATGCCAAGATGCAGGAGTTCTACAAGGCTCGTGAAGAGTTTAACAACTCACCAACTGTAATGTATCAGGAGGTATGCGCTAAAAAGTGGGAGTATTTCAGACTTATATATAAGCAGATTGGCAAAAAGGTGCTTGCAAGCAAAGAGTACAAAGAGTTTGCAAGCGAGAATGAGGAGTGGCTCTACCCTTACGCCTGCTTCTGTTTCTTCAGAGACTATTACGGAACAGCAAACTTCCATGAATGGGATGAATATACACGCTATAATAAAGAGTTCTTCACCATACTTTCAAAATCAAAGAAATACGCAGATGACATGAAGATACATCTGTTCCTTCAGTATATGGCACATGTTCAGTTGTCAAGTGCCACAAAGTATGCAAGTGAACATGGTGTTGTTCTAAAGGGTGACATTCCTATTGGCATCAGCCCTGAGAGCGTGGAGGCATGGACAGACCCTCAGCTCTTCAACCTTGACAGCCAGGCGGGTGCTCCACCTGATCCATTCTCAGAGACAGGCCAGAACTGGGGCTTCCCTACATATAATTGGCAGGCTATGAGCCGCGACAATTACAAATGGTGGATGAAGCGTTTCCAGAAAATGGAGACATACTTTAAGGTTTACCGCATAGACCACGTGCTTGGATTCTTCCGTATATGGCGTATGAATGAAGGCGATGTTCAAGGTCTGCTAGGTCAGTTTGACCCTGCACTGCCTATGACAGAGCAAGAGATATGCAGCTACGGCACATGGTTTGAGTATCACCGCATGACACACCCGTTCATACGTGAGTACATGCTCCTTGAAATGTTTGGACAGAACGCACAGTTTGTTAAAAACACATTCCTTGAGATGGTTACCCAGGGCATCTACCGTTTCCGCAGTGACTTCCCTAACCAGAAGAGCGTGGAGAAGTTCTTCCAGAAGAACGCAGGCAAACTTGGTCTTAGCAACGATGATGAAAAATGGATTTTCGGCGGAGTGATGAGTCTCTTTACAGAAGTCCTGTTTATTGAAGACTGCCATGAAAAAGGCAAGTTCCACCCACGCATCGGAATGCAGAACACATACTCATTCCGTGAACTTGACTGGAACGTTCAGCAGGCTCTCAACCGCCTGTATGATGATTTCTTCTACCACCGCCACAACCAGTTCTGGGGTGAGCAGGCAATGAAGAAACTCCCTGCCCTACTCAGCTCCACAGATATGCTATGCTGTGCAGAAGACCTTGGCATGATTCCAACCTGCGTTCCGGAGGTTATGAAGAATCTATATATGCTCAGCCTTGAGATAGAACGTATGCCTAAGGATCCGCATGATGAATTTGTACCACTGAACAATATTCCATACCTCTCTGTATGCACCACATCTACTCATGATATGGCGCCACTGCGTATGTGGTGGAAAGAGGACCGCGGGCTTACTCAGCGCTACTATAACGGTCTTGGCAACTGGGGCGAGGCTCCTGAGAATTGCGAGCCATGGATATGCGAGCAGATACTTAACCGCAACCTCTACAGCCCTGCCATGCTGGTTATACTGCCACTGCAAGACTGGCTGTCAATCAGCGCTGAATATCGCCGTCCTAACGAGGATGAGGAGCGTATCAACATTCCGTCAGACCCACACCATTTCTGGTGCTACCGCATGCACTTGGGCCTAGAAGAGCTTATCAGCTATGATGACCTCAACAGCAAGATAAGCGAAATGGTCCGTAACTGCGGCCGATAGATTTATATTACACTAATAAAAAGAGGAGCGGCTTTGATAAGTCGCCCCTCTTTTTTCCCACATTGTGCCGCATAGTGGCACTTTATCACAGTATCTTTGTCCCCAAAAAACACACAATGAAAGGGGAACTAAAGGTTTATTATGAAATACCCAAACTTTCCATCTACTTGGATAAACTGGGTAAGAACGTGAATGAAGAAAAATTTTACGAATTTATTGATGCAATGCTAAAACAAGCATTAGCATTACACATGAATGAAGAGGCTGATACAATATCAGGCACGTTGATGGATTTTTTTAGAGACCATTCAGCAGACATTTTTGATAATTTACCATCAGATGCTTTACACATCTATTTTGACAACGACAAGAACGCATTATCTGCATATTGTGAGAAAGTCAGAAAGAATACTATTAGATTTTTACAACGTTCTGCAGAAGAAGACTCGGCATCACGTCAAGATATAGTAAAACTACATCACAAAAACATAGCAAATATTGTATTGCGACACAAGAACAAAGAAAAGATAAGAGCCCTATTTGATGAAATTTATATTAACCTGTACAGTAGAATGCAAAATAACGATACACATAGAAAAACTCCAACAGCTAGCACTAAAATAATATTCCTCGACTTTGATGGTGTGCTAAACAATAGCGAGCACACGGCACGTTTATATGAGGCGGGAGAGAAAACATCTGATCAATATGGAGAGGTATTTGATATGTCTGCCGTAGAACGTTTAAACCGTATTATTGATGCCACAAATGCTCAAATAGTTGTTACATCATCGTGGCGTTATCTAGGACTCCAACAGCTACATAATCTATGGCATAAATATGGATTACACGGGAGCATTATTGACATCACTTCATTACATGCAGTAGATGAGTTAATTATTGAAAAAGGTTTAGATTGGTTAGAGAATGGATATGAGGGAAATGATATGAGTTCTCCTCGCAGCATGGAAATTGAACATTGGATACAAAATCATAAAGGAAGCTTTGCAAACTATATTATACTTGATGACCTTCCGATGCCTTCCACATTGCAACCGCATTTTGTACAAGTAAATCCCAGGTATGGGCTTTTAGACCCACAAGTTGAGCATGCAATAAATATTTTAGGAGGTATCAAGAAGGCCATAAAACGTGATTTCTATTATTCAGAAAGGAAGAAGCAGATTAAATGTTTGAAGAATCATCGTTCATCAATCTTTAGCGATGCAAAAACACTTGATAAGGATTATATATTATGCCAGCAAGATAGTATAAAAAACCTCTATTCAGGCATCCGTGAAGACGCCATCAAATACTTTGAGCGATATAACATTTCATGGTGGCAATGCGAAAACAAACCCGATGTTCCCTCCGGGCATTTAGTGTCATCACAAATTCATTGCCTTAATCATTTGTTTGCACTACGCAAAGATAAATACGCAGTAAAACAAATTGTTGAGAATGCAACTAACATGCATTTTGACGAGATACTTACATCGATAATTGATACTAAGGAAGATGATTCATATATATCATTTGAGTTTGCATATAACAATGACAAATTACTTGGTGAGAATGACGAAGGTTGGAAAAGAGGCACATTATGTACATCTATTGATGCAATGGTTCTTGCTAAAAAAGACAACAAAATCTGGCTAATTCCATTAGAATGGAAATACACAGAGACTTATCAAGGAGATGATAAAACAAACAATAAACGCTTGAAACGTTATGCATCTCTGATAGAATCTTCAGAACAGATGAAAACGCCCAAAGATGGTATAGCACATTCAATATATTTTATAGAACCACATTATGAACTAATGCGTCAAACTTTGCTTTGTGAACAACTTGTACGTAACGGTATCGCTGATAACTTTATTCATCTTATTATTATACCATCAAAACACTATGATTTAAGAACTGCAGTTGAAAAAGAATTCATACCATGTAATTAGCAAATTTAAATTACCCAATTTTTCGTAAAATTCATTACCCACCTTATTTGTTTTTTCTCTCTTATTTATTGTCTGTTTTATTATCGCTAA
>ONEZ01000024.1 GCA_900316995.1 uncultured Bacteroidales bacterium | reverse complement strand
ATTCACTGCCGCAAGATTACCTCACTGTCGTTCGGTGATCTTGATACACTGCCGTGGGCTGGCTGCTCAAACAAAAAGAGGTTCTTTGCCCTTACGGGCTCAGAACCTTTCTTTAATTCCATCACAAGCTTATAAAAGCAAGCTTTTAACGCTTGCTCTGTAATTAAAGAGGTCTGCCATCAGGCAGACCTCTTTTTGTTTTGTCGGGGTTACAAGATTCGAACTTGCGACCTCTACGTCCCGAACGTAGCGCGCTACCAACTGCGCTAAACCCCGATAACCATCAGCAGCGGTTTTGTGGGCGCAAAGGTAATAATTATAATTGAAAATTTGTACCTTTGCAACCTCAAATTTTGAAAAGTATGAAAAAAGCTATCCCTCATGTTGTTGCATTACTGATATTTATAGTCATAACCTTTGCGTACCTTTATCCGGTTTTGCAAGGTAAAACCATATTTGGCGCTGATACTCAGAGCTACATGGGTATGAGTCATGAGGCGGTGGAGTATAACAAAAACCATAGTGAGCAGACTCTATGGACTGGTTCCATGTTTGGCGGTATGCCTACCTACCAGATATCCATGTCAGAGCCTGCATCGGTGGTGAAATATATAGACACGTGCCTGCGTGTGCTGCCTGGCCCCACATACCGTGTGTTCCTCTATTTGGTGGGGTTCTATATTCTTCTGGTTATGTTTGGCGTTAGCCCGTGGCTCTCTATAGGAGGTGCTGTGGCGTTTGCTTTTGGCTCTTACAATCTCATAATTATAGTGGCTGGGCATAACACCAAGGCTGTGGCTATAGCCTACATGGCTCCTATTGTAGCATCTATATACTATGCTTTCAGGCATAACAATCTGAAAGGCTGGCTTACGGGAGCGGCTCTGCTTGCATTGTTCCTTGGGTTGGGATTGTATGCCAATCATGTACAAATCACATATTACACGCTTTTTATTGTGATTTGCTTTGGCGTGTCTGAGTTTGTGTTTGCGGTAAAGGAGAAGACACTGCCAGATTTCTTTAAGGCGCTTGGAATGCTTGTTGCGGGTGCGTTGCTTGCTGTGGGGCTAAATGCCACGCGTATAATGACCACTCAGGAGTACGTTAAGGCCACCATGCGTGGCGATAGCAACGGGCTTACTGTTAAAGGCTCTGATAATCATGGGCTTGATAAGGATTACATTACAGCATGGAGCTACGGAATAGGTGAGTCTTTTACCTTAATGATTCCAAATTTCAGGGGTGGCGCATCGGTTGGCAAGCTTGATGCAGACTCTGAGACGGCAAATAAAATTGAGGAGATAACTGGCTATAGAAAATCTGCATCAGGGCTCTCTTCTTCTGATAAGGAGCGCCTTGACCGGGTGATGCAGACTAATCCAAACTCTCTTAAACCCAGAAATTTGGATGAACTTATGTACACCTTCAACCTGCCTCTCTACTGGGGTGAGCAGCCATTTACGTCAGGGCCTGTTTACGTGGGTGCCATAGTGTGCTTCCTTTTTCTGCTTGGTATGCTGATAGTGCCAGGGCGTGAGAAGTGGTGGCTTTTTGCCGCTGCTGTTCTTGGATTACTTCTTTCTTGGGGGCGGAACTTTATGCCTCTCACAGATTTCTTTATTGATTATGTGCCTATGTACAATAAGTTCCGCACAGTGTCAATGACCCTCACAATAACTTGTCTTGCTATGTGTATAATGGCGGTGCTTGGGGTAAAGGAGTTCTTAACCGGCGATGCGAAACCTGTCTCAAAACTAAGGGTTCTCTATATTTCAGCTGGTATAACTGGCGGTTTGTGTCTCTTATTCTGGGTGTTCCCTTCACTTGCAGGCTCTTTTGTTTCTCCTCAAGATGCTTCATACACAGGTTCCTACTCATTCTTACAGGAGACCCTTCCTGCTGACCGTGCCGCACTTCTCAGCTCAGATGCTTTACGTTCGCTAATATTTATTTTGCTTGCGGCTGCTGTGCTGTTCGTATCTGTTAAGGGCAAATTAAATACTATGGTTGCATCGGTGGCGTTGGCAGTTCTTTTTGCAGCTGATATGATACCAGTGGCCGCCCGTTACCTTAACAGTGGTGATTTTGTTGATGATAGCGTAGTGAACAAGCCCTACTCGCCGTCATTTGCCGACAAGTACATTCTCTCAGACAAATCTCTTGATTTTCGTGTGTTAGACCTCACTGTTGATATTTTCAACAGCTCCAAACCGTCATACTTCCACAAGACCGTGGGTGGCTACAGTGCTGTGAAACTGCGTAGGTATCAGGAACTTATAGATGTTCAACTCTCTCCTGAGCTTGGGCGTTTATCCCAGAACCTGCGTAAGGTGACATCGGAGGCTGACATCTACAAGGTGTTTGGTAATACCCCTATACTTAACATGCTGAACACCAAGTATGTTATAATTTCAGGGGCGTCATTGCCACTGTTCAATAATTACGCCTACGGCAATGCCTGGCTTGTGGATAAGGTAAGGTTTGCCGCCACGCCTGATGATGAGATAGGCCTGCTTGATGATGTTGACCTGCAGTCTGTTGTGCTGGTTGACGAGGCACTGAAAGAGAGTGTGAGGGATACTGTGTTTAACACAGAAGATGCTGAAATACAGCTTATATCATATCAGCCCAACCGTCTGGAATACGCCTTTTCCGCCAAAACACCGCAGCTTGCTGTGTTCTCAGAGGTGTTCTATTACACAGGCTGGCATGCTTACATCGGTGATAAAGAGGTCCCGTTCTTTAGGGCCGATTACCTGCTTCGAGCTATGAATCTTGAGGCGGGAAGTTACAAGATAACCTTTGTTTTTGAGCCGTCTTCATATAAAATTGGAAAAATAATTTCAATTATTTCCTCAATTCTCTTGACTTTGGCTTTTTGTGGTATTATCTTTGCGGCGGTTAAAAAAAGAAATAATAAAATTAGGTAAAAATGTCAATACAAGCATCTCATATTTTTAATTCCAGACTTACGTCTGTCATAAGTATCTCCTTGGTGATATTCCTCATAGGCGTAACCACCACTCTCTTGCTAATGTCAAGCGAGCTTTCCATAACGGTCAGGGAGAACATTACTATGTCTGTGGTTCTAAAAGAGGACGTTAAAGCCGCCGATGTTCAGAAACTGCAAAAGACTATTGATGCTCAGCCGTATTGTAAATCCACACAATATATAGACAAGGAGACAGCTTCCAAGGAGCTTGCCAAGGAGCTTGGTCAGGACCCAGTGGAGTTTCTGGGATTTAACCCGCTGCTCGGCTCCATAGAGATGAATCTTAATGCTGATTACGCTAATACAGACAGTATCAGTCAGATAGAGGCTAGTCTGCGTCGCATGCCAGAGGTAAAGGATGTTATATATCAGGAGATGCTGGTTGATGCGGTAAACAAGAATGTGCAGAAGGTGTCGGCTGTATTGTCCATATTTGCCATACTGCTCATTCTCATATCATACGCACTTATCAGTAATACGGTGCGTCTGTCTGTCTATGCCAAGAGGTTCCTTATACACACTATGAAACTTGTGGGCGCCACAGGTCCGTTTATACGTCGTCCGTTCCTTGTACAGGGAGCGGTTACGGGTCTTGTTTCTGCCATAATAGCCATGGGAATGCTATCTGCAATAATATTCTGGGCTCAATCAGAAATTTCAACAGCAGTATCCACAGAGATGCTTCATACGCTTCTCCTGTCATTCTTGGTTATGATTCTATCTGGTATAATTATCACTATTATAGCCACATACCTTTCTGTAAGCAGATATTTGAGACTCTCAATAGATGATATGTTCTATATCTAACACTTTTTGATATGTCTGACACACACAATATTGAAAAACGCCTGCCGGCATTTAATCTATACCTTATAGCCATAAGTGTGGCTATAGTTGTTATCGGCCTGATTCTTATGTATGTAGGGCCTGACAGTGAGGCAAATTTTGAGCCTGACATCTTTTCTGTGAGAAGAATAGATGTGGCACCTGTTGTATGCCTCGTAGGTTTCTTATCACTAATTGGTGCTATACTATGTCCACCTTTCAAGCGTTAATTTTAGGAATTATACAAGGTCTTACAGAGTATCTTCCTGTAAGTAGTAGCGGTCATCTTGAGATTGGCCAGGCTCTTTTTGGGCTTTCTGGTGCTGATAACCTCACTTTTGACATCACTGTGCATGTAGCCACTGTGCTCAGCACGCTTGTGGTGCTTTGGAAAGAGATTGCATGGCTTTTCAGCGGCTTTTTCACTACCACAGGCTGGCGTTACAGAGAGTGGAATGATGAGAAACACTATGTAGCCAAAATAGTGGTCTCAATGATACCCGTATTTGTAGTAGGGATGTTCTTTAAGGATTATGTGGAGCAGTTTTTTGGAAGCGGTCTGCTTATAGTGGGCGTATGCCTGCTTATTACAGCGGCATTGCTCGCCTTCTCCTATTTTGCCAAGCCGCGTCAGAAAGAGAATATCTCATACCTTGATTCATTCATAATTGGACTGGCTCAAGCGGTGGCTGTTCTTCCAGGCCTTTCACGTTCAGGTAGCACCATTGCCACAGGTATTCTGCTTGGAAACAAGAAAGAGAGCGTGGCACAGTTCTCATTCCTTATGGTCATTGTGCCTATACTTGGAGAGGCGTTTCTCTCCTTGCTAAAAATAGTAAAAGGGGAGTTCGTCTCCACAATACCAGCCACATCGCTCATCGTGGGTTTCCTGGCGGCGTTTGTATCAGGATGTATAGCATGCAAAGCCATGTTCAAGATAGTTAAGAGTGGAAAACTAATCTGGTTCTCTGTATATTGCGTGTTGGTTGGTGCGTTTGCCATAGCATATTCATGTATGTAGTATGGATGCTGTTCAGCTTAAAGCGGCACTTGAGGCCAACGATGCGGTAATATCCATTGACAAGCCACTTTACTGGACGTCATTCACCCTTGTGGGCAGAGTACGTTGGGCTGTTTCCAGATATCTGGGGGTGAAAAAGGCGAAAGTGGGCCATGCCGGTACGCTTGACCCGCTGGCTACAGGAGTTATGATAGTGTGCGTGGGTAAGGCCACCAAGCTGATAGAGGGTATCCAGTCCGGAACCAAGGAGTATGAGGCTACTTTGTGCTTAGGCGCAGTAACCCCGTCGTATGATATGGAACACCCTGTGTCAGAAACCTTTCCCATTGAGCACATTACTAAAGAGGCGGTGGAGGAGGCTCTTGGAAAGTTTATAGGGGAGATAGAGCAGGTCCCGCCAGTTTTTTCAGCAGTGAAGGTTGACGGCAAGAGAGCCTATAAGTACGCCCGCACTGGCAGCGATGTAGAGATTAAGGCTAAGAAAATCAAAATACACACGCTTGAACTTCTTGATTACAGCCTGCCTTATATAAAGATAAGGGTCTCATGCAGCAAGGGCACTTACATACGCGCACTTGCTCGTGATATCGGGACAGCGCTTGGAAGCGGAGCGTACCTAACTGCGTTGCGACGCACAATGGTTGGCGGTGTTTCCATCGCAGACTGTCTCACTTTCAGTGATTTCAAGCATCTGTTAGGCCAGAATGATGATGACCTTATAGAAAAAGACAGAGAGAAACAAAAACAGACAAACAAAGTAATTATATAGAATGAAGCTATCGCAATTTAGAATTCGTATTCCAGATGAGTTAGTGGCTTTGCAGCCTGCCGAACACAGAGATGAGGCAAGGTTGTTGGTTGTAAATCGTAAAACAGGTACATTTGAGCACCGTATTTTCAAAGATGTGGTTGACTACTTCTCAGATGGAGATGTCTTTGTTTTTAATGACACCAAGGTGTTCCCGGCCCGTTTATGCGGCAATAAGGAGAAGACAAACGCCTACATACAGGTGTTCCTGCTTAGGGAGCTGAACCCTGAACTGAGGTTGTGGGACGTTCTTGTTGACCCTGCGCGTAAGATACGTATAGGCAACAAACTCTATTTTGGAGAAGATAACTCCATGGTGGCAGAGGTTATAGATAATACCACATCACGTGGGCGTACACTTCGTTTCCTATATGACGGCACTCATGAGAACTTTAAAAGAGACCTTTATGAACTTGGCAAAACACCATTGCCAGATGATTTTATAAAGCGTCGTGAAATCATGCCGGAGGATGCAGAAAATTACCAGACCATTTTTGCAGCAAATGAAGGTGCGGTAGTTGCGCCTGCCACCAGTCTGCACTTTAGCCGTGAGCTGATGCTCAGATTGCAGATTAAAGGCATAGAGCCATCATTCCTCACATTGCACGCCGGTCTTGGAAATTTTGCAGAGATAGATGTTGAAGACCTTACTAAATATAAAATGGATTCTGAGCAGCTCTTTGTAAATGAGACTGTTACAAATCAAGTAAATAATGCCAAGAAAAAAGAGCGTCAAGTATGTGCGGTTGGAACCACTGTTATGAGGGCTCTTGAAACCGCCGTATGCACAAACGGTCTTATCAAGCCGTATGAAGGGTGGACAAATAAGTTCATATTCCCCCCGTATGACTTCACAGTGGCCACATCAATGCTTGCCAATTTCTATGGTTCAGAATCACAGCTCCTTATGATGACAGCAGCATTCGGAGGCTATGAACTGGTAATGAAGGCATATCAGGAGGCCATCAGTCAGAAGTACAGATTCGGTATCTACGGCGATGCAATGCTGATTCTATAATATTTTTTTGGTAAAACAAGAAAAATAGGTTACTTTTGCGCTTTCGTTTACGAAAATATTAAAAACAAACACAATATGCAGAACAAAGGATTTGTTAGAGTTATAGCCTATGCAATGGCTTTAGTGTGCTTGTTTTATCTCTCCTTTAACTTTGTCACCTCATACTACAATAACAAGGCGGCAGAGATTTCAGGTGGAGATAAAAATGCTGAGTATCACTATCTTGACTCTATGGCCACAGAGAAAGTCTGGCTTGGCTACACACTCAAAGAGTGCCGTGAGAATGAATTAAACCTTGGTCTTGACCTTAAGGGTGGTATGAACGTTATTCTGGAAGTTTCTGTTCCGGATATTGTCCGCACCCTTGCTGGCAACTCTAAGGATGAGCAGTTTAACAAGGCTATGGAGTCAGCCATCAAACTCCAGCATGAGAGTAACAAGGATTTCCTACAGCTCTTCAAGCAGGAGTATGAGAAGATTGACCCTAACGCACGCTTGTCTGCCATATTCGGCACCACACTTATTCTTAAAGACAAGGTTAGCCTTAAGAGTACAAATGATGAGGTTATTTCAGTGCTTCAAGATGAAGTCAACGCAACTGTAGATAACTCATTCAATGTTCTGCGTACCCGTATTGACCGTTTTGGTGTAGTACAACCAAATATTCAGCGTCTTGAGACTAACGGCAGAATTCTTATAGAGCTTCCTGGCGTAAAGGAACCTGAACGTGTCCGTAAACTCCTTCAAGGAAGTGCGTCTCTTGAGTTCTGGGAGACATACAAACTAACAGAGATATTCCCTCAGCTTGAGGCTGCTAATGCTGTTATTAGAGACTATCTTGCAGCATCTGATACTGTAAAGGCTGAGCAAGAGGCCGCTGTAGAGGTGGCTGAGGCTTCAGTTGCAGAGGGCGATTCACTGCTTGCCAAGGTTGCAGGTGCATCTGCCGCTTCACAGGATTCTGTAAAAATGATGGAGAAGTTTGCAAAGGAGAACCCGCTCTTCTCTGTTCTAAGCATAAGCCAGAATAACGGCCAGATTATCCCAACCCCTGCTGTAGGTGTTGTTAGCATACGTGATACAGCTACTGTTATGAAGTACCTCAACCTGCGTCAGGTTAAGGATGTGCTGCCACGTAACCTCGCATTCCGCTGGACAGTCAAGCCTGTTGACAAGAAAGGTCTTTACTACGAGCTTATAGCCATAAAGATTACAAGCCGTGACGGTAACGCTCCTCTTGCAGGTAATGTCATCACCGATGCCAGAGACGAGATAAGCCAGTTCACATCTGCTTGCACCGTAAGCATGACAATGAATCCTGAGGGCGCCAAAACATGGGCGCGCCTTACAAAAGAGAACATAGGCCGCAGTATAGCCATTGTTCTTGACAACATGGTTTATTCTTTCCCTAATGTTAACACAGAGATTACAGGAGGTCGTTCAGAGATTTCAGGAAACTTTACCCCTCAAGAGGCTAAGGACTTGGCAAATGTGCTCAAGTCTGGTAAGATGCCAGCCCCTTCACGTATTATACAAGAGGATGTTGTAGGTCCGTCACTTGGTCATGAGGCTATTACACAGGGTATGTGGTCATTCCTCATTGCTTTCATCGTGGTTATGGTCTATATGATTGTAATGTACGGTGCAGTTCCTGGTCTTATAGTTGACGCAGCACTTCTTATAAACGTCTTCTTCCTTGTGGGTGTGCTTGCCTCATTCAAGGCAGTGCTGACACTGCCTGGTATAGCAGGTATTGTGCTCACAATGGGTATGGCGGTTGACGCTAATGTGCTCATCTATGAACGTATTAAGGAAGAACTTGCAGCTGGCAAGCAGCATAAGGTTGCAATAACAGAGGGTTATAAGAACGCACTTAGCGCCATTATAGACTCAAACGTCACCACAATTCTTACAGGTGTCATCTTGTTCATGTTTGGTACAGGTCCTATCAAGGGATTTGCAACCACTCTTATAATTGGTATCATAACATCATTCTTTACTGCTGTATTTATCACACGTCTTATTTGGTCAAATATGGCAGAGAGCGGTAGTGCTTCCAAGTACTCATTCACTACAGCCGTCTCTAAGAACCTGCTTGCCGGTGTAAATGTAAACTGGATAGGTATTAGAAAGAAGGGTTACGTTGTACTTTGTGTAATTTTGGTGGTTTGCGGTGTCTCTCTTGCAGTACGCGGTCTTAACACCGGTATTGACTTTACTGGTGGCCGTAACTACATAGTTAGATTTGAGCAGCCTGTGAAGACATCAGAGGTGGAAGCTCTTATAGCTCCAAATATGCCAGATGCAGCTATCACAGTTATCACTATAGGTTCAGACAACCAGGTTAGAATATCTACAAACTATAAGATTGAGTCTAACGCCAAGGAGGTTGATGATGAGGTTGAGAATATCCTATATGAAAGCCTCAAGCCAATGATAGCTAATGATAATGTTGACAAGGAGATGTTCCTTAAGAGATATGTTGTGAATGACGGCACACCTACTTTATCAACAGAGGATAACGTATCTACATACGGTCTTCAGAGTTCACAGAAGGTTGGTCCTTCTATTGCTGATGACATTAAGCGTGACGCTGTATTGGCGGTACTCTTCTCACTTGTGGGTATATTCCTCTATATCCTTATGCGTTTCCGCAATGTGTCATACAGTTTGGGTGCTGTTGCCTCTCTTGCACATGACACGCTCATTATCATGGGTATGTACTCACTGTTATACTCAATCATGCCATTCTCAATGGAGGTTGATCAGTCATTTATAGCAGCTATTCTAACCATTATAGGTTACTCTATAAATGATACAGTGGTAGTGTTTGACCGTGTACGTGAGCTTCGCACTCTATATCCAAACCGTCCTATGGCAGAGACTATCAATGAAGCTGTAAACGCCACATTGGTGCGTACATTCTCCACCTCATTCTCCACATTCGTAGTTCTGCTGGTAATATTCCTGCTTGGAGGTGAGACAATACGTGGATTTGTATTTGCTTTGATGCTGGGTGTTATAGCCGGTACAATCTCAACACTCTTTGTTGCAGTGCCAATTGCATTTGACGCTTCTAAGAAAAAACAGATTAAAGAGTAGTGAAATTTGCATATTTTAAAAAGCGGGCGAGATTTTTGCGGTTTCGCCCGCTTTTTATTTGGTATAATCAATGTTTTTGTTTAACTTGCACCCCATAAAGCTTAAAATCTAATATTTATAAGATATATGAAAAAAATCATTACTCTAATCAGCACGCTTGCTTTTGCGATTTTGCTTCATGCGCAGATATCAAGCGTTCCGTCAATTATCCCGCAGGACTATCAGGGTGAAGTGAAAATTATCTTTGACGCTAAAATTGGCAATAAGAGCATGGTTGGTGTATCTGAATGTTATGCACATACTGGTGTGATTACAACAAAAAGTACGTCCGACAGCGACTGGAAGCATGCACCGTCATGGCTCAATAATTCTGCCAAGTACAAACTTACCGCTGTTGAAGGTCAGACTGATGTTTGGATGCTGACTATCCCTAACATCAAAACCTATTACAATCTTTCCGCATCAGAGGTGGTGACCAAGCTGGCGTTTGTGTTTCGTGACACAAAAGGTACAAAACAGACTGAAAATCTTTTCTGTGAACTATCTGAGCCAGGTGTCCTCACCGTTAAAGTAAGTTCTCCTACTGACGGTTCAATGCTCATTTACGGTACAGATGTTAATGTTGCATTTGATGTGTCTGCCGACGTCACATCGGCTGAAGTGACCTATTCAGATGGTCAGACTGCATCTGTTACATTTACAGATAAGCAGGCTACGCTTACACTGCAGAACCTGCCTAAGGGTAAGTGTCCAATTAAAATAGTGGTTTCAGATGGTGAAAATACCGCAAAAGACTCCATTGGTATATACATGATGGTTCCTACAGAGAAAAAGAAAGTTCCTGAAGGAATGCAAGAGGGTATTAATTATAATAAGGATACAAAGGAAGTTACGCTTGTATTCCGTGCACCTCATGCAAATGATGTGTATATTGTTGGTGATTTCAACGAATGGGAGTTAAATGAGGATTTCCACTGTTATCTTGATTCTGTATGGTGTCAGGTGGGTAAGGCTACAAATCTTAAGGATTCGGCTTATCACCATATATTCTGGCGTACCTTCACTGTTGCTGACCCTACCAAAAAGTATGGTTTTGCTTATAAGGTGAATGGTAATATGTATGTAAGTGATCCTTACGCCACTGTGGTTCTTGACTCTTGGAATGACAAGTATATTTCAGCTTCTAAAAAGGCAGGACTTCCTGACTATCCTACAGGCAAACTTCCTGACGGTGTTGTTTCTGTTCTTGAACTTGAAGATCCCAATCCGTATCAGTGGGAGGTTGAAGATTTTGTAATAAAAGATAAGAATAATCTTGTTATATATGAGCTGCTGCTTCGTGATTTCACTGCAAATAAAGATATCGCAGGTATGAAAGCGCGTCTTGACTACCTTGTTGAACTTGGTGTTAACGCAATAGAGTTTATGCCTGTTTCCGAGTTTGACGGTAATGACAGCTGGGGTTACAATCCGAGCCATTATTTTGCATACGACAAACAGTATGGTTCCAAGAACATGTACAAGAATATAATTGACGAATGTCACAAACGTGGTATCGCAGTTATTGTGGATATGGTGTTTAACCATGCATCAGGAAATGCTCCTATGGCAAAGTTGTATTGGGATTCCAGTGTTAATTCTGTTTATGAGGAGGATCCATGGATGAACCGTGTTTCACGTCATCCATATACAGCTGGCGGTATTGATATTAACCATGAATATGACGGTACAAGAGAATACTTCCGTCGTGTGCTAAAATACTGGTTAGAAGAGTATAAGATAGATGGGTACCGAATGGACCTTGTTAAAGGTCTTTCTCAGCGTGATTGCGGTGAGAGTGGGCAGAAAAAGAACTGGGATACGTATGACAAGACTCGCGTGGCTATTGTGAAAGATTACTATAAAGCTGTAGTTGAGGCCAATCCGAATGCTGTGTTTATTCTGGAGCATCTTGGTGAATATAAGGAGCAGAAGGAACTGTCTGACGCAGGTATGCTGCCTTGGCGTAATATGAACAACTCCTACTGTCAGGCTGCAATGGGTTTTGCATCAAGCAGTAATTTTGTGGATAGCAACGGTAAGGGTGGTATGTTTGACAATGGCTTCATTGGTTATGCTGAGAGCCATGATGAGGAGCGTAACAGCTATAAGGCAAATACATACGGCGCCGCAACTGTAAAGGGCAAACCTGAAGTTTATCTGAAACGAGTTCCTCTTAACACCGCATTTGTTGCATTTATGCCAGGTCCTAAAATGTTGTGGCAGTTTGAAGAGCTTGGTTATGACTATTCAATAAACACCTGTACAGACGGCAAGACTATCAAAGAGGATTGCCGTACAGCCGCCAAACCGGTGCCGTTTAGCAAAGGTTGGTTAAATGATCCTAATCGTATGTACGCATATGATCAGTCTGCTAAGGTGATTAAACTCAGAACAGAACACCCGGAGTTTTTTGCATACGATAATGTTACTACAACAAACTGCTCTTCTACATCGTGGTCAAAGCCTCGTAGAATTGACGTGAAATATGTTGATTCACTAGATCCTGACAATTCAGTGGATATTATTTGTCTTGCAAACTTTGACCCTGTAAACAGCGTAGTGACAAACGGTAATTTCTCAAGAGTAGGTTCTTGGTACAATTACCTTACTGGTGAGGCTGTTAATGTAAAACGTGTTGATAAGACTATTACACTTGAAGTTGGCGAACTGCTTATTCTCTCCAGCCGTCCTCTTTCTGAACCTGTGGTAGGTGTTGATGAGAGTGAGTATGACGGTTCAGAAGTTACAGTTGCTCCAACCATTGTTGAAGATGTACTAAGCGTTATGAGCCCTGCTCCTGTTCAGAATATTGATATCTTGAACATGTCGGGTGCGATTGTTCGTTCAATAAGCGGAGAAGATGAGATTTCAATGGGTGGCCTGACATCGGGTGTTTACCTTGTAAGAGTAACTGCCGCCAATGTAATATCTGTTCATAAGGTTATTAAAAAATAAAAAGTATGAAAACTATAAAATCTTTTATATATGCGGTTGGGCTTATTGCCTTAATGTCAGTGTTTTTCTCTTCATGCAAAAAAGAGCAACCTATAGTCTATACTGTTACTCTTGATAAGGCGTCGTCTGAAATTATGGTAGGAGAAACTTTTGAATTGACTGCCACAATATCACCTGCTGTAGAGGCTGAATTCGTTGGCTTTTCGGTTGATAATCCTGCTATAGCGTCTGTTGAAGCAACAGAGAACATGGCTGTTGTGAAGGGTGTTAGCGGTGGCGTAGCCACTATTACTGCAACTTACAAGGGCGGCTCGGCAACTTGTGCTGTTACTGTAATAACTCAGAATGATTATGAAAAACGCTGGCCTGAAACTTTAGTCACCACAGTGGGGAATTTTATCAAGATTCAGAAGGATGCCAATGGCGTTTACAAAATGGGTTCTGAATCTGGTCCTGACAATGAAAGACCGATGCATAATGTAACCTTTACCAAATCATATTATATGGCTGAGTTTGAGGTTACTCAAAAACAGTGGCAGTCTATTATGGGTTCAAATCCATCTGTTGATAAGGGTGATGATCTACCTGTAAACAATGTCTCATACAGTGATGTTTTCGCATTTATAAAAAAACTTAATGAAACTACAGGCCGTGAATTCCGCTTGCCTACTGAGGCTGAGTGGGAGTATGCTGCACGTGGTGGTGAAAAAAGCAAGGGCTATATTTATAGTGGCGGAAATGACATAAACGCAGTTGCTTGGTATGACGACAATGAGGGTGTTCTGCCTCATAGCGCGATCAACTCAGGCAAGGCTGCTAATGAATTAGGACTTTACAATATGAGCGGAAATGTTATGGAGTGGTGTTCTGATAAGATGAGGAATTATACATCGGAACCGATTGTTGATCCTGTTGGTTCTGTAGGCTCTAAGTATGCTGTACGTGGTGGTGGCTTTGACTCTTACGCATCAGGCTGTACTTCCACATACAGAAGTTGGTTCGCCTCTTCAAGTAAATTCTATAATCTTGGTTTCCGTCTTGTATTAAGCCATCCGCTTGATTCTGAATTGAAGAATTAGTTATTCTGTGCAGTTCGTGCATATCTGTATGCATTTTCTGTTACTGAATACCCTGTTTTTGAAGTCAATTGCCCTTTGCGAGTTGAGTATGTCGCAGAGGGCTTTTTTTGTGCCGCCTGCCTTGAGCAGGTTGCCGTAGGAATGTAATCCTTTTTTGTCATAGCAGCATGGAATCACCTCTCCTTCCGTATTAATCACTATGCTGCTAATTATGCGCCAGCATCGGTTTCTAAGGCCTCTCTTGAGCTCTAAAGTCCCTTTCTTATATCTGCTGTGATGCTCATTAGCTGGCATTAGAGCATCTTGGCTGTAAAATTGAGCCGTTTTAAATGTTATGCGGTCAGCACCAAGTTTCCTGCCTATTTCCAGTATCTCATTTTTGCGGTTCTCCGTGCTGCTTAGCAGCAGACATTGTAACTCTACATTAAGACCTGCGCCAACAGCGTATTTCACCCCTTGTATAACAGTGTCAAAATTCCCTCCTGTGCGGTAAAGGCTGTAACTCTCGCTGTCTGCGCCGTCAAGGCTAATGATAAGTCGGTCAAGTCCAGCCTGTTTTAGCCTTTCAGACATGTTTTGTGATAGAAAATGACCGTTAGTGGATATGCAGGTTGAAACACCATGCTTTGTGGCGTATGCCACCATCTCAGGCACATCTGTGTTTAGCAGAGGCTCTCCCTGGAAGTAGAGGTTTACATACATGACATCAGGTAGCATCGCGTCAAGCGTTTTTTTGAAATCCTCAATAGTCATTTTCGCTTTCTGCCTGTCCGTCATGCCTAAGCCAGTGGGGCACTGACGGCATCTCAGATTGCAGTAGTTCGCTGGCTCTATTGATGCAGTAAATGGCGTTCCAATTCCTATGTACTTATGGCATAACGCTGATGCTGCATAAGAAAATATAACCTTAGCAACGTTAATGCACCTGTATATGCAGTGGTATGAGAGTACTTTTCGTATCATTTCTGTCGCAAATTTCCACTTTTTTTTAATCGGATGCAAAAAAATGGATATAAAATATAAATATTAGCGTTATAATGATTATCTTTGCCCAATAATATAGTGAATATTAACGCAATTACTAATATTTTATCTTATGAAAAGAAACGTATTCCGTTTAGGTTTTGGCGTGATGCTTCTTGCAATGATGGCATCTTGTGCCAAGTTGGGTGAGATGAAGCCTGAGTACTTCACAGTAAACCCTAATCCACTAGAGGTAAAGGCTGGCAAAGTTGAAGGTACTATTACAGCCAATTTCCCAGAGAAGTATTTTACAAAGAACGCTACAGTTGTAGTAACTCCTGTTCTCAGATATGAGGGTGGTGAGGCTACCAGTGCTCCTTCTACATATCAGGGTGAGAAGGTTGAGGGTAACAATGAGACTATTCAATACAAGGCTGGCGGTACAGTAACTCAGAGCTTCTCTTTTGACTATGTTCCTGAGATGGCACAGTCTGTACTTACCCTCCGCTTCAAGGCTACTGTTGGCAAGAAGAACAAAGTGGTTGAGATACCTGATGTTGACATTGCTGTAGGTTGCTTGGCAACTTCTACACTTGCTGACGCTTCTACTGTTAAGCCTGCATACGCAAAGGATAACTTTGTACGTGACACTAAAGAGGTTACAGAGGCTGACATTATGTTTGCAATACAGCAGTCAAATGTTAAGACAAACGACGATGTAAAGGCTCTTCAGAAGGCTGAGAAGGCTGCCGCAAAGGATGAGAAACGTACAGTTGACGGTATCTCTGTAGTATCTGCTGCCTCTCCTGATGGTGGTGCTGAACTTAATGAGAAACTTGCTGCCGCTCGTCAGAAAAACACTCTTAGCTTCCTGAAACAGCAAAAGAGTCAGGCTGCAGTTGACGCTCAGTACATTGCACAGGATTGGGAGGGCTTCAAGAAACTTGTTCAAGAGTCTTCTGTAAAGGATAAAGACCTTATCCTTCGTGTTCTTGGTTCATACTCAGATCCAGAGACTCGCGAGAAGGAAATTAAGAACCTTTCTGCCGCTTACAAGGAACTTGCTTCTGATATTCTTCCAAAACTGCGTCGTTCACACATGGCGCTTAACGTAACTCTTAAGGGTAAAACAGACGAGGAGATTCTTGCTCTTGCAGAGTCTAACCCTGATAGCCTTAACGTAGAGGAGTTGATGTTTGCTTCTAAGCTTGCTTGCCAGGCTGGTAACAAAGATGCTGCCGCTAAATATACAGAGGCTAACGCTAAGCAGAACGCGTCAGATTGGAGAACTCAGAACAACCTTGCTGCTCTTGATATCACTAAGGGTGATCTTGCTGCTTCTAAGGCTGCTCTTGACAACTCTGATAACAATGGTGGTAAGGGTAAGGCTGAGGTTAGCTTCAACCGTGGTATTCTTTCTTTGACAGACGGTGATACAGAAGCTGCTAAGCAGTACTTTGGTCAGGCTGCCGGTGTTGAGAACCTTAATGAAGGACAGGGTGTTCTTTACATCCAGGAAGGTGACTACGCTAAGGCTATCAATTCATTTGGTAACACAACTTCTAACAACGCAGCTCTTGCTCAGCTTCTTGTAAATGAGAATGACAAGGCTAAGTCAATCCTTGACAACGTTGAGAAGAAAGATGCTACCACATATTATATGCTTGCTATCTGCGCTGCACGTGGTGCTAATGATGCTGATGTATTCGCTAATCTCCAGAAGGCAGCTGAGCTTAACGCTGATTTTGCTAAAAGAGCTAAGACTGACATTGAGTTTGCAAAATATTGGACAGTAGCAGAGTTCCAAGCTATTGCAAAGTAAATTGAATTTATCAAATATATTAAGAACGGATGGCCTGTGGTCATCCGTTCTTTTTAATATGGTGCTTTGCTGCAAAAAAAAGAAGGCTACAATATTTAGCCTTCTTTTTATGCTCTTTAATTGTATGGTTTACTTAACTGACGTTTCTTTGTCAATACCCTTTTTAGTGGCAAAGATATGAACTATTGCCCCGCAAATTAGTAGCACTACGCCAACAAGAAGGGTTGTGTTTGACTCAAAATGTGCAAGCGCTGGTACTATAAGCGCCAATGCGCCTAAGAGTACAATGATGATTCCAGTATATTTCATAGTAGTGTAAATTTGATTCTCTTTTATATTCTATGCAAAGATAAAAAATTATTTCTCTAATATGCAATATTTCATGCCTATTTTTCTATACGCCAAGTAACTCTTCCTCGCTGTCGTTCTCTATACGCAGATTTGATATGATGAATTCCTGCCTCTCTGGTGTGTTTTTGCCCATATAGAAACTTAAGAGGTTTGCCACAGAGTCTTCTTTTTTGATTGATACGGGGTCGAGTCTGATGTCTTTACCTATAAAATTACCAAACTCATCTGGAGATATTTCTCCCAAACCTTTAAATCTTGTGATTTCTGCTGTGTCTCCAAGCCTGTTTATTGCTTTAATCCTCTCCTCATCAGTGTAGCAATAGTATTTTTCTTTTTTGTTGCGTACACGGAAAAGCGGCGTCTGCAATATATATACGTGACCTGATTTTACAAGGTCAGGGAAAAATTGCAGGAAGAAGTTTAGCATCAGCAATCTTATGTGCATGCCGTCATCATCAGCATCGGTTGCAATGATAACCTTGTTATAGCGAAGTCCGTCAAGTCCGTCCTCTATATTTAAGGCTGCTTGGAGCAGGTTAAACTCCTCATTTTCATACACCACCTTCTTTGTCAGTCCATAGCTATTCAAAGGCTTTCCTCTCAGGCTGAATACAGCTTGTGTGTTTACATCACGGCTCTTTGTTATAGAACCGCTCGCAGAGTCGCCCTCTGTTATGAATATAGAGCTTGCAAGGCGTTTCTCCTCATCTTTACCTTCGTTAAGGTGGTAACGGCAGTCACGTAACTTTGTATTGTGCAGGTTTGCTTTTTTTGCACGTTCCTTTGCCTGCTTTGACACACCTGCAATGGCTTTTCGCTCCCTCTCGGACTCTTGAATTTTTTTGTTTATAATTTCTGCTGTCTCGCTGTTAATGTGTAAGAAGTTGTCAAGCTCCTTTTTTAGGAAATCTGATACATATTTGGCTATGGACGGTCCGTTTGGCCCCATATCTTTTGAGCCGAGCTTGATTTTTGTCTGAGATTCAAAAACAGGTTCCTCTACACCTATTGAAATGGATGCACATAGTCCGCTTCTAATATCGGAGTACTCCATGTTTTTATTGTAGAACTCCTTAATTGTACGTGCAAACGCCTCTCTGAATGCGCTTTGATGCGTGCCACCTTGTATTGTGTATTGTCCGTTCACAAATGAGTAATACTCCTCTCCGTACTGGTCTGTGTGTGTGAAAGCCACCTCTATGTCCTCTCCTTTAAGGTGTACAATAGGGTAGAGTGTCTCAGCTGTAATTTTCTCATTCAAGAGGTCTAAGAGACCGTTCTTTGAAATGAATTTTTCACCGTTAAAGGTAAGTGTAAGCCCTGGATTCAGATAGCTGTAGTTGCGCAGCATGTTTTCAATAATCTCAGGGTTGTATCGGTAGTTGCCAAACAGTTTCTCGTTGTCATCAGGTGTGAACTCTATCAGAGTCCCGTTCTTTTCTGTAGTTGGCTCCAAATCCCACTCCTGGATAAGCACACCCTCCTCAAAATATGCTTTTTTTGCATATCCGTCTCTGTATGATATTGCGGTGAAAGAACTGGAGAGCGCATTTGCCGCCTTTGTTCCCACGCCGTTAAGACCAACGCTCTTCTTAAATACAGCAGAATCATATTTGGCTCCGGTATTCATCACAGATACACATGCCACAAGTTTGCCCTGTGGAATGCCTCGCCCGTAGTCTCTTACAGTAATGGTGCGTTCGTTAAGGGTTATGTCAATTCTATTGCCGTAGTTCATTCTGAACTCATCTATAGAGTTGTCAATCACCTCTTTCAAAAGCACATAGATGCCGTCATCGGCATACGTGCCGTCGCCTAATTTGCCTATGTACATACCAGGCCTGAGCCTTACGTGAACCAGCCCTTCAAGGGTTTTTATATGGTCCTCATTATAACTGTCTGCAGGGTTAAAGTTTATGGAGGTTTGTTCTTCTGTCATAGCACACTGATTTATTGCAAATTTAGTGAATTATATCTAAATCAAGAAATTTTTAGCAATAAATAACAGTATTAGAATTGCAGTTGTTGTGTATAGCAGGATAACGCCAGCTGTCTTTCTGAGGCTGTCTGTTCTTCTTGTGAGTATAATAGCGGTCATAACGCATATAAATGTAATTAATATACCTATTCTACCTGAGACAACAGCTGTAATTGCTGCCCCCAGCAGTGTAAGGTATGTGAATTGCATTGTTTTACGAATAAACAACGGGTTGTCGTTATAGTGTTGTGTAATAAACAATATGTAAGAGACTATTATATTTATTGCAATCATGCCATATATTATCATGTCAATGAAACGTAGCTCATCAATAGTTTTCCAAACAGCTACAGATTGCAGGTATGATAAAAGTTCGCAGTCATTCCCTAAAACAAATGCCACACTCCACAAGCATCCGTAAATCATAGCCGCACCAAGCAATATGGCGAGCGTTGTGCGTGAGTTCAGCCTTCCATATATTGCAAGTCCAATCATAATGATTGGTATCATAATAAGAATGTATATGTTAAACAACGATGCCAGACAAATGCAAATAGAAGCATCAATAGCGTTCCATTCATGACCTCTGCGCCTATGTTCTGTTATTGTGCTATACCATGCATAAAATAGCAATACAGCAACTACAAATCCCTGCCAGTAACCGGTGCTATAGACAGTCACACCTCCAAAAAGGAATAGAAAAAAACTGGTTATCAGGTTATTGTTTTTGAATATCCCTATACTACGTGCGGCCATTGTTGCAAGAATAGCCATAAGAACAAAGAAAAATGGGGTAATTATTTTCCCCGCCAATGTCACATTGTCAGAATACATTACGGGTATATTCATTAATATACCCGTAATAAATGTGATAAGCCCTAAGATAATAGGACTTAAAGCTCTGCTATGCTGATGATTTATGCGCATTTGGCTTATTTAAGGTCAAAACCTATATCACGTCTAAAGTATTTACCCTCAAAATCTATAGTTGTAGCTGCCTCAAAAGACTTTTTTAAGGCTTCGTCCTTGTTTGCACCGTATGAACTTACAGCTATGACTCTGCCGCCGCTTGTAACGGTATCAGACTCTTTTACTGTGGTTCCAGCATGGAATACAATACTATCTTTTACGTTGCTGAGGCCAGTAATAACTTTGCCCTTCTCGTAGGCTTCTGGATAGCCACCTGACACAAGCATTACTGTAACGGCGTATCGGCTGTCTTTTTCAATGCGTATGCTTCCAAGCGTACCATCCTCCACTGCTACAAAAAGGTCAACTATATCATTCTTCAGACGTAGCATAACAGACTCTGTTTCAGGATCTCCCATGCGGGCGTTATATTCTATGACGTAGGGTTCCCCATCCACATTTATAAGCCCAAAGAATATGAAACCCTTGTAGCATATATTCTCACTGTGCAAACCGTCAACGGTAGGTTTGATTATGCGGGTCTCAATTTTGTTCATAAACTCCTCTGTTACAAAACTTACTGGAGAAATAGAACCCATACCGCCTGTGTTCAGGCCTTTGTCGCCCTCACCAATGCGTTTATAGTCTTTTGCCTCGGGCAGTATTACATACTCTTTACCGTCAGTAAGTACAAATACACTACACTCTATACCGCTTAAAAATTCCTCTATAACCACAGTTGCGCTTGAAGCCCCAAACTTACCTCCAATCATATTGTCAAGCTCCTGCTCAGCTTCGCTTAGATTGTCTATGATAAGGACCCCTTTGCCAGCTGCAAGTCCGTCCGCCTTTAGTACGTATGGTGCTTTAAGACTTTTAAGAAACGCTCTGCCTTCATCTATGTTTGACGCTGATACTGATAGGTATCTTGCTGTTGGTATATTGTGGCGCATCATAAACTGCTTAGCAAAATCCTTGCTCCCTTCAAGCTGCGCTCCAAATGCAGACGGCCCTATCACTGTAATTGTGCATAGTTCACTATCTTGCTTAAAGTAGTCATACACACCTTTTACAAGAGGATCCTCAGGACCTACAACCACCATCTGAACGTTGTTGTCAATAGCAAACCTACCTAAGGCTTCAAAATCATCTGCCTTGATGTTCACGTTCTTACCCACATTAAGTGTTCCTGCGTTCCCAGGTGCAATAAAAAGTGTATCAACTTTTGGACTTTGTGCTATTTTCCAAGCAAGTGCGTGCTCACGCCCGCCTGAACCAAGTAATAGTATATTCATAAATTTTTATCTTAATTATATTATATATCAGCAAATTTTCAACTTTCAATTATCTTAAATTCATACCCCTCCGTTAGCCAGTACTCTATTGCTTTTGGGAGGGCGTATCTCATATTCTTCATTGATTTCTCAGAATCGTGAAACACTACAATGGAACCGTTGCGGCTATATTTTTTTGCAATGTTAAGAACATCGTCGCCGCTAAGGTTCTGATTGTAGTCACGTGTAATCACGTCCCATAGCACCACAGTGTATCTTTTGCTCAGTTCTCTTAGCTGACTCAGGCTTATATTGCCGTGAGGCGGTCTGAACAAATTGCTTCTTATGAACTGCGATGCGTGTTCTATATCAGCGTAAAATGCCTTAGAGTTTGAGTTGAGCCCACGTTTGTGGTCGTATCCGTGTACTCCGGTCTTGTGCCCTCGGCGCAGAATCTCATTGTACAACTCTGAATACATCTCCACATTCTTCCCTATGCAAAAGAATGTGGCCTTTATGCCGTACTTATCAAGCAAATCAAGTATCCACTGAGTGCCGCTTTTAGTGGGACCGTCATCTATGGTAAGATATATGACCTTCTCGTTTGTGGCTCCACGCCATAAGGCTCTCCAGTAAACCCATCTTACAATATTTGGTATCTGCTCTATTAACACTACTAGACTCTATTTCCTATACATCTTGCTATATGTTACAAACTGGGTGTAATACTTTTCAAATTCCTCCTCGTCATAATCCCTTGCAATGAGTGCAAGCTGTTGCAAGGTTGCAAGGTTTACAGCAATGTCTTGCATGGCGCTGGAAAATTTGTTTCCAGTAAACTGGCTTAGCCACAGCAGGTTTTTCTCTGCATCGTCAGCAAGATTGTTACCAAGCTCACGTGCCTTGTCTTTCATATTGATGGCATAGTAGTTCTCCACAAACCCAACAGATGAGTAGGTGTGGGGCACCGTGTTGCCTGGTATATGTTCCATGCTGTACGCCAGTGCGTTAGCAGCGCGCGTAGAGTCTTTCTGCTCCACGAGCTGGTCTATAAGCCTGCCGAACATCTGACGCTGGGCGTTGCACATACGCAGTATATTCTCGTCAAGATAAACCCTTGGGTCCTCTATGTTGCCAAATCGGAACTTGTTCATCATGTTGTCATACATAAGGTCTGCGTTAACAGTAACATCGTCAGTGTCTTTGAAAGGTACTATTCTGTATGTGAGACCTTCAAGCTGGAAATATTTCTTCATGCCCATGTACATCTCAGACCCTACGGTTACTGCGTAGTAAATAGGACGTTCCCAGTTGTTGTTGGCTATCATCTCAAGAACCATCAAATCGCTCTTTGTAAGATAATTGCGGTTGCTGAGGTCGATAATCATCTCATCGCACAACTTATCCTTGTCGCTCTCCTTTATAGCGCCCTGTTTCACTAGGTTGTCTTTGTTTACAGGTACCTTGAATTTTTTTGATGGCAGGAATTCCTTATAACCACCATTGCGTGGGTCTGTCTTAGTCTTGGGATCATCACTTGCAAGGAACTCGTCAAGCGCCCATTTCAAGTCAATAGGACCCTCTATCAGGTTATAAAGATAAATCACGTCACGTTTCCCTTCTGCGTATGTTTTTCTTTCCCATGTGATAGGAAGCCCTTTTGAGTTATATGCATCACGGCGCATCTGGTCTATGTACCAGTCTGTTTGCAAATAACTTAGGTTGCAGACTCTCTTGTCAAGCGATACGGGAGTGCCCTCCGTCTCTTGTGTGTACCAGAGAGGGAATGTGTCATTGTCACCGTTTGTAAAGATAATGGCGTTATCACCACATGAGTTAAAGTAGTTCAGACCAAAATCACGCACTACATAGCGGTTAGAACGGTCATGGTCATCCCAGTTGTCGTGGGCCATTACAATAGGCGCTGGAATTGCAAGCAGAAGAGCCAGTACAGCAGCCACAGTGCCAGGCACTTTCACTTCTTTGAGCAGGCGTGAGAGCCCGGCCACACCAAATCCAACCCAAATAGCAAATGCGTAAAAACTTCCTGCGTATGCGTAATCCCTCTCACGTGGTTCTGCAGGGCCTTGGTTCAGGTAGAGAACTATAGCTATACCTGTCATAAAGAACAGGGTGAAAGTAAGCCAGAATGTCTCTGTTCCTTTCTTTCCCGATGCTATCTGGTAGCAAAGACCTATTATGCCAAGAATCAATGGAAGCAGGTAGTAGCTGTTATTACCCTTGTTTCCGGCAAACATAGGCGGCAGGTTGTCCTGAGTTCCTATCATCGGTGTGTCTATAAAATCTATGCCTGATTTCCAGTTGCCATTTGTAACCTCTCCATGACCTTGTATATCATTTTGACGGCCTGCAAAATTCCATAGGAAATATCGCCAGTACATGTAGTTCAACTGATATACAAAGAAGAACTCCAGATTTTCACCAAATGTTGGGACTTTAACTTTTTTCTTTCTGCCGCATTCATTGTAATCCACAAGTTTTCCTTTTACGTCAACCCAGCTCTCATATAGTTTCGGATGTTCGCCTTGAGAACTGTGCATACGTGGGAATAGAGTCTTGAACTGGTTGCCGTAAACAGCCTTGTAACTTGTAGATGTAACTACGTACTCGTCTTTTTCATCGGGCTTTGTCTTCTCTTTCTTGCCGTAGTTTTTTGCCCCCTCAACGGTTTTTGTGCGGCAGTAGTCTCCAACCACCTCAAGCTCAGGTTCTGCGCTATAGTACGCACCATAGAACAACGGACGGTCACCATACTGCTCTCTGTTAAGATAGTTCTTTAGAGAAAATACGTTGTCAGGTGAGTTCTGATCCATAGGAGGGTTAGCAAGAGAGCGGATTACTATAACTGCGTAACTGCTGTAGCCTATAAGAATCACTGCCATTGACACCACAATGGTGCTCATCAGTCGTATGTTTATATCATCTTTCTTGTAGATGAAGTAGGCTATTACGGCTGCAATTATAGCAAGCCCCACCCATAGGCTGCCTGCAAGGAATGGGACTCCAAGCATTATAAATGTTATAAGGCTTGAAATTTTGATGCGTGTTACATTTGTATCTGTCCTATAGAGCTCAGTGATGGCCCATATTATGGAACCTATAGCCAATATACAATAAACAAGCGAACCAGAGTTAAACGGCAGATTCAGTGTGTTTACAAAGAATAGTTCAATGTATCCTGCTAATGTGATGAATCCAGGTATAAGCCCGTAGAGTATGAATGCTAACATCACAAATGATACCAATAGTGCTGCGCACATACCCTTAAAACTTGTATTCTCAAATTTTTTGAAGTAGTAAACCAGTACAATGGCAGGTATTGTGAGCAGGTTCAGCAGGTGAACCCCCACAGAAAGTCCCATTATGTAGAAAATGAGAATTAAATAGCGGTCAGAAAAGGGCTCGTCTGTCTTTTCCTCCCATTTGAGCATAATCCAAAACACGATGGCGGTTAGGAATGACGAGTAAGCGTAAACCTCACCCTCCACAGCGGAGAACCAAAATGTGTCAGAGAATGTATAAACCAATGCCCCGATAAGTCCGCTGCCTATTATCTCAATTATCTCAGTAACAGATGGTTGGTTGTCTTTCCCAATAATAAGCCTCTTGGCAAGGTGAGTTATTGTGAAGAATAGGAACAGAATAGTCAGCGCACTAAAAAACGCGCTAAGCATATTGATGAGATACGCAACCTGACTCGGGTCACTTGCAAAAAGAGAGACCAGTTTACCAGTTAGCATGAAGAACGGTGAACCGGGCGGATGCCCCACCTCCAGCTTAAATGCTGTTGTAATGTACTCGGGACAATCCCAAAAACTTGCCGTCGGCTCTACTGTGAGCCCATACGTAAGCATGGCCACCACAAACACCGCAAAGCCTGTAATACGGTTTATTAATTGATACTTGCTCATAATCGCACTAAATAAGGTGCAAAGGTAGTGATTTTTTGCTACCTTTGCAACGGAGATTCGTGAAATTATGAAACGCTTTTTTTTGGCAAATATTGCACTCTTCATCACGTTGTTTCAGGCCTATTCATCAAAATCAGGCTCTGCAATACCACCAGAGCTTATGAATTCCCTGTTAAAGTACGCAAAGGTGTGTCAGTTGGTGGAGCAAAACTATGTGGATAGTGTAAGTTATGACACATTATGTACAAACGCAATTTCGGGAATGCTCAAAAAGCTGGACCCACATAGTTCATACCTTACTCCTAAACAGGTAAAGGCGTCAAATGAGGTTATGCGTAACGGATTTGACGGAATTGGTATCAGTTATACGGTTATAGATGACACACTCAATGTTATTCAAGTGATTCCCGGAGGCCCTTCAGAGCAAGCTGGTCTTAACGTTGGAGACAAACTTATATATGCTGATACAGTGCCTCTTACAGGTCATAATATGAGCAATGATGTCATACAGAAAAACATTAGAGGCAGGCGCGGCTCCGTTTTGCAACTTACATTGTTAAGAGATGGTAAGCTGCTTAAAAAGAGCGTTAAGCGTGGGCATATACCCATTAACAGTGTTACAGCCTCCTATATGCTTACGCCCAAAATAGGTTACATAATGATAGAACGGTTTGCTGAGCACACCACCGATGAGTTTGAAGATGCATTGAAAAAACTTAAAAAGGAAGGGGCGGAAAGCCTTGTCCTTGATCTGAGAGGTAATGGCGGCGGCTATCTTATGAGTGCTATAACCCTCTTAAGCCACTTCCTGCCGGCAGGGATTCCATTGCTTAAAACAGAAGGCGTGCATCGTCAGCTTAGCGTGAGATTTTCAAGGCCTGGGTATCAAAAGTTTACAAATGGAGCCTTAATTGTGCTGATTGATTCTCACTCTGCTTCTGCCAGCGAAATAACAGCTGGTGCCATACAGGATTTAGACAGAGGTGTTATAGTGGGGTGCCGTAGTTATGGCAAAGGGCTTGTTCAGCAGCCGTATCAGCTTGCGGATAGCTCTGAGGTGCGAATAACCATAGCAAGGTATTGCACTCCAAGTGGAAGAAGCATACAAAAACCATATAAAAACGGAGAATATCTTAAAACAGACACTATAGCAAATGCAGACTCTCTTAAATATAGGACACTGATGTCTGGCAGGGCTGTATATGGAGGAGGCGGAGTCTCCCCCGATGTCTATATAGCACCAGACACCACTAAGCTGACATCATTCCAGAAGGCAGTCTTAAAGAAACAGGTGCTTGTAAAAACATCGTTGGAATACTATGTTAAAAACAAAATAATACTTGAAAAATTTAAAGATTGCAAGTCTCTTTATGATAGTCTGAAGATAGAACCTGTCATTAAGGGAATGGAACAGTCTCTATTGGGCGTAGGAATAGACTATTCTTCCGATGAAATGGAGAATTCCAAACCTTTTTTCACCCGTTACCTAAAGGCGTTGATTGCTCGTTGTGTCTTTGGGCAGAGGGCTTATTATGAGACTCTGAATATTGAGAGTGAGGAGGTTGGTACAGCGGTATCCATTATAGAAGACAATGACCGTTACCGTCGCATACTTGGAGAAATAGAAAATAATAAGTAACTTTGCACCTTAATTTATAACTAATAAAGATATATACAGTGAAATCAGACAATGACAAGATACACAAGGCAGTTGCACTTCTTGTTGAGCAGATGCAGAGCGGAGTCCTTTCGCACTGTAACCAGAATGGAGAACGCTATCCGTCTGGCGACGAGCTAGCCGCTATAGTTGATTTGTGCTATGCCATACTCTTCCCTGGCTTTTTTGGGGATAGCACATCGGTGAACACAGACACACTGAGGTATCATATTGGTGTCAATGTGGAGAAACTTCACGTGAAACTTGTAGAGCAGCTTATTGCCGGAATGTGTTTTGATGCTGACGACAAAAAGGACCCTGAAACACGCACTGCTGACGCCAGAGAAATGGCCAGTGACTTTATAGAAAGCCTGCCTGATATAAGAGATGTGGTTTGCACAGATGTGGAGGCAATATTCAGAGGTGATCCGGCAGCTAAAAATTACGGTGAAATAATTCTTGCATATCCAGGACTTAAGGCCATTGTAAATTACCGAATAGCTCATAAATTACTTGAGGTTGGAGCAAATCCGCTTATGCCCAGAATGATAACGGAAATGGCTCACTCCGTTACAGGTATAGACATACATCCAGGTGCTACAATAGGCCGCTATTTTGCAATAGACCATGGCACTGGGGTGGTAATAGGTGAGACTACTATTATAGGTGAGAATGTGAAACTATATCAAGGTGTGACATTGGGAGCCAGAAGTTTTCCCTCTGATGAGAATAATGTAATAATAAAGGGTATATTGCGTCATCCTATAATAGAGGATAATGTGGTTATATATGCTGGTGCAACCATACTTGGACGTATAACAATAGGTCATGATTCTGTTATAGGAGGTAACACATGGATAACAGAGAGCGTTCCGGCTAGGTCGAAGGTTACACTATAAGGTTGATTTTCAAATTTATGTCATTTAAATTTGTTTTGTGTTGTAAAATCATTTATCTTTGCGCCGCTTTTAAAACACAATATTATGTATTTGTCAAAAGAACAAAAAGAAGAAATCTTCGGGAAATACGGAAAGTCCAATACTGACACTGGTTCTCCAGAGAGCCAGATAGCATTATTCTCTGCCCGTATAGCTCATTTGCAAGAACATGTTCGTGCAAATCAGAAAGATTATAGCACACGTCGTGCTTTGGTTATGTTGGTAGGTAAGCGTCGTCAGCTCCTTAACTATCTTAAGGATCGTGACATTAACCGTTATCGTGCCATCATCAAGGAACTTGGTATTCGTAAGTAATATCATTAACTCTTTGTGGAATATAAAAAGTCAGAAACCGCATGGTTTCTGGCTTTTTTTGCATAATATATGTGTCTTCATTATAGTAGGGTATCCCCTCAGACCGTCATCCTGAGCGTAGCGAAGGATCTCAGTCTGCAGCTATCTTTACTCAGTGCCGTTGGCACTTCGTGAGGCATCCTATTCGCAATCCCTTCGGATTGCTCATGAAGACAGGCTGCATCTTTACTCAGTGCCGTTGGCACTTCGTGAAAGTGTTGCATTTTTTCTTGCCAACAGCCACAAGTGTCTGAAAAATTCATTCCCCTAAGTGTCTGTGTGCAAGCGCCCTCCACTTAGGGTATGAATTTTTATCAAAAAAAACTGTGTTTTTATTTGGTGGGTAAGAAAAAATGCTGTACTTTTGCACCCGCTTTCCGAAAGGAACGGCACTCGCAGAGGCGGGGCTGAAAAAAGTTTGAAAATTTTTGCTTAAAAATTTTGCGGATTGAAAAAAGCTCTTTATCTTTGCAGTCCCTTTCCGAAAAAAACGGAGAGAGTTGAAAAAGCGAGATCTTTGACAGACTGGAAACAACAAACAACCAAAACAAGGAAGGAACAAAAGAGCGTATGTGAATAACATACAAAAAGTCCCCGAGCCAT
>ONEZ01000014.1 GCA_900316995.1 uncultured Bacteroidales bacterium | reverse complement strand
CCGAGCATTTGGCAAAATAAACATACGCCTCTGTAGTTCAACGGATAGAATAGAAGTTTCCTAAACTTTAGATAGGGGTTCGATTCCCCTCGGAGGTACAAGAGAAGATGATATAATTTATTGATATTCAGCAATTAAGAGGTGCTTCTGAATGTACATTACTGAAACATTACTGAAACTTTTCATATTTTTTGAGTAAAAAAGGCCTATCTTCCTGCATTCTTTGACCTTCCAGCCCTTCCACTTCTTGACTTCAAAGAACCAGCAATGGCAAATAATAGCTCCCTATATGCCTGTTCTGACTGATACTTCTCTTTGATAACCTTGAAGCCAAAAGGAGTTAGCCTACCCTTGTAATATCTTTTTCTGTTCTTCAGAGAAGATTCTCTGTAGTAAGTATCCCACAATCTTTGAGAATGGCTCAAATGCTGCACTCTGTAATAATGACAGAATGCCTTTCTGGACAGCAAAAAAGAATCTTTCAGGAACAGCTTTTTGCATAGCTCACCAGATACAGGACAGACAAAGTAAGGCACTTCACCAGCACCCAAATTTGAAGGCAGAAACTTATAATGCACCACCCTTTTTGATTCAGTACCATCAGCATCCCTGACATTAAATATAACAACCTGTTTAGGCTGATTCACCACAAAAGGCATTGCAGCAACTAACTTAACATTATTTTGAATGAATATTAAATTCAGTGTGCCAGCTCCATACTTGATAAAATCAGGGATAGCTCCTGCATTGATACTGATAAGATGGTTTATACAGACCTTTTTTCTATCCATCTGTTTTTAAACCTAAATAATTAGTGAAGATAATAATCTGATGTCTAAAAACTATTCAAGCCCATTCTCCTTAAGCATCTGGGCATACTTCTGACTGTCCATTCTCATTGTGTCAATGGAGTATTCACATAGGCTCTTTATTTCCTTCCTTGCATCAGTTCCACCAATCTTCAGAGCATTAATCATCTCAACAACTGCTGAGGCTGCTTTCAATCTGATAGAATCATTCTCAGAGTTAAGGCAGTCCTGTAAGGCCTTCAATGCATCTTCATACATAGAAGACAGCCTAAACTCCATTTGGCCTCTTGCCCTCTGCATAAGCCTGTTTTTATAACACTGAACAGAAACTAAGCCCTGCCATTGAAGGATAGTTTCTTCAGGCAGGCCACACTCAGAGGCCACCTGACAAATATTCTTACCTGACATTAGCAAACTAACAGACTTCTCCTGAAGTGGAGTCAGTCCATACTGCTTTAAATAATCTTCTGAAAACATTTCTTTACTCATAATTAAAAAAAAAAAAAATTTTAAATACATACTAATAATAAAAATTCTTATACATTCTGATTACTACTAAAAGAGATTTCCCTGAAGATACTCCTTAAACTTCCAAAGCTGATGCAAGCTTATTGCAAAGGTCATATTTACTCTCAGGTGCTTCCTGTAACTTCTTCAGCAGCCCATTAATTTGCGCCTTCCTTGCTCTCTTATCATAGATATTAAGAACATCCTCAGAGATAGCATCAATTCTGCTATAGATTAGCTTTTTAATGTCACCAATGCTCTTTCCAGCCTGTAGGCCTTCTTCAGCAAAGGTCAGTGCAATAATATCAGCAGAAGACAAATCTTTTTTGTTTGTTGGTGCAATAAGTGTTTTCATAGGAACAAGTCTTTTATATTGTAAATACAAATCTTCACTGAACACAGACTCCCACTCAGGACAGACCAAGTCTGAAAGAAGTATCATCCTGCCTTTGTTGAGGCATTCTGGCCTTATATAGTGAGCTTCAAATTTGAGGTATTGAGCATCATCCTGAAGGCCAATATCAGATTTTTCCTGCCTGCTGAGCTTATGTTTGAAGTTATTCTTAACATCATACATTTTCAAAAAAACATCCTTATCCCTCCACCCCCTGAAGTAGCCTCTATCAATTGAATTCTCATAAGTTTTCAACTTCTCAGCCTGCAATGTTGTATGATGTTGGATGTAGTCTTTTGGTGCAAGTGGAACATTCATAATAACTCCATTCTCAAAGGCTGCAACCTGTGAAGACCACAGGTCACCAACCTTTAATATTGTTGATAAGTATTGAATGCCTTGAACAAATAGTTTCCTGTCATAGCTGAAGTTATGGCCTTGCATAAAATACATTATGCTCCCACTAACTTTCAAGATGTTGAGATGCTCATTGTATTGGACTTTAATTCTCCTGCATCCCACTGCTTCAAATGTGAGCCACCCTGAATTATTGCCTGAAACAAATTGCAGATTTCCCAAAAAAGGAGTATCTTTGCCTTCAAGATGTTTGGTAGTAGAAATAAAATCTATCATCATTCATTTAATATCCAAAGGAGGGCAGGCTCAGAGTCTGCCCTCCTGATTTATACTCACTTGCTCAAACTCACCTTTCTCCAGCTCATTCACAAAGCCCATAACATCAAGCACTGCATCAGGAGTACCCAAGCCATTGAAGATATGCACTTTTACAATATCACAATTTGAATTACACCTAAGCACTATCAAATCTTTTGTGTCAAAAATTCTCCCATCCTCACCAGTTATGCCCAATGTACCATATCCAAACAGGGCAGGATATTCTGCCTTCTGCCAAATCTGAGTTCTACAGCAGTATGGCCTGAACATTTTGAGTGGAGAAGACTCGCAAACCTTAAAGGTTGATATTAATTGCCCTGCAATAACATCCTGCAAATTTCTTCCTTTCTTCTGAACCTTTGAGTACTCACCACCAATGCTGAGGCTTATTCTATTAGGCAAGCACCTTGAACCACTGAACCAATAATAACTGCCTTTAGTACCCTCTTTTAACTTATAAATTGCAGTCTGTCTGGTTGCATTGATAAAATCTTTATTCATTTTAATACCCTTTCAACCATTAGTGCAACATATTTTGTGTGACTCCATAAAAGATTCCAAGTCCACTCTCTTAACAAAGATTTTCCTTCCAAATTGAACAAATGGAAGTCTTCTTTCATCTCTGTAGTTCTGCCAAGTCTTTTGAGAAACACCCAAAATTTTTTTAACCTCAGAAGATTCAATGTACTGACTATTCACAGCATCTTCTGCCTTCTTTGTGAGAATGGACTTGACCTCTTGAACATCTTTTGCAAGTCCTTCCCACACACTTTTAGGGATAACCACCATTGAAAGAGAGGCATTCCCTGTTGAATCTGTATTATTCATATTATTCTAATATATCAGGCATCCCAATTGCAACACTGCTTTTTTTGTCCTGATTCCTGATGCAAATATATTAGAGAGAATTTGAGTAAAATCAAAAAAAACAAATCGTAAAAATCAGCCATTTTTCAGACCACATTTTTACGATTCTAAGTTATATGTGAAGATAATTATTTGCCTTTGCAGGCCTTCTTGTTTTTTTTCAAAGCATTTTTGTAGCTTTTATAGCAGTTGTCAATTATATGCATCTTATCATCATTTGAAGCAAGCTTCCATGTTTCAGACATATCATCAGAGAAGCAATGGTTAGCTTCCAAAATATCTCCAATAAGACAGAGCCTCTGAGTCTTGTTCAGACCATTCAATTCAGGTAGTTTTGCCAGCATCTGTTCCACTGCCCACCCATACAATGGAATAAACTTGTCACCATAACCAGCTAAGGACTTAACCTTTCCAATTCGCAATGACTCATATTCAATTAATGATTTTAGCATATCATCAGGCAAAACATAACTTTTATTATCAAGATTTGGGCTGAAATAATTCCTTTGATACTCTTTAACCTCAGAATTTAATTTGTTGCTTTCCAGAGCCTCCAAGTAACATATAAAAGCCTCCAAAGAGTAAACTTTGTGTTCTTCACTGCATTTATAGTCACAATTATAATTGCAGGCTTTTATTACATAGTCATTCAAGAAAAGCCAAAGCAGCTCCTGAAGGCCTTTTTCAATCTTATATTTCTTTACTCCAACACCCTTGACATATCCACTTATCCTGATATCTTTAGCTTCCTTAAAAAGGCTTGTAAGCATTAATGCATTATGTTTAATGTTGTCAGGATGCTTCACATCTATATACTTGAAGAATAGTTTAGTAACTATATTGAAAAGGTCAAAGTACCTGTGTTCTTCAAGTGTGATATCATACTTTGATAGGATAGTTTTGCACTTCTCTGTAATGGCTGAAAAATCTTCAACAGCCTCTATAATGTTCAGTTTCATATAATAAGAATTCTTGTATTTTTACATCATATTTAAAAACATTCTCTGTGTTGTTATTTGCCACCTTGCAAGCCTCCAATTCAAGTTCAGAACACTTCTACAACAGAAGAATTACCTGCTGAATTTGGGCAGAAAACAGGGCAAATTCTGCATTCCTGAGCCAGCTTTATTTATTGGATGATTGAAGTTTGTTCAACAGGTCAGCCAATGATGTAGCATCAAGACTTTTCAGCTGCTGAAGCAGTGCATCAGTATCAGAAGCCACATCTGAAGAATTATCAAAAACATCTCTTAAAGCCTTATCATTTGAATCAGTATCAAAGCTCCCCATATACCTTTCTGTGGTGCTTAACTCAGAATGTGCAAGAAGACTCTGAATAATTCTAGCATCAACTCCTTTCTCTTTTGCCATATTTGCGAAGGAGTGCCTGCTTATATGGAAGGAAATATTTTTTTCAATGCCTGCCAGCTTACCAATCTTTTTTAACTCCTTATTGATAAGGGCATTCTTTGCACCTATCGCATCAAAAAGCATTTTCTTTTTATCAGCAGGCATAACATTAAACTCAGTTTTTACAAATTCAGCATCATTGTTAAGTAGTGGAAAAATGTAGTCTGAAGGTTTTGCTTCTGGCCTTATATAATGTTCTAGGATGGCCTTTGCTGCATCAATAAGAGGCAAATCTCTCTCTTTATTATTTTTCTGCATCACATACTTTAACCTATTGCCATTCTCAATAACATTACACCACTTCAGGCAGCAGAAGTCAGCACACCTTATGCCAGCACAATAAAGGCTGAATAGGAAGTAATTTCTGCAATGCCATATTAAGCTGCCTTCTTTCAAATCAAGTGACTTGATAGCTTGTATTTCTGATTTATATAGCTTCTCCTTGCAAGTTTTGATGCCAGAGAATTTAAACACCTTGAAAGGGCTTTCATCAATTGTTAAATAGCCTTTATCATCATTAATAGCCCTATTTACCAATGCTTTAAACACCTTAAATGCAACTTGAATAGTGTTCTGATGAAGCAGCCTGTCTGGCTGCCTATCATTGTGTAATGTATGTAAATAAGTGTCAAATTTATTCAGCAAGGCAGGAGTTAGTTCTGAAAATAACAAATCATCCTTCTTGCAGTCATTCTTAAGAAAGTCTGTCAGCTTATTATAAAAATTGTTGTATTTTTTGTAGTTATGATAATTGCCTGATGTTTTAAGCTCCTTAATTCTATCATCTGCATAAGTCAAAAAGGATGAAGTCTTTTCAGAAGACTGAACATTTGCCATAAGGCACTCAATAGTGTATCTGCCAGCAGATTTAAGAGCCTCAGCATTCTTTCTGTAGGCCTCTTTCAAGTCCTGAAGGTTAGTGTTCCATACTTCATAATTAGGCTCAGAAGACCTGACTAACTGCTTCTTTGCATTCCAATCAGATTTACTCTTAAGCTGAATTGATGTCTTGATTCTTTTTAATTTCCTATCCTGAGTGAGCCTCAGCATTACAACATAGTGGCCAGAAGAATTAGCCCTGTTGTTAATTTCAAAGTTGATAGTAATAGCCATTTCAGTAATTCATTTAATATCCACTACAAATATAATGAATCTTTCTGTATTACTGAAACACTGCTGAAACTTTTTTTGCTTTCTATTACATTTTATTATATCTTTGCAGCATCATCAGAAGTGCTTCATTTGCCTTTATTCTGCATTTCCATATTTCTTTGATATAAGCAAATGTAATAATTTGACCCCCCTCGGAGGTACGAAAATCGCTACCACATTAGCAACAGTAGTGGAAGCATGAAGGTAAAGCCCAATATGGTGCCGGCAACAAGCTGTGCGGGCGTATGAGCCTCAAGCTGCAAGCGCGCAGAGCAAACAAAACCGCATATCATAATGAGTGCTACATATAATGCCGGATTATATGCTCCGTATGCCAAGCCTATGGAGATTGACGCACCAAGCAGACCGCTCACACCAGTGGCATGAGCTGAAATCTTCCAGAAGAAATTTATAACCAGCACCGTGGCGAGTAACGCTACCGCCATTGTGATTACGTGAGCTATAGTATAAGACTCCACAGCATAGAAAAACGCTGCAGTACCTGCATAGCATAATATAGTGAACAGGTACGCCCACACACGTTCACGCCTATCAGACGCCTGCGGAGTGGTTATAACACCTAACTTAACAAGCATAAAATACCACAGTACCGGCAGCACCACCATAAGTAATATGGCAATGCCAATAACTATAAGTTTTATGAGCATATTGTAGCCATAAAACTCTGGTACCGCTATCAGCATCAGCAGCCCGTAGAGAGGCATCAGCAGAGGCTGAAACACAATGGTGAGTATCTTTGCAAGAGAATCGTTCATACTGGAAAATGTGAGATCAGGTATGATACTGTTGAACTCAAATGAGTTCAACAGTATCATTTGCTATCATAAGTTCCTCATCGGTAGGTATAATAACCACAGTAACAGGAGAATCCGGAGTGGTTATAACACGTTCAATACCACGGCACTTGTTAGCCTCCTCATCAAACTTAACGCCGAGGAATCCAAGTTTCTCACATATAGACTTGCGGATAGGAGCCTGATTCTCTCCCACTCCTGCGGTAAGGACGATAACATCAACACCGCCAAGAGCTGCAGTATATGCGCCTATGTACTTGACTATGCGGTAAATGTACATATCAAGCGCCAGTGCGGCACGCTCGTTGCCAGCCTCAGCGGCAGCCTGGGCGTCACGCATATCTGATGAAACACCTGATATGCCTTCCACACCACTCTTCTTGTTTAGCAGGTTTGATATTCCGTTTGCGTCAAGACCCTCTTTGTTCATTATATAGGTTACCGCACCTGCATCAATATCGCCAGAGCGAGTACCCATCATAAGACCTTCAAGCGGCGTGAAACCCATAGTGGTATCTATGCTCTCACCATCTTTTACAGCTGTAATGGAACCGCCGTTTCCTATATGGCAAGTAATCATTCTTGTGCCCTTCTGAGGGATGCCAAGGAACTCACAGGCACGTGCGCTCACATAGCGGTGGCTGGTTCCGTGGAATCCGTAGCGACGTATTCCGTATTTCTCATAGAGAGAGTACGGCAAAGCATACATAAACGCCTTCTTAGGCATGGTCTGGTGAAATGCCGTATCAAACACAGCAACCTGAGGCACAGACGGCAGCAGGGCTGCAATAGTGCGTATGCCCTCAATATTGGCAGGGTTATGGAGCGGAGCCATATCAGCGCACTTCTCTATCTGCTCAAGAACCTCATCTGTAATTAGAACGCTCTTATTGAACTTCTCACCGCCATGAACCACACGATGACCAACGGCATTTACTTCATCTAAAGATTTTATAGCACCCCATTCCTCCTTGGATGTGAGAGTTTCAAATATAAATGCTATGGACTCTGTGTGTGTAGGCATATTACGCATCAGGGTCTTTTTAGAGCCGTCCTTCATTTTAAGAACGAGACATGAATCTGGAAGACCAATCTTCTCCACACCTCCCGATGCAAGAATTTCTCCACCAGCTGCCATGTCAAACAGTTTGTATTTCACAGATGAGCTTCCGCTGTTTATTACTAAAATTTTCATAATTATTATTGTTTAATCGGTTATTCGGTTAATTGGTGAATCGTGAGATCCTTCGCTAAACTACGTTTCGCTCAGGATGACGCACATCATTTAACTGTCAAATGTCAACTATCAACCGTCAACTAAGCCTGCGCCTGATTTGAGGTTATGATAATCATCTTAACCACATCATCTACATTACAGCCACGTGACAGGTCATTTACTGGTGCCGCCATACCTTGCAGGATAGGGCCAACTGCTATACCGCCGCTTAGACGCTGTGCAAGTTTGTAGCCTATGTTTCCGGCATCAAGGTTAGGGAACACAAGCACATTGGCATCACCCTGTATAGAACTGCCCGGGGCTTTGCTCTTACCCACAGATGGCACAATGGCTGCATCTGCCTGAAACTCTCCGTCAAGGCAAAGCTCTGGAGCCATCTCTTTGGCAAGACGTGTGGCGGTTTGCACCTTCTCCACACACTCATGTTTGGCACTGCCCTTGGTTGAGAAGCTGAGCATAGCCACTTTTGGCTCATATCCGCCAAGCACACGGGCGGTTGATGCGCTCACAACAGCAATCTCAGCAAGCTGCTCTGCGGTTGGGTCTGGAGTAACTGCGCAATCTGCAAATATAAACATACCATTATTGCCATACTCAGGTTTAGGTATTATCATAAGGAACGCACCAGACACCACGCTAATGCCCTTTTTCATCTTAATTATCTGGAGAGCAGGACGGAGAACATTGCTTGTGGCGTTCATAGCTCCAGCCACCTCACCATCTGCATCGCCGTTCTTAACCATAAGAGAAGCAAGATAGAGCGGATTGCCAAATACAAGTTTCCTGGCCTCCTCCTCACTCATTCCCTTGTTCTTACGCAGATTGTATAGCAAATCCACATAAACCTGCGCCTTAGGGTCTGACTCTACGTCAAAAATGGTGGCTTTGTCTATGTTTGCAAGCCCCATTTCTGCGGCTTTTACCATTATCTCTTGTTTTTTACCCAACAGGATTATATCCGCTAACCCATCTGTTATTACCTTGGAAGCAGCCTCAAGTGTACGAGGCTCTAATGATTCAGGCAACACAATTCTCTTTTTGTCTGCCTTGGCTTTTGCAGCCAGCTGTTCAAATATGTTCATTTTTCTTTTATGTTTAATCGTGAATCGGTCAATCGGTTAATCTATTAATCCATTTTCGATTCAACGATTCACCTGCTCACCAATTCACCTGTTATTATCTTCCTCTCGGATGAAACTCCGCTATAGTATTTCTGAGTGTGTCCATACTAATGTGAGTGTATATCTCAGTAGTTAGTATGCTCTCATGTCCAAGCATCTGCTGTATGGCTCTTAAGTTTGCCCCGCCTTCAAGCAGGTGCGTGGCAAATGAGTGCCTAAGCGTATGCGGGCTGAGCTCTGTCTTAACTCCGGCCTCTTCAGCATACTTGCGCAACATTATAAAGACCATCTGGCGTGTAAGTTTTGCGCCTCTACGGTTTAGGAACAGATAATCTGTGTTGCCTGGTTTTATTTCAAGACTCCTGCGCCACGGCAGGTAGTTGTTTATCTCTTTTATGGCAAGCTCCGATATTGGCACAAGCCTCTGTTTGCTACCCTTGCCTTCAACCCTTATATATTGCTCGTCAAAAAATACGTTGCTTATCTTTAGATTCACAAGCTCACTCACACGCAGACCGCAACTATACATAGTCTCTATTATGGCTCGGTTACGGTGCCCCTCCTCCTTGCTCAGGTCTATTGCACCCTTTATGGCGTCTATCTCCTCCACACTCAGCACTGTGGGCAGGTGACGCCCTATTTTGGGCGCCTCTATAAGCTCCGCCGGGCTATCCTTTAATATATCCTCCACTACAAGGAACTTATAGAACTGCTTTATCCCTGACACTATTCTGGCCTGGCTCCTTACGGCTATCCCCATTGAACCTATCTCAACCAGAAAAGCGGTGAAATCATCAAGTTTGGGAGTTTTGTAATCAACCCCTGTCTCCTCAAAGAACTCCAACAATTTCTCTACATCACGCACATACGCCTCTATAGTGTTTGGAGAGTAGCTTTTTTCAAGCACTAAATATCTCTTGAAACCTTTCAGCATATTCGGGTAATCGGTTAATCGAATAATCACTGACTGCGGTTCACCGATTCACCGCATCACCGATTTTATCCTGATTTAAGGCCGGATTACCATACATTTCCAGAATCTTGCCTTTCAGGAACGCCTCATCCTTGCCTGGTATGTCAATCAACTCTATTCTGGAGGCTAAATACTTCTCAAAAGCCTTGACATCGGCGGCGGTATAGTTACATGCAAAACGGGTGCCTCCCTCAAGCATATCAGCTGCCACATAGTTTATAGGGAACAGATGGTAACCCTTGAATATCTCCTTGTCAAGAGCCTCAGCAATAATCTCAGCCTGCTCGTTTCTTGGAGCATCTCCACATACTGCCTTCAAATTGCTTAAAGGTTTGCCAATAACAAACACCACTCTTCCCTTGTAACCCATGATACCTGTCTTCATACTTAACAAATCCTCCTGCTGGCTCTTCTTGTAATCAGGCATGTCACGCTTGAGCTGGAATTCACGGGCTTTAAGGTAATCACACGGGTCAAACTCATAGTTAATTGAAAGAGGGGTTATGTTAAGTTCCTCCAGCGATGCCGCCATATCACGTGCCCCTGACATGGTTAACATCTTTATAATGGCTGGTGCAGTGCGGTCATCTGAGTTCTTTGCACGTCCTTCACGCTGAGCTATCCAAATAGACTCATTATACTCTGTGCGCACCATTCTAATATATTCAGAAAGCTCTTTAGATATTATAAACTGCTCTTTTACAGAACCGTCACGTTTAACCACAAAAGCCTTGTTCATTCTCACGGCAGCTGTAATCCATGGATAAGCGAGAAGGTTATTTCCAATGGCTATCTGAGTGGTTGGCAGGCCTTTGTAAAAAAGGTGTGAGTTAAGCAGTGCTGAATCAAGCACTATATCCCTGTGGTTTGACACAAACAGGTTCCCATGCTCCAAATCATAATTTTCAGTGCCAAGAAGCTGTACATCTTTGCAAGTCTTATGCTCTATAGCGGTAACAAGCACACCTATCACCTCTCGCTGAAAATCATCCACTGTATTTACAGGACCCAGATTACGCAGCAGATATTCAGCGTAATCTTTGCCAAGCACTATCTGCAAAATACCGCCTATCTCAGGCATTTTCCTAATCTGAGGCAGCATCTGCGCCACCTCTTCATCATAGAACCTACGAATGTTGTCAAATCTTTCCGGATACTTCATTATATGTATGTAATCAAGTTAATACTCCTAAACTCTCAAATGTCAACTGTCCATTGCGTGAGAGTGCGGCGTTTGAGTAACGGCGGTCAAATGATACCTCCGCACCTAACCACTCTGGCATTTCAAACTGCTCATTCTCGTCTTTTAGCTCTATCTCTGCCACAATAAGCCCCTTATGTATGCCCAGAAATTCATCCACCTCCCAAATCTTTCCGCCCACATTAACCTTGTAACGTATTTTTTCTATGGGCGGATATAGGCTCATCTTTAACATATTCTCCGCATCCTCCACGGGAACTTGGTATTCAAACTCAGCTCTTGAAATACCCACGGTCTTTCCCTTTATGGTGAGGAAGGCACGTTTGTCTGACACCTTGTCTGCTCCGCTCACGATGCGAACCCTTGTGGTTGCTCCCTTCTCAGCCAAGTAGCCTTGACGGTAATACTCCCCACCACTTTCAGGAGCGTGCCACTTTTCGTTCACCAGGTATTTACGCTCTATCTCTAACATACATTCAACTCATTGAGTAACTGCAAATAAATCCGCTTCGCCTCCTCAACCTCACTACGAAGAATGTACTCATTGGCGGTATGTGAGCGTGAGGAATCCCCAGGTCCTAACTTAACAGAAGGGAACGGCATGAGCGCCTGGTCAGACATGGTTGAAGAGCCGAATATCTCTCCCCCCATACTCTTGAACTTTTGCACCACAGGGTGGTCAAGCGCAATGCCTGACGGTTTTAGCCTTGTGGAACGGGGGGTTACACTGCACTTCACATTACTACGGATTATCTCCAGCACCTGCTCATGGGTGTATTGCTCGGTAAGCCTTACATCCACGGTAAAAGTACATTTGTCTGGCACCACATTATGCTGTGTGCCCGCATTCACTATTGTAACCTGCATTTTAACAGGCCCCAGCAGGTCTGAAACCTTGCTGAACCTATAGGTTCTGAACCACTCCATATCAGGCAACGCCTCATATATGGCGTTCACGCCCTCCTCACGGGCTGCGTGTCCGCTCTTGCCTACTGACTCGCAGTCAAGCACCATAAGTCCCTTCTCCGCCACTGCCATCTGCAAAGATGTGGGCTCTCCCACTATAGCCAAATCTATTTTAGGTAATAATGGAATTACGCTCTCTATTCCGTTTTTACCTGAAACCTCCTCCTCTGCCGTAAGAGCAAGCACCAAATTATACTGTTGAACGGTATCTTTAAGTTTAAGGAATGTGTGTGTGAGAGATACCAGTCCGCCTAAATCATCATTACTGCCAAGACCGTAAATCCTTCCGTCAATCTCTTCCACGCAGTATGGGTCACGAGTCCACGACGTCACTGGCTTTACCGTGTCTATATGCGAGTTTAGCAGTATCGTGGGTTTCTTCTCATCATACCCCGATGCCACACACCACACATTGTTTCCACTGCGCTGCACCTCACACCCCCACTGCTTGAGATAGCTCTCAAGATAATCAGCCTTGGCTGCCTCATCACGGCTGACTGATGGAATGGAGATTAATGTTTTTAGAAGTTCTATCATATAATGATGGAATAACTGTCAACTATCAAATGTCAACTGTCAACTATAACGCTTCCTGCGTCAAGCATATCTGCTCGTGTTATCACCACACGTTTAACGCCGCTGTCTATAGCGTCAAAGGCATTGTCAAGCTTTGGTATCATGCCTCCAGTTATTATACCGTCAGCTTTATATTTAGCATATAGTTCACGAGTAATCACAGGTATTACGCTGTCATCGTCCGCCTCATTCATAAGCACGCCCTTTTTCTCAAAACAGAATGTGAGGGTTACATCGTAGTATGGGACAAGTGATTTGGCCGTTTCCGCCGCAATGGTATCAGCATTTGTATTTAGCAGACCATACTCACTACTGAAACTTAGCGGAGCCATGACAGGTGTAACACCATCTTTTACAAGGCTTGCAAGACGTTCTCCGTCAACACTCTTTACGTCGCCCACAAAACCATAGTCAATATCTTTTACGGGGCGTTTCTCACTCTTTATAACCCCCATATCCGCCCCTGTAAGTCCAAGTGCGTTTATGCCCATTTGCTGCAAACTTGCCACAATGTTTTTGTTTACAAGCCCGCCATACACCATAGTCACCACTTTAAGCGTCTCCGCATCAGTTATGCGGCGTCCGTCAACCATCTTGCTCTCTATGCCAAGCAGAGTGGCTATGCGAGTGGCGGAACGTCCGCCTCCATGCACAAGCGCCTTGGCACCTTCTATCTTAGAAAAACTCTCAAGCAGACTGTGGAGTGTATCTGGCTCCTCCACAATCTTTCCTCCTACTTTTATTACGTTTATATTCATGAACTTAATGTTTAAGCGGTGAACTTTGTTTTTAGTTAATAGTTAATAATTATGTACAGATTTAGACTTTTAACTGTCAATTGTCAACTGTCAACTGTCAACTGTTTAATTGTACGTCAAGGCTTCGCCTTTCCGTGACGTGTTGATGAGGGCTTGCCCCGAATAATATTGGCTGCGCTCGGCATAACCCAAACAAGTTTGGCTTCTGCTCTCGCTTGCACAATAATTCAACTGCTTAACAATATTGTATAAAGTGATTCCAGCGGCAACGCTAACGTTTAGTGAATGTTTGGTTCCGTATTGGGGAATCTCTATGCAGCCACTACATTCATCTATGACATTCTGGCTGACACCCTTTATTTCATTTCCCACAACAAGTGCTATTCTGGCATCGGGGGAGACTGAGAAATTCTCCAATTTTACACTGTCATGAGCCTGCTCCAGCGCCCACACCTCATATCCGTCCGCCTTTAGATGCGAAACTGCGTCAAGTGTATTCTCAAAATAACGCCACTCCACACTATCCTCCGCTCCAAGCGCTGTCTTATGTATCTCAGCCGACGGCGGTGTGCCACTGATTCCGCAAAGCCATATTCCCTGCAGGCGGAACGCATCGGCGGTACGGAAAAAAGAACCTATATTGTTAAGGCTTCGCACATTATCACTAACCAGTATCAACGGAGCCTTAGCTGCAGCCTTAAATTCAGCCACACTTATACGCCCCATCTCCTCTATGGTAAGTTTCTTCATATTAGTGTCAATATATTGGTGCAAAATTAGTAATTTTTTGCTATATTTGCACACTATTAAAACGAATTATGCCTTTATATCATCCTATTTTTAATTCCACAGCGTACATAACTCTCCTGCTGGTGTTTACAGTTGCCATCAGCCTGTTTATCTACGTACACCACACTGGCAGATTCAACATACTCTCAAGCATTCTTATGCCAGCTGACGCCAGAGGGTTCAACAACCCTGTGTCAAGCACACAGCTGCTGCCTCTCATACTTACCGGATTCAGCGTGTTTGGTTACGCCTCTATGGCCATGAGCCTCACCGCCATTGCAGACACATGGGAAAATTTAGGCCTTATAATGCTGGCTGCTATTCTTTTTATAGCCTTAAAGTATCTTTTGGTGTTCACCACTTTCAAGACTCTGTACCCTAACCGCGAACCAGGTTTCATGTCTAGATACCATCAGTTTACTGTGCTGGGCGGCCTGCTTTGCCTTTTGGGCAGGATTGTGCTCTCCTTCTCTATAGATTACACTATGGAAAGCGCAAAGACAACTGCAATTGTGATAGGTGTAATCTATTGTACGGCTGCCGCTTACATAATCTTTACCACATTTATTAAATATATACGCTCTATATTACGTCTTTTTTTGTACCTTTGCACCCTCGAAATTATACCGTGGCTTGTGTTCCTGAGGGCACTCTCATTGGTATAAAGGCAAAAGAAGTATTACGAATAAACGAATATAGAGGTGAAAATTAAGAAAATTCTTGTTTCACAGCCAAAGCCCCAGACTGAGAAGTCACCGTATTATGACATAGCTGCAAAGTATGGCGTTGAGGTTGTTTTTCGTCCGTTCATAAAGGTTGAAGGGCTATCATTCAAGGAGTTCATGTCCCAGAAAGTTGAGGTTCTGAACTATACAGCAATTATTTTTACAGCACGCACAGCCATTGACCATTTTTTTCGTCTCAGCCATGAGATGAGAATAAACATACCTGAGGACATGAAGTATTTCTGCATCTCTGAAAGTGTGGCGCTCTATCTGCAAAAGTATATCCAGTACCGCAAGCGCAAGATATTCTTCTCTCCTACTGGCAAGTTCCAAGACCTCATACCAGCCATTAAGAAACACAGCAATGAGAAGTACCTTATGGCGGTGGCAGACGTGAACAAAGATAACAACGTCTCACTTCTTATAGAGAATAACATAACATTTACCAAGGCGGCATTCTACAAGACAGTAAGTAATGACTTCGCCCCCGATGAGCCGTTTGACTATGACATGCTGGTGTTTTTCAGCCCGGAGGGTATAAACTCACTGCTTAAGAATTTCCCTAACTTTGAGCAGGGTGACACTATAATCGCCACATTTGGCACCACCACCGCAAAAGCCGTCACCGATGCAGGCCTAAGGCTTGACCTTTCAGCCCCTAACGCCGCCGCACCGTCAATGACGGGAGCCATCGACCTATACTTTAAGGAGAACAAGGTGAACAAAAAATAAAAATTATATCTATTATATTGAAAACTCCCCCATTTTTACTAAATTTGGGGGATTTTTATATCTATGGCAGAAACATTTAAGAAAAACGAGAGACTTTGCAGTGAGACCGCCATCGAGCTACTGTTCAAGAGCGGCAGAAAAACTCACAGCTACCCATTTCTTTCAGTCTGGCTTAAGCGTGACACGGAGGAGCCTGCCCGCATACTCATAAGTGTTTCCAAGAAAAGGTTTCATACCGCCGTGGAGCGTAATAAGGTAAAGCGCCGCATACGTGCAGCCTACCGCACTTCAGGCAAGTTTCCCGCCGGCTATGATGTAGCCCTAATCTACATAGGCACAGGGAACGAGAATACAAATGATCTACAATACGCTATAAAAAAGATACATAGTTGTTTAATCAGTAGATCAGAGAACCCATGAATCTAATTTTCAACTATCAACTCTCAACTAAATAAAATATCAGTACTTGGTGCAAGGGTTCACAACCTGAAAAACATTTCAGTGGAGATACCGCACGGCACGCTCACCGTTATTACCGGTTTGAGCGGCAGCGGCAAGTCATCTCTTGCTTTTGACACCATTTATGCTGAGGGTCAGAGACGTTATATAGAGACCTTCTCTGCATACGCACGTCAGTTCTTGGGCGGAGGAGAACGACCTGATGTTGACCAGATTACAGGTCTGAGCCCGGTAATTGCCATTCAGCAAAAGACCACCAACAACAACCCACGCTCCACCGTGGGCACCACCACAGAGATATATGACTACCTACGCCTGCTTTACGCCAGAGCCGCCGATGCATACTCCTACGTAACAGGTGAGAAGATGGTGAAATACACGGAAGACCAGATACTGGAGCTTCTCATGTCAGAGTTCCGTGACAAGAAAATCTATCTGCTCTCCCCTCTCATACACTCACGCAAGGGGCACTACCGTGAACTATTTGAGACATTGCGTAAAAAGGGCTACCTGAATGTTCGCATCGATGGCAGAATAGAGCAAATAGCCCCAGCCATGAAACTTGACCGCTACAAGACCCATGACATTGAGGTGGTTATAGACCGTCTGCTTATAACTGACAAGGACGAACCACGCATACGACGTTCAGTAAAGACAGCGCTTGAACAGGGCGACGGCGTTATTATGATTATAGACAAAGATGATGAAAGCCGCACACGCTACTTCTCAAGCCGGTTGATGTGCCCCACATCTGGTATATCCTACGCCACCCCGGCACCAAATGATTTCTCTTTCAACTCTCCTAAGGGATGCTGCCACAAGTGCCACGGCACAGGTTTTGTGACACAAGTTGATATAGATAAAATTATTCCAAACAAGAACCTCTCCATAAAGGAAGGGGCTATAGCACCTCTTGGAAAATCCAAAAGCAGCCTTATTTTCACACAGATAGCAACTATATGTGAAACTGGCGGCTACAGCATAGACACTCCAGTAAGGGAGTTGCCTGATGATATTATAGACATCATCATCAACGGCAGTGAAGAGCGCATAGTGATAAAGAGCCCAGTGGAAGGAGTTAGCGGTTACGCCACCACCTACAACGGCATAGCACAATACCTGAATCTTGAAGAGACTGAGGCCTCAGCCACAGAAAAAAAATGGGCTGAACAGTTCTCACAAACTATTATATGCCCTGAATGCGGAGGCAGCAGATTAAAGAAGGAGGCGCTTTTCTACCGCATCGCCGGAAAGAATATAGTAGAACTGTCTAATATGGATATATGCGAGCTGTACTCTTGGTTTGAGAACCTGGAACCTCAACTTACAGAAAGACAGAAATCCATAGCAACGCCTATAGTCAAGGAGATACTTAAAAGGCTGAAGTTCCTGCTTGACGTAGGGCTTAGCTACCTGCAGCTCAGCCGCTCCTCAAACTCACTGTCAGGAGGAGAGAGCCAGCGCATAAGGCTTGCCACACAGATAGGCTCCAACCTTGTGAACGTACTATACATCCTTGATGAGCCAAGTATAGGTTTGCATCCACGAGACAATACCCGCCTTATAAACTCACTCAAGGCTCTGCGTGACATTGGCAATACGGTTATAGTGGTGGAGCATGACATGGAGATGATGCTCTCCGCTGACTACATTGTGGATATGGGACCCAAAGCCGGCAGATTAGGCGGCAACGTGGTTTTTGCCGGAACCCTTGAAGATATGATGAAGTCAGACACTCTGACAACCGCTTACATAAAGGGGGAGAAAATGATTACTGTCCCTGCAAAGCGACGCATCGGCAACGGCAAGACACTCCGCATAAAAGGAGCCACTGGCAACAACCTTAAAAACATAGACGTAGAAATACCGCTTGGCAAGTTTGTGTGCGTGACAGGCGTGTCTGGCAGTGGAAAGTCAAGCCTTATAAACGGCACACTCAAAAAAGCGCTCAGCAAACACTTTTACGGCAGTCTTGCAGACCCGCTGCCATACCAGGCGATAGAGGGCATTGAGAACATTGACAAGATAATAGCGGTTGACCAATCCCCCATCGGACGCACTCCGCGCTCAAACCCAGCTACATATATAGGTCTATTTTCTGACATCAGGGAACTTTTTGTAGCTCTGCCGGAATCTAAGATACGAGGCTATAAAGCCGGGCGTTTCTCCTTTAATGTTAAAGGCGGCCGATGCCCGGAGTGTAGCGGAAACGGCTACAAATGTTTGGAGATGGGCTTTATGGCAAATGTCTATGTACCATGTCCGGTATGCCGTGGCAAACGCTATAACCGTGAAACTCTTGAGGTTCGCTATAAAGGCAAATCAATTGGAGATGTGCTTGACATGACCTTCAACCAGGCGGTTGAGTTTTTTGAGGGAGTGCCCACACTGCTTCACAAACTTGAAACAGTACAAAGTGTGGGATTGGGCTATCTGAAATTAGGGCAGCCGTCAAACACTCTGTCAGGAGGAGAGAACCAGAGAGTGAAACTTGCCACAGAACTGATAAAGAAAGACACAGGCAAGACACTATACATACTTGACGAGCCCACCACAGGGCTACATTTTGAGGATATAAACATTCTTATGGGGGTGCTTGATAAACTTGTGAACCGTGGCAACAGTCTTATAGTAATAGAACACAACACCGATGTAATGCGTCATGCTGACTATATCATTGACATGGGACCGGAAGGTGGAAGCGCAGGTGGCACTGTAGTTTGCACCGGCACTCCGGAAGAGGTGAAAGCGGCAGGGGTTGGGGAAACCAGCAGATACTTATTCAGTTGACAGTTGACAGTTGACAGTTGACAGTTGACAGTTGACAGTTTGAATTAAACATGAATACACAAATATACAATAAACTTGCGAGTTACTGTTCCGCAGCGGAGCGGTGCAGGGCGGATGTGGAGGAGAAGCTACGCAAAGCGGAGGCGTCAGAGGAGGAGAAAGAAAACATACTGGAGAGGCTTGTGGCAGAGGGGTTCATTGATGAGAGGCGCTACGCCAAGGCGTTTGCAGCAGACAAGTTCCGTTTTAGCAAATGGGGCAAGCGCAAGATAGAGTTTGCGTTACGGGCAAAGAGGGTGCCAGAAGATTGCATCGGGGAGGCCATTGACGCCATAGACCCAGTTGAATACGAACGCACACGGCAAGAGCTCACAGAGGCCAAGGCCAGAACTCTGAAAGGAGACAGAAGCAGCATGGAAAACAGAGCCAGGATACTCAGATTTATGGCAGGAAGAGGTTTTATGTTGCTTATGCTTGTACTGATTAACGTTGGTCTTGTAAAAGCTGACGGACTTATAACAGGCAGGGAGCCTGATTATGCTGGGCGTAAATTAGTGCTCACTTACGAGACGGACGGCATCACTCACACAAGAGCCGCAGTTGACAGCTGCACGGTTGACAATGCAGGAAACTTCAGTCTGGATACCCGAATTGAGACCACACAGAAATGCCTTATTGACCTTGGCTACTACAAGGGGGTACTCTACGTGGAGCCATACAAGATATACAACGTGAACCTGCCACCATACCGAGAGCCATCAAAGCAGGAGCTTTCAAACCCGTACTTTTCACCCAAAGAGGTGCTGCTAAGCCTCATTAATCCTGCGCCAGATGACCTCAACATAAAAATCACAGCATTTGATGACTCCTTTGATGTAGCGCTGAACCGCCTTATCCGCTCAGAAATAACACCTGAGAGAATTGAGAATGAATTCTTTGAACTGGAGTACAAGTTTGGAGACAAATCCCCGTTCTTCACCACCTACCGCTATTGCAGTTACGCCATTTTGGTGAATCTGTATGGGCCCACACAGCCAGACACCGCCATCGACGCCTTTTTCATAAACGAGCCTGTGGCATACAACAACCCAGCCTACTGGGAGGCGTTCTCAGTACTGTTTGAGCAATACAAGGATGTTACAAAACTTGCCTCTAACAAACCGCTTGAAGAACTTGTGATAATACACCATGTGCTTGCAGGCACCATGCCACTTAGTGCGCTAAAGACCATTCAAACCCCTGAGAACAAACTAATAGCAGAGCAAGTTCAAAAAATTAAGGAGACCGGAGCAAGCGGTTCTTACACATACACAACAAGCGTTACAAGCATCGACGGAAAAACTCTTGACCTCAAAGATTTTGAAAGTCCGCAAATTTTTATTATTTTTGCTAATTCAATGTTAGGAAAAAGTCAGTCTGACTTGGATTTTGCCGTGCAACGCACAGAGAAATGGAGAGGGAAATGCGCCGTACTGGTGGTTTTTCTTGACTCCGATGCGGAGAACATTTACCGCCTGACACAAAAGCTAAAGTCAAGAGACAATATACTTTTCAGTACAGAGAATAGTGAATTTATAAAAGCGTTCGGAGTTAAGAATGCACCTGCCTATTTCAGAATTGACGCCAATGGAAAAATTCTGGAATCGCCAGCTGCAAGCCCTGAGAACTTTAATATCAACTTATGAAACAACATATACCTAATATGGTCACCTGCCTCAACCTGCTATCAGGTTGCGTGGCTACTGTGTTCGCCTTGCAAGGAGACGCATTTACAGCCACCATTTTCATCATGGCAGGTGCGGTTTTTGACTTTTTTGACGGATTCTTAGCACGTCTGCTTGACGCACACTCTATCATTGGCAAGGATATGGATTCACTTGCAGATGACATTACCTTTGGGCTGGCTCCTGCAGCCCTTATGTTCTCGCTATTCAAGCAGTACCCTTACGTCACAGAATTTGGCGCCACATACGTTCCTTACACAGCCTTCTTAATTGCCGCATTCTCTGCAATAAGGCTCGCAAAGTTTAACAATGACGCACGCCAGACCAAATCTTTCATTGGTCTGCCCACGCCGGCAAACGCACTTCTTATAGCAGGTATAGCCAACGCTCCCATGGCATCATTCATGTGGATGGACTGGCCTGAGTTCGCCACGCTATGGAGATGTCCGGGCGTAGGACTATCTGTGCTTATAATACTCACTGGCACACTATGTTACCTCTTAGTGTCAGAGATACCTATGTTCTCTCTCAAAGAGAGAGGCAAGCTGCAATACGCATTTTTGGCAATTAGCGCCATTCTTATACTGCTATGCGGCTTTTTAGGTCTTGCAGTAGCCATGGCCACATACATAACCATCTCATGGATTAAGATGATTATTGACACTGACGATGTGTAAAAAACTGCTGAGAAACATATTCCTGCTGCCAGTCTATTTTTACCGAGCCTGCATATCTCCGCTGCTTCCACCATCGTGCCGCTACACTCCCACATGCTCACAGTATATGGTAGAGGCTGTTACAAAGTACGGGATATTCAAAGGCGGATGGCTTGGCATAAAAAGGCTGCTCAGATGCCATCCTTGGGGCGGCAGCGGCTATGACCCTGTACCGTAATCAGTTGATAGTTATAAAAAAGTATCATTATGTTGGACATAGTTATTGCAAACACAAATCAGACAGTGCATGTTCCAGAAGGCACATCCATACTTCAACTACTTGAAGCGTCTGGCATTCCTAATTCAGAGAGTATTGTAGCCGCCACTATGAACAACCTGCCTGTGGGGCTTAACACCTGCCTGTTCATGAATAAAACCATCAGGTTTATTGACCGTAACTGCACTGACGGGAAGATGATCTACATGAACTCTCTTGTGCTTGTTCTTAACAAGGCTGTTAATGATATAATCCCTGGTGCAACACTACGTGTGGAGCATTCAATAAGTGACGGTTTCTTCTGTATTGTATCAAAAAACGGAGAGCACATAAATGAGGCAGTCATAGCCTCTCTGCGGCAAAGAATGGCAGAAATTATAGAGGCTGACAAACCTATACTGCATATTTCCACACCTACAAAAGACGCCATCAAACTATTCTCAGACAAAGGGCTGAATTCAGTGTCTGACATTCTAAAATACAGAAAGAATTTCTACACCACATACTACGCCATTGACAACGTGTTGGATTATTTTCCTGGCACGCTGGTTATATCCACCGGCTACCTCAAGAAGTTTGACCTGCAGCCATATTATGATGGTATGCTGCTTCAAGACTCCGCACAGATTACACCCATGCCTAAACTGTATCAGACATACAAGAACAACTGGAGTTTGGAGCAAAAGGCACGCCTTACAAATATTGCAGACATAAACGCAATAAGCACAGACCAACTTCAAATACTTATCAAGATATCAGAGGCTCTACATGAAAAGAACATCGTCCGTATAGCAGACAAGGTGACAAACAATCCTAAAATCAGGGTGGTTCTTGTAGCTGGTCCGTCATCATCGGGTAAAACCACATTTTCAAAACGTCTTAGCGTTCAGATTGCCGCATCGGGGGTCAGACCTATCCCCCTTTCGCTCGACAACTATTTTGTGAACAGAGCAGACACTCCAATTGATGAAAACGGAGAACATGATTTTGAGAGCCTATATTCTCTTGACTTGGAACGTTTCTACACAGACATTCAAGCCCTTATAAAAGGAGAGGAGGTGGAAACCCCTGTTTATAACTTTGAGACAGGGAAGAGGAATGAGAAAGGGATACAGATGAAGTTAAACAGCAATGAAGTATTGATTATAGAGGGGTTGCACGCAATAAATCCTGAACTTACAAAATCTCTTCCGCAAGAGGCGCTTATTAAGGTTTTTGTATCAGCACTTAACACGCTTTCACTCAATAACCATAACTGTATCCCAGCTGATGACACCAGACTGCTACGCCGCATAATCAGAGACTACAAATACCGCTGCTACAGCGCAGAGGACACCATTTTACGCTGGCCGAGTGTACGCCGTGGGGAAAAGAAATGGATTGAACCGTTTCAGGAGAGCGTAGATGAAATTTTCAACTCTTCACTGCTGTTTGAACTTGCCGCCATACGCCGCCAAGCGGAGCCTATTCTTTTAGAGGTGCCGCACTACAGCGATGCCTACCCTGTGGCGCACCGCCTCTTAAGGCTACTCAATTTTATAAAGCCCATACCGTTCAGCTCCATACCAGCCACATCGCTTCTGCGTGAGTTCCTTGGCGGCAGCGGGTTTAAGTACTAAATTTCCACCCCGTACTTGTGAAGTTCACGGGCAACGGTTGAGGAGACCTCCTTTAGCTGAGGGTCTGCAAGCATGTAGATGGTTTCAACCCCAAACACAGTGTAGTTTACACGAGTTATCTCATTCTCATACTCAAGGTCTGCGGCATTGCGTATGCCACGTATTATGCAGTCAATGTCATACTCTTTCACCACATTGGCGGTTAGAGTATTGTAACTTATAACCTCTACTTTAGGTTCGTCTTTATAGATGGCCCTTATATGCTCAGCCCTAAGGGTTGCGCCAGTGGCGTTCTCATTTTTTTCACTATTCACACCAACCGCTACCACCACACTGTCAAAGAGTTTCAAAGCTCTATCTACAATGTTTTTATGGCCTATGGTGAAAGGGTTGAATGACCCTGGAAAGAGCACTCTCATAGGGCGGTATGTTATTTTTTAAAGTCAACGGAGTTCATTCTACCCTTGTATATTTCAATCTTATACCGGTCATTTTCATCATAACCGCCAAACAGGTAGATATTATCACTATTGTCTGCTAAAGCACTGATGCCGTATTTTGGAGAGAATCCTGCCGGTAGCTGCTGGTAACTCATGGCGTCATCCCATGTAAAGCCATTGTCATAGCTCACCTGCATATCCAGAAACATGGGCGAAAGAATTTCTGTAATACCGCCAAAAGTAAAGAGATACCTTGCATAGAACACCGCAGCAGTTTGCCTCACTCCAGTAAAATAGACAGGTGCAGGAGATTTAACAACATTTGACCAGTACCAGCCGTTATCAGTGGCATGAACACCTTCAGAGGGGGAACCGTTAGCAAGTAAACCGCCAACTATAAACATTGACTCCACATTAAATGAAGAACGCATGTCATACTTCACCATCACAGGGGAGAACTCTCCACCAACAGGAAATGAAGGAGGTAGAGAACTGTCTTTCACTGTAAGCATGCCGTCATGATATGAGAGAATTACAGGCTTCTCATCTTTCTTGGCAAGAATAAGAAGTTCAGTCTTATACTCGCCTAAAATAGCCTCAACGTCATATCCGGTGAAATCTGCAATCTTTACAAAAGCCTTACCTGAACGGTCAAACACATAAAGGGCGTCATAATTATACCCAAGAACATATATGGAGTCTTCAAGTGCAGAGCCCTGAGGCACGTAGCCCGACATAGGGTCCACGACCAAATCAAGACCTGTGACAACCTCACTCCATGACTTGCCGTCTATACTGGAATATACATCTATCTTATCAGACTTCTTTCCCACAAACACAAAGTCATCATAGCAGTCAAAAACCTTTGCGTTCTCAAAGCCGTCAGGCAGATTGTGCTCTAATTTTGTCCATACAATAGAATCAGGGTTCACCGTGTGCTTGTTAACAGTTACCATATAATCTTTAATGTTCTTGCCGTTTGGCGCAACAATGGTGAGTTTGAAAGGAGATGTGGCGTCAATTGAATCTGTCCTGTTCCAAGCCACATCATTAATCCTTATTTCAGACGGGGTCACCTTAAACGTCATAACAGGAAACACCTTGGTTATGTTTGAGGTGTAGTTTATGGAATCTGTGTTTTTTATAGTTCCGGCGATGCTGTCAATGTAATATTTTTTCAGTGTAAGATCCGGCGCTGCGTTACAAGCCCCAAATGTAAAAGTCTTGATGGTGGCGTCTGATGATTTCTTGCCGCTTGAGCAGCTTACAGTGGCTAACAGCACCACAAACAGTGTAAAAAATGATATTTTAATTAAATTATTCCTCATAGCTGGTTTATATGACTCAAATTTGGGTGTAAAGGTAACTATTTTTGTATAACTTTGCAATATTTAATTTTTATACCATTTACACATTAAAAAGATGGAACTATATCAGAAATTCTTAGAGTGCGGTGCAGTTACAACTGATAGCAGGAACTGCCCTGAAGGCTCAATGTTTTTTGCACTTAAAGGAGCCAGTTTTGACGGGAATCAATATGCTTTGAGCGCTTTGGAGAAAGGCTGTAGATATGCTGTTGTTGATGATACAAAAGTAGCTGCGGATGACCGTTTCATATTAGTGAAAGATGTATTGAAGGCATTGCAAGAACTTGCAGCTTGGCATCGTAAGACTTTGGGTACCACCATTATAGGAATCACAGGCTCAAATGGCAAGACCACAACCAAGGAGCTTGTGAGCGCCGTGCTTTCAAAAAAAGGCAATGTGCTCTACACACAAGGAAATCTTAACAACCATATAGGAGTTCCGCTTACTCTGCTTCGCCTTACACCGCAGCACAAAATGGCTGTAATAGAGATGGGGGCGAACCACCCAGGGGAGATTGCCGCCCTTGTAAACATAGCCCAGCCGGATTACGGACTTATTACAAATGTGGGGCGTGTACACCTTGAAGGATTTGGCAGTTTTGAAGGGGTGAAAAAAACAAAGGGAGAGCTTTATGACTATCTGCGTTCCCACGGTGGAATGGCGTTTTTGCTAACAGACAGCGCAGATCTTACAGAGATGGCATCGGGGCTTAGAACAATAGGCTACGGCTCATCAGACTGCGATACAAATTATGTGAGCGGAGAACTTACAAGTGAGGCCTCATCTCCTTTTATAAGTGTAAAGGTGAAGTGTTTTGATCAAAGCACTGAGATTAAGACTCACCTTATAGGCGTATATAACCTGCCTAATGTGCTTGCCGCTGTATGCGTAGGTCGCTTTTTTGACGTGCCTCTATCTGATGTGAGGAGCGCTATTGAGGCTTACACACCAACAAATAACCGCTCCCAGCTTGTAAAGACTAATTTTAACACTCTTATAGTTGACGCTTACAATGCAAACCCAACCAGCATGGCAGCCGCCATACGCAACTTTGCACAGCTGGATATGCATGGTAAGATGTGTATTCTGGGAGATATGGGTGAGATAGGAGCAGAGAGCCTTAACGAGCACAGGAAGATTGTGGAGCTTCTTAAAGAGAGCGGTATAGATGATGTTATCTTTGTGGGACATATATTCCGTGAAGCAAGCAGCGGCTACAAATACTTTGATAATGTAACCGCCTTAAAGGAGCATCTTGCCTCCAATCCGCTAAAAAATGTTACAATTTTGATAAAAGGTTCCCTCTCAAACCGCCTTTCAACCATTGTTGACGCATTATAAATTATTTTTAATGAACATTTATTAACTTTTATTACTAAAAATTCTTAAATTTGCCTATCATTAAAAACTAAAACTAATTGTTATGAAAAAGTATTTATGTGAATTCATCGGTACATTTGTGCTTGTACTTGGTGGTTGCGGTACTGCAATATTTGCAGGTGGCGCAGTAGGTTTTCTTGGAGTTGCACTAGCTTTTGGTCTTACAGTAGTGGCTATGGCATACGGCATTGGCCATATCTCAGGCGCACACCTTAATCCTGCCGTTTCATTGGGCGTTTTTGCAGCTGGCAGAATGAGTGCAAAGGATATGTGCGGTTATATGTGCTCTCAGGTTCTTGGTGGCATTGCAGCTGCTGCAGTTCTGTTTGGAGTTGCAAAAGCAGCTAACATGGAGATTGGCGGATTCGCAGCCAACGGTTACGGTGAGGCTTTTGCTGGTGCTGCAAACTATTTCCAGGTTAGCGCATGTGGCGCTTTCACAGTTGAGTGCCTTCTTACATTCATCTTCCTTATTGTAATACTTGGTGCTACAGAGAAACGTGCCGCTGCAGGCTTTGGCGGTTTGGCAATAGGTCTTACTCTTACACTTATCCACCTTATAAGCATACCTCTTACAAATACATCTGTAAACCCTGCACGTTCTATCAGCCAGGCAATTTTTGCTGATAGCGCATACGCATTGCCACAGCTCTGGCTCTTCATTGTTGCTCCACTTGTAGGCGCAGCTCTTGCAGGTCTGCTTTATCGTTATCTTGAGAAAGAGTAATAACTTACGTGTGATGCAAATCAACTATAAGCGAAATAACACACAATGTGTAAATATAGGAGCCTTAACCCTTGGAGGTAAGGCTCCTATTCGTGTGCAGTCAATGCTAAACACGTCAACCAATGACACAATGGCGTGTGTGGCGCAGGCTGTAAGGGTTATTGAGGCTGGAGGTCAGATGGTACGCCTCACAACGCAAGGAGAGAAAGAGGCCGCCAATATGGCTAATATCAGAAGAGAGCTTAACATCTTAGGCTTTAGTCATATTCCACTTGTGGCGGATGTCCATTTTAATCCTAAAGCTGCATTTGAAGCCGCCAGACACATAGAGAAAGTTAGAATAAACCCTGGCAATTTTGCCCAGACATATCAAGAGGCCAAGGAGAAGTTTACAGCTTTCATAGAGCTATGCAAAGAGAACAACACCGCCATAAGACTTGGTGTGAACCATGGTTCTCTCAGTAAGCGTATTCTTGACCGCTACGGCGATACACCAGAGGGGATGGTTGAAAGCTGCATGGAGTATCTGAGAATATGCAAGGAGCAAAATTTCAGCAACGTGGTAATCTCTGTAAAGGCATCAAACGTGAGGGTCATGGTTCATACAGTAAGACTTATGTCTGAAACCATGCACAATGAGGGTATGGACTACCCTCTGCACCTTGGTGTTACTGAGGCAGGTAATGACTATGAGGGAAGGGTAAAGAGCGCCGTAGGAATAGGTACGCTTCTTAGCGACGGCATAGGCGACACAATCAGAGTATCACTGAGTGAAGCCCCTGAAAAAGAGATACCTGTGGCAAAGGAGATTGTACGTTTCATAGAAAAGAAGGCCAAGGCTCCACTGCTGCCTGAAACAGGACTTAACATTGACCCGTTTAAGTATAAACGCAGAGAAAGTGTCAGAGTGGGTGAATACGGTGACGGTCAGGTGCCAGTAGTGCTCACCACGTCAGATGTAGTTCCTAACGGGGTTATTGAGTGCAGGCTCACCCATGAGAACGCTCTTGGCGAGGGTAGGCTCTTTTTTGCAAAACTTGCAGCAGAAGGCAATAACGCTCCAGTGGTACTCAGCCGACATTACGGTAAGATGCCTTTTGAGAGGCTCATAGTAACCGCATCGTGCGAGCTTGGTCCTTTCTTTGTGGATGGCCTTGGAGACGGAATCCGTATCACTGCAGACGGTGTGGACGACGCCACCTTGCAAGAGCTTATGCTCACCATTTTGCAGGCTTCAAGGGCTCGCATGAGCAAGACAGAATACATCTCATGTCCAAGCTGCGGCCGCACTCTGTTTGACATAGAGGGCACTATAGCCCGCATAAAGGAGGCTACCGGACATCTCTCTCATCTTAAAATAGGCATTATGGGCTGTATAGTGAACGGCCCTGGTGAGATGGCGGATGCAGACTACGGCTATGTGGGAGCATCACCAGACCATATAAGCCTCTACAAAGGCCAGACACTGGTCAAGAGGAACATCCCACAGGAAGAGGCGGTTGAAGCACTAATAGACCTAATAAAAGAAAACGGAGACTGGCGGTAAATAAAACCATTCTAAAAAAGAATCCCCCGATGGAGTTCCATCGGGGGATTTTCTTTTCTATATAGTCTCAAATTATAGTTTTGGACCAGCGGCAACAAGAGCCTTACCAGCCTCGTTACCCTCATATTTTGCAAAGTTCTTGATGAAGCGGGCAGCAAGGTCTTTTGCTTTCTCCTCCCACTCACATGCGCACTTGTAAGTGTCACGTGGATCAAGAATTGCAGGGTTAACGTTTGGAAGAGCTGTTGGAACCTCAAAGTCAAAGTAAGGAATCTTCTTGGTCTCAGCCTTGAGGATAGAGCCGTCAAGGATAGCATCGATGATACCACGAGTATCAGGAATTGAGATACGTTTGCCAGTTCCGTTCCAGCCAGTGTTTACAAGGTATGCCTTAGCACCTGATTTCTCCATCTTCTTTACAAGCTCCTCAGCGTACTTTGTTGGGTGCAGCTCAAGGAATGCCTGACCAAAGCAAGCAGAGAATGTAGGAGTAGGCTCTGTGATACCACGCTCTGTACCGGCAAGCTTAGCTGTAAAGCCGCTCAGGAAGTAGTACTTGGTCTGCTCTGGAGTAAGGATTGATACAGGAGGCAATACGCCAAATGCATCTGCAGAAAGGAATATAACATTCTTAGCAGCAGGACCTGCGCTCTTACCGTTAACTTTCTTAACTACATTCTTAATGTGGTCAATAGGATAAGAAACACGAGTGTTCTCAGTAACTGACTTATCGTTGAAATCAATCTTACCTGCAGCGTCAACAGTTACGTTCTCAAGAAGAGCGTCACGCTTGATAGCGCCGTAGATGTCAGGCTCATTCTCCTTAGAAAGATTGATAACCTTAGCGTAGCAGCCACCCTCAAGGTTGAACACGCCCTCATCATCCCATCCGTGCTCGTCATCACCGATGAGAAGACGCTTAGGATCTGTAGAAAGTGTAGTCTTACCTGTACCAGAAAGGCCAAAGAAGATAGCTGTGTTCTTACCCTCCATATCAGTGTTAGCAGAGCAGTGCATTGAAGCTATGCCCTGAAGTGGAAGATAGTAGTTCTGCATAGAGAACATACCTTTCTTCATCTCACCACCGTACCATGTGTTAATAATAACCTGCTCACGGCTCTTTGTGTTGAAAGCAACGCAAGTCTCAGAGTTAAGACCAAGCTCCTTATAGTTCTCAACCTTAGCCTTAGAAGCATTGTAAATAACAAAGTTAGGCTCAAAGTTCTTAAGCTCCTCCTCTGTAGGACGAATGAACATGTTCTCAACAAAGTGAGCCTGCCATGCAACCTCAACAATGAAACGTACTGCAAGACGTGTAGCCTCGTTAGCTCCGCAGAATGCGTCAACTACATAAAGTTTCTTGTTAGAAAGCTCCTTCTTGGCTATCTCTTTAACTTCATTCCAAACGGCCTCGCTCATTGGGTGGTTATCATTCTTGTAGGCATCAGAAGTCCACCATACGTTATTGTGACTCTCATCGTTGTCAACGATGTATTTGTCTTTAGGAGAACGACCTGTAAAGATACCAGTCATTACATTTACCGCACCAAGTTCTGTCTCCTGTCCCTTCTCATAACCCTCAAGGCATGAACATGTCTCAGCCTTGAAAAGCTCCTCATAAGAAGGATTGTGGGCAATCACTGTGGAACCAGTGATGCCGTACTTTGTTAAATCTAAGTTAGCCATAATTTAAAAATTGTTATGATTTATAAAAAAAAATCTATTTGCGACATACCCCTCGTAATCCACAATGCAAAAATAAAATTTATTTTTGAGAATGCAAAGACAATATTTGAAAAAAACAACTCCATAGTGTTAAATAATCAATTATTCTGCGTATTTTTGTAACATCGTATTCAAAACTTAGTTAACTAAAAAATGAAGCCACTTGCAAATCTTAGCATCGGCATGGCCTGTGACCACGCCGGCTACCAACTCAAAGAGTATCTTAAAGATTATCTTAAGCCAAAAGTGTTTGAGATAGTTGATTTTGGAACAGACAGTTCAGACAGCGTTGACTACCCTGATTTCGGGCACAAACTTGGCTCCGCCGTAAACAATGGCAAAGTGGATTACGGAATTGCAATATGTGGCAGCGGCAACGGCATAAGCATGACCGTGAACAAATACCGCAATGTACGCGCAGCCCTCTGCTGGAAAGATGAGATAGCTCTACTTGCCCGTCAGCACAACGATGCAAACATAATCTCACTCCCTGCCCGCTTCATATCCGAGGCTGAGGCCGAGCGCTTTGTTGACACATTCTTCAGCACCGATTTTGAGGGAGGCCGCCATGAGCGCCGGGTAACAAAAATAGCGCAAGTAATACAATAAGAGGAGTTCTACAGGATTCTTCCGTTTTCACGTCTCACCTCATAGACGTTATCAATCTTCATAACGCCTGTAACAAAAGCTTTTAGTTCACTTATAGAGTGGACTAAAACTTTTATATGGCAGTCTATAATCTCATCAGACGTCACACTGTTTATACTGTCAATGCTCAGGTGCATCTCACCAGATATGAAGCTCATAATGTCAAAAAGGAAATTATCCCTGTTCACAGCCCTAATCCAGAAACTTATAGGATAAGTTTTGTCTTCACGAGCCTCAAGCTCCACTTTGGTTATCACGTCACCTTCCTGCGATGACAGAGAAAGAGCCTCGTCACAGTTACATTTATGAACAAGCACTTTACCATCAGGACGCTTGAACCCAACCACTTCATCCCCTGGCAGAGGGTTGCACTTGGTGCAAAGAACGTACTCCGGGTGCGCATCGGTGGAGTCTTCCTCCAAAGACTTTAAGTAACGGCGTATATGGACTCTGGCGCGGTATGTCTGAGCCACCTTGAGCCATGACTCCTGCGGATGGTACTGCGGGTCACTGCCAATTCTCACCCTGTCTCCACGTTCAAGCACTGTGGTTATAGGGCACAGATGATCATTAACAATGGCGTACTTTGCGTGGTCTCCCACATCAGAGTGAATCTCGTATGCAAAATCCACCGCACTCGCCTTCTTAGGCAGCAAAACCTTGCTTCCGTCCGATGCAAACACCAGTATATCATCATGGTAGAAGCTGGCAATGACATCATCAAATATCTGATCCTTGCTCTGCGCCGCCACATCTTGAAGCACGCGCTTGAACTTCTCTATCCAGTTATCTATACCTATCACCTGCTCAGCCAGACAGCCGTACTGGCTTATACGGTACATCTCACGGCTCTGAATATGAACCTCCATCCAGCGCCCCTCATTGCCCATAAGTTTGCAGTGCAAACTGCGGTACCCATTCTCCTTAGGGGAGTCAATGTAGTTTAGCAGGCTGTAAGGCTTTTCAGTATAAATGCCGGTGATTAAAGAGTATATAAACAGAGCAGTGTCCTTTTCTGTGTTATTACCATTACGAGTGCAAATATCAGGCAGATTGTTATTATAACATATATGAACTACACGTATATGTTCCAGCTCCTTTAATGACACCCGTGTGGTGTGCATCTTGTACCACAGGGAATATACGCTACGGGCCTCACAGGTTACAGTGGCCTCTATGCCGTTTTTCTCCAAAATCTCACGTATTGGCTTAAGCCAGCGTTCTGTGGCGTCAGAGTGCTGTAGCACGTACTCATTAACACGCTCCTGTATCATGCGATACTCATGAGGAGAGCGGTATTGCAGACCCAGATTCTCAAGTTCGCTCTTTATGCGGTAAAGCCCTAAACGATTAGCAAGGGGAGCGTAGAAAAAGTCTGTCTCCGATGCTATCTTAAGCTGCTTCTCCACCTTCATACTCTTTAAAGTACGCATGTTGTGCAAGCGGTCAGCCAGCTTAATAAGCAGCGCCCTGATGTCAAAATTGAACGCAGCAAGCATCTGCTTGAAGTTCTCCACCTGCTTGGAAGCACTCTTTTTTACTGATTTCTGCTTGGTGACAGTGTTAACAAGATACGCCACCTCACTGCCAAACATAGTCTCTATATCCTCTATAGTGCAGTCCGTATCCTCTACAACATCATGGAGAAGTGCGGCAATAACAGGAGCCACGCCTAACTGCATATCGCTGTTCACAATCTGAGCCACTGCAATAGGGTGGATAATGTATGGTTCTCCGCTCTTACGAGTCTGCCCCTTGTGCAGCTCTTTTGCAAGAAAATAAGCCTTCTTAATCTGCTCCACCTCTTCTGGGGTATGGCGTGCGCTTACCTGTGAAAAGAAGTTGTTTTGTAGAGATTCTATGTCCATAAGCTATTGATTTTTAGAGTAAAACGTATGATTTTAGCCTAAAAAAAAAGAAAACTCATAGACAAAGTTAACAAAAAAAAATCACAAAACACAATGTTTTGCAATTTTTTTGAAAGGAGAGATATTTGGATGACCTGTAATAGATTATAATACAGCCTTTGCTATTGCCTCAGCATAGTCCGTTTTCTCCCATGTGAAGAGTTCCACCTGTTTTTCAACAGTTTTACCATTCACATTAAAGCGCTTGGTTACTGTTTCAGGAGTACGTCCAAAGTGTCCGTATGAAGCAGTCTCCTTATAAATGGGGTTACGAAGTTTAAGGCGTTGCTCTATGGCGTACGGACGCATATCAAAGAGTTCAAGCATCTTGGCAGCCAGCTGAGAATCTGTGTAGCGGCTTTTGTTTGTGCCAAATGTATTTACATAGAGATTCATTGGGCGTGCCACGCCTATGGCGTATGCCACCTGAATAAGAACCTCATCACAAACACCTGCAACCACCATGTTCTTTGCTATGTGTCTTGCCGCATACGCAGCGCTACGGTCAACCTTGGATGGGTCTTTACCAGAGAACGCACCACCACCGTGAGCACCTCTGCCTCCGTAGGTGTCAACAATTATCTTGCGCCCCGTAAGACCCGTGTCACCATGAGGACCTCCTATTACAAACTTGCCAGTAGGATTTACATAGAGTTTGAAATCACCCTTGTTCAGCTGAGAATAAGCACTGTCAAGAGCAAAAACACGGGGCAGCAGAATATTTCGTACATCTTCTTCTATCTTGGCAAGCATAGCTTCATCATCAGCCATGAACTCATCATGCTGAGTAGATACCACTATAGCCTCAATACGCAGCGGTTTACCACTCTCACTGTACTCAATGGTCACCTGGCTTTTGGCATCGGGGCGGAGGTATGGCATAAGAGTGCCATCAATCCTGAGAGTATCAAGCTCCTTAAGTATAGAGTGAGCCATGTCAAGCGCCACTGGCATGTAATTTTTGGTTTCAGAGCAGGCATAACCAAACATAATACCTTGGTCACCAGCACCTTGCTCCTTAGGGTCTTTTCGGCTTACTCCACGGTTTATATCAGCACTCTGCTCATGAATGGCGGAGAGCACACCGCAGCTTTCAGCCTCAAACTTATAGGCGCTATTGTTATAGCCTATACTACTTATAACGTCACGGGCGACGCTCTGGACATCTACGTAGGCATCAGTTGTAACCTCACCCGCAAGCACCACCTGACCAGTAGTCACAAGAGTTTCACACGCCACATGCGATGACGGGTCCTGAGCAAGAAAATTATCAAGTAAAGCGTCAGAAATCTGGTCAGCCACCTTGTCTGGGTGACCGGCAGATACAGATTCAGAAGTGAAAAAATAGCTCATATCTATTAAGAATAAATTTTACGTACAATATTAAGTCTCAACCTTGCAGGAACAATTTTCATAAGAAAACAGATGAACTTGTACTGCATACCTGGCACAAGAGCCGGTTTCACATGGCGGCGCGTAAGCTGTGACGCTATAGCCTCAGCTATAACCTCTGGCGATGTCCCATTCCGCTCATCCTTCTCCATTTTACCCACAGACACCTTCATCTGAGCCGCATACGCCGATGCAGGGTTCTGGCTCTCCACCGTATATTTGCGTGATGCGGTGAAATCGGTTTTGGTATCACCAGGCAAAACACAGCCACACTCAACACCCCACGGGGCAAGCTCCATTCCAAGAGCCTGCATATACATAAGCACCGCACTCTTAGATGCGCTGTAAAAGGCCTGAAACATTATAGGCACCACGGCAGCCACAGAACTGACTGCAATAATACGTCCGCTGCGCTGACTCCTCATCTGCGGCAGGCAAGCCTTAACAGTGTTCACCACACCAAAAAAGTTTGTCTCAAACTGATACCTCACCTCATCAAGGCTTGTTTCCTCTATAGCGCCAGCAATGCCATTGCCTGCGTTGCATACAAGAGCATCAACACGCCCGTTTTTAGCAACCACCTCAGCCACAGCAGCCTGCAATGTCTCTGGTTTGGTCACATCCGCCTTAATGTTTACTATAGAGCCTCCTGATTTGCTGTCACTGACATCCTCGCCTCCACGCCTTGAAAGAGAATACACAGTGTCCCCACGGCTCATCAGAAGCTCCGCCGTAGCCTTGCCTATACCTGCACTGCCTCCTGTAAGAATTACTATCATAATGCCTTTATATATGCCCTATGGCGTTTAGTGTATTCCACTTCAAAATTACCGTCCCAAATATTGCCGCTATTGTCATTGGTCTCAAGCACATTGGTCACATTGGCGTACTTTACACCATATTTGAAATAGTTAGGCAGCTGATGGGAGAAAAGCAAAGCCACGGCGCCGCTACGCTGGTACTCCTCCTTGGCTGCAAAAAGCAGCAAATCCACCTCATCATGCTTTTTAGCGTGCATGGTGCGCCATAGGTGAAACCAGCCTAAACGTTTGAGCGAACCCTTTGTCTTTCTCAGAACTTTAGAAAGATTTGGCATGGTCACACCCACGCATACAAGTTCATCCTTCTCATTAACCACAAGGGTTACAAAATCATAATTCAGTATAGGGAAATACTCCTTGCTATATGCCTCTTTCTGCCTACGTGTAAGAGGAGAGTAGTTATACAAATTTTTATAACATTCATCTATAAGGTCAAAGAATCCATACCCCACATATTTGAGAACGTCTTTGCTTGAACGTACAGGCAACACGCGCAGTTTACTGCGCTCTTTGGCAATTTCAGCCACCCTTGACATCTTTTCAGGCACCTGCTCAGGCACTATAAGCCTGCGCTCAAGCCAGTCAGTCTCTTTCTCAAAACCGTATGCCTCATAGTGTTTCACATAGTACGGAAAATTATAGATGGCAGCCATAACCTGCATGGTATCATAATGGTCAAGCAGCAAACCTTCATGATCCATATCAGAGAAACCTACAGGACCGTTCAAAGTCTCCATACCCATGCTCCTGCCCCACTCAGCCACAGCATCAAGCAACGCCTTGGAAACGCTCAAGTCATCTACAAAGTCAAACCAACCGAAACGTGTCTTCTTTACATTCCAATAGCTGTTAGCTCTGTGGTTTACTATGCCGGCAATTCTGCCTAACACCCTGCCGCTTTCATCAACAGCCATGAAATATGCAGCCTCACAAACCTCAAATGCAGGGTTTTGAGTACTATCCAGAGTCTTCAACTCATCTGAAATCAGCGGAGGACAGAAAAATTCGCAATCCTTATACAAATCCAATTGGAACTGAATAAACTGATTTAACTGCTTCTTGTTTTGAACCTGTACTATCTTCATATTAATTAACCAATAATCATTTATTCACTGTCAATTGTCAACTGTCGCCTGTTTAATATCCAATTTAGCATGTCCCACCTTGAGTTTAGCCTCCATGTGAACAATGCGGTGGGCGGGAGCTGTCTCTATCCATATATACACAGGATGGTCCTTGGAGAATAGAGAGCCGTCAGCGGTGTTAAAGCGGAACTTCATAGCCTCCACCTTTTCAGCCTGCTTGCGCAGCTTAACCATCTCTGTCTCCTCATACACTATAGACATAACCATAGGGTTATCATTGAATATATAGTTGGCAAAGCCAAAACTGTCTCCAGGCTGAATGTCCTTGAATTTTAACTCTCTCACTTTATAGAGTATGCTGAGGACATCAGTTGGGAACGAGTTGTTAAACTGAATCTCCTGAGTCTCCACTTTGCCGTTTTTCTGCTGAAATGCGCTCACAGCCATTCCGTTTGCAGCTGGATAAAATTTATAGTGGAAAAACGCCTCATAATCTTTTTCTTTATCATGCTCGTAGAAGTAGAGAGGCGCCAAATCCGCATGTCTCATCTTCACCATAAAAGTGTCACTCATCTGGAAGAATGTCTTAATGGTCTTTTTTGTAATGGCGTGCGCCCATACTGTAAGCGCCTTTTCTCCACGACACGTGTCCGGGTTTACCTGAGTGGTTATGTCTATGCCGTCTATCTTGATGGCACCCCACTGAAAGTACCCCATATACTCTAATTTCTCATCGTTGGAGAAAACATGACTTGAACTACCTTGAGCGCAAACTGAAAGCGCCCATGCCATGATTACGCAAACAACGCATAATATTCTCTTTATCATCATCTTAACGCATTTTGTCTTGACTTTGTCTGAGATCCTCCGCCCTTTAACTCAGAAGGTCTCTGCTGCAGTATAGGGAATGATTTGTAGTCCCACTCCTGCTCCACGTCCCAGTTTGCCGGCAGATTGATCTCCTTAGGAAAATAGTATATAGGTTCAGGTTCTGTCCCGCTCTTAAACTCACCAGTATCCCACTTGCCGTTACGGTTCTCATCTATTATCATTCTCAAAAAATACTTGCCCGGGGTTACATCCTGGAATGAAACCTCCCCATCTTCAAGCACGCTCTTATAGAGAACTTTCTCAGATGAGTTCATAAGCTCTAAAATAGCGTTCTCCGGATTCTCCTTAAAGGTTATGTAGAGATTGGAGTACTGCTCAAGCTTTTTAAGTTCAAATTTTTTGAAGAACTTATCATTCACCTTTCCATACATACTGACGATGCAGGCTGAGTCAAGGTTTATTTTATAAGTGGCTCCAAATTCTTTTTCAAATAGAACCTTTAGAGTCTTGTTACACAAACTGTCGCCAGTCTCAAATCTGATTGGCACAGGATTGAACAAGGTGTCCACTTGGATGCTCAGTTTAATGCTGTCATACACAATAGTGCGTATAGGCTCGTTAAATTCCAGTGTTATGGTGTCCGGAGCTTCAAGCGTGCCGTTTATGTTATGCTTAATCTCCAAGAACACCTGTTTGGCCTTTTCAGCTTCACCCTTCCTCTTCTTTACATTGACAGTGCGCTTCTTAGGTGTCACCAAATTAAGAGTGTCTGTCTTCTCCACCAGCTGGTCAAGAGTGTCAGTGTTTAGGTACGTCATCTCCATCTTGAGAGTGTCAAGTTTGAGAAGCACTGTATCTGTCAGCCAATATGTAAGAGAATCCTCCCTGATGGGCTTTTCCATAATCCACCCTTCATTTACAGGAAACTCAGGAATCACCACAGCGGAATCCCCACCCTCAGCCATGGAGCCTTTTATAATCCTAAGCTTGGGGGGCATGGATGGTTTGTTGCCAAACACCAGTGTAAACTTCTCCTTGCCGGGACGAGAAGCCTTCTTGAAATATTCACGTGTAGGGTTCTCCTTAAACATTCTAAATACAAGAGCCTCCTCTATAGCCTTCTGCGCCGCCAGACTGTCACGCTTATGGTTAAGCACCTTTAGTACAGCCGATGTGTCAGCCTCTGCCACCGCCGGTTTGGAATCACACTTTGCACTTACCGTATGAGGCAGAAACGCTATCTGACCACCGCTTTTTTGACTGTAGTACCATGTGGAGGCCGCATCGTTGAGAGCATAAATAGTATAATCTCCCGGAGGAATGTTCATAATGCTGAAACGGCCCGTGGCATCAGTCTTAGCCACACGGTCAAACGGTACCGTAATAAAACTTGTATCTGTAGCATTAAAGTAGATACCAGCCACCATATCAGCTTGAGGAGCAAGAGAGGCCGCATCAATCACATAACCGTCTATATAGCACGAGTCAATGGTGGAACCAGTGGAGAACGTATATACAAAGTTCTTTAACGGATTACCCTCATTGTTGTCTGTTATAGCATCACCAAAATAGAGCGTATAGGTGGCGTTTGGCTTTAGAGTGTCTGTAAGCTCCACCTTAACCCTCTTGCCTATAGCCTTTACGCCAGGCTTTGACTTGAGGGGTGGCGACATCATAACGTGCTTGTAGGCATCCTTAATTGCTATAAGCTCATTAAAGTATAGGTTTATCTCATCTGTGAGAGTGTCAACATTTACAGACCTTATAGACGGCTCGGAATAGTTGAACACAGGCGGTTTTTCATCCTTCGGACCACCCTGCGGACCAGCTCCACGGTTTGCACAAGCCGAAAGCAGTGCCACAGTAAGCAGCACTGCAAGCCATCTATATAAGTTTTGACTCTTCATGGTAGGTGAATCGGTAAACTGGTGAACCGGTGAATCGAAGAGTCGATTAACCGATTAACCGATTAATCGATTAACTTTCTAAATAAATTCTTCATATTAACCTGAGCGTCAATAAGAGCATGCAGGTCATCTATCTTAACTCTGTCTTGCTTCATCGAGTCACGGTAACGTACTGTCACACAGTTATCGTTAAGAGTGTCATGATCCACAGTGATACAGAACGGAGTACCCACTGCATCCTGACGGCGATAGCGCTTGCCTATTGAATCCTTCTCATCATAAACACACTTGAAGTCAAACTTAAGAGAGTTCATTATCTCACGGGCTTTCTCCGGCAGACCGTCTTTCTTAACAAGAGGTAGTATTGCAGCCTTTACAGGAGCAAGTACCGGAGGCAGTTGCAGAACCACACGGCTGTCACCACCCTCAAGCTGCTCCTCCTTGTAAGAACCGCACATGATGGAGAGGAACATACGGTCCACACCTATAGAAGTCTCAATAACATACGGAGTGTATGACTCATTAAGTTCAGGGTCAAAGTACTCTATCTTTTTGCCACTGTACTTGGCGTGCTGGCTAAGGTCAAAGTTTGTACGAGAGTGAATACCCTCAACCTCCTTAAAGCCAAAAGGCATCTCGAACTCAATATCAGTGGCTGCGTTAGCGTAGTGTGCTAATTTTTCATGATCATGGAAGCGGTACTTCTCGTCGCCCAGACCAAGAGCCTTATGCCACTTCAGGCGGAACTCTTTCCAGTGTTTGAACCACTCCATCTCACTGCCAGGACGCACAAAGAACTGCATTTCCATCTGCTCAAACTCACGCATACGGAATATGAACTGGCGTGCAACTATCTCATTACGGAACGCCTTGCCTATCTGGGCTATACCAAAAGGTATGCGCATACGGCCTGTCTTCTGAACATTAAGGTAGTTTACAAATATACCCTGTGCAGTTTCAGGACGCAGGTAAATCTTGGTGGAACCGTCAGCGGTGGAACCCATCTCTGTAGTGAACATCAAGTTAAACTGGCGTACGTCTGTCCAGTTCTTAGTACCGCTTATAGGGCAGACTATACCTTCATCAAGGATTATCTGCTTAAGCTCATCAAGATTATTGTCATTGAGAGCCTTGGCAAAACGGGTGTGAAGAGCCTCACGTTTCTGAATATGCTCCTGAACACGCGGATTGGTTGACTTAAACAGTTCAGCGTCAAAACTTTCGCCAAACTTCTTTGCAGCCTTCTCCACCTCCTTGTTAATCTTCTCATCATATTTGGCTATCTGCTCCTCAATAAGCACATCTGCACGGTAGCGCTTTTTACTGTCACGGTTATCTATGAGAGGGTCATTAAACGCATCCACGTGACCAGAGGCCTTCCATGTGGTAGGGTGCATAAAAATAGCAGCGTCTATACCAACTATGTTCTCATGCAGCAGAACCATGCTGTCCCACCAGTATTTCTTAATGTTATTCTTTAGTTCAACACCCATCTGTCCGTAATCATACACAGCGGCCAGACCATCATATATGTCACTTGAAGGAAAAACAAAACCATACTCCTTGCAGTGTGACACCATTTTCTTAAATACTTCTTCTTGAGTTGCCATTTTTTTAATTGTTGAATCGGTGAATCGGTTATTCGTCAACTGTCAACTGTCAACTGTCAACTGTCAACTAAATTAAATATAATTTGCAAAGTTAGTCCTTTTTTTGTAATTTTACACCCAAACCGCACAATTATTGATACTATGAATGACGACGACATAAAAGAGCAGGATGAAATAATTGAAAACGACGATGTAAGCACCTCGCATTCAAACTATAAGATTCCAGACATAAACAACGCCACCATTAAGCACCACCTCTCTGGAATGTTCCAGAACTGGTTTCTGGACTACGCATCGTATGTAGTTCTACAGAGGGCTGTGCCCCATTTGGCAGACGGGCTCAAGCCTGTACAGCGCCGTATTCTGCACACCATGAAACGCATGGATGACGGCCGGTATAACAAAGTGGCTAACATTGTGGGAGAAACTATGAAGTTCCACCCCCACGGCGATGCCTCCATTGGCAGCGCCCTTGTCACTCTGGGCCAGCAGGACTTGCTTATAGACTGCCAAGGAAACTGGGGGAACATACTCACAGGTGACGGTGCGGCAGCCCCCCGTTACATAGAGGCACGTCTAACCAAATTTGCATTGGAGGTGCTCTTTAACGCCAAAACCACAGACTGGAAACTGTCATACGACGGACGTAACAAGGAGCCGGAGGCGCTACCTGTAAAGTTTCCTCTCGTACTGGCACAGGGAGCCACAGGTATAGGCGTAGGTCTCTCCACCACCATAATGCCTCACAACTTCAACGAGCTGCTTGACGCATCCATAGCCTATCTTAAAGGCGAGGAGTTCACCCTCTACCCAGATTTCCCAACAGGAGGATACATGGATGTGAGCCGCTATATGGACGGCCGCCGCAAAGGCAAACTACGTGTAAGAGCCAAGATAAACAAGATAGACAATAAGACACTAAGCATCACAGAGATACCATTCGGCACCACCACAGGCAGCCTGATAGACAGCATACTGCGAGCCAATGAGAAGGGCAAGATTCAAATTAAGAAGGTGGATGACAACACAGCACAGAACGTAGAGATAGTGGTGCATCTGGCACCAGGCCGCTCATGCGATAAGACCATAGACGCACTCTACGCCTTTACAGACTGCCAAGTAAGCATATCGCCAAACTGCTGCGTAATATATGAAGCCAAGCCACACTTTTTAAGTGTAAGTGACGTGCTACGCTTTAGCGCAGACAACACAATGCGGCTGCTGAAACGTGAGCTTTCAATCCGTGAAAGCGAAATACTGGAGAGCATATTCTTTATGACATTAGAGCGCATATTCATAGAGGAGCGCATATACAAGGATGCGGAATATGAGCAGGCCAAGAGCAATGAAGAGGCAGTGGCTCACATAGCCCGCCGTTTGGAGCCGTTCACAGCCAAATTCATACGTCCAGTGGAGGAAGAGGACATACTCCGCCTTCTTGAAATCAAGATGAAACGCATTCTGCGCTTTAACTCCGATGCAGCCGACAAAGCGTTGGCGGCACTCCAGGATGAGCTAAAGAATGTACGCTATAATAAGGAGCATATAACAGAATACACCATAGAGTGGTTTGAGCACCTGAAAGAGAAGTACGGAGAGCGCTACCCACGCCGTACAGAGATACGTAACTTTGACAATATAGAGATAACCAAAGTGGCAGACGCCAATGAGAAACTCTACATAAACAAAGAGGAGGGCTTCATAGGCACAAGTCTCAAGCATGACGAGTTTGTATGCAACTGCTCCAGCGTAGATGACATAATAATATTCTATCGTGACGGAAAGTTCAAGGTGATAAAGGTGCAGGATAAAGTATATGTGGGCAAGAACGTACTCTGGACAGGCGTATTCAAAAAAGGGGACAACCGCACCATATACAATGTTATTTATCGCGACGGAAAGAACGGCATATCATACATCAAACGTTTTGCAGCCGGAGGCACAGCCAGAGACAAGGAATATGACATAACCCAAGGCAAGCCAGGCACTAAGATTCTATATTTCAGCGCCAATCCAAACGGCGAGGCGGAGATTGTAAAGTGCTGGCTCAAGCCACGTCCAAAACTGAAGAACTTAGTGTTTGAGAAGGACTTTAGCGATATAGCCATAAAAGGGCGTGCCAGCATGGGCAACATATTCACAAAGAATGACGTGCTCAAAATTAACATGAAACAAAAAGGAGTCTCAACCCTTGGAGGCCGTCAGGTATGGTATGACGCCGATGTAAACCGCCTTAACTATGACGGCAGAGGCACACTGCTTGGCGAGTTTGAGTCTGATGACACCATACTGATGATAACCAAGCGAGGCACCTACCAGAACCTATCGTTTGACCTCACAACACACTTCGCTGACGATGTACTGCGCGTAGAGAAGTTTGACCCTGAGAAGATATGGACTGTGGCGCTCTATGATGCGGACCAGAAGTTCCCTTACCTCAAACGCTTCCCCATTGAGGAGAGCAAAAAGGAGGTCAGTTTCCTTGGTGAGAACCCACACAGCCGCATGCTGTTGCTGCTTGATGACTACTACGCCCGCATAGAGGTTCGCTTTGGCGGCGCCGATGCGGAGAGTGAGCCTCAAATTATTGACGCAGATGAGTTTATAGGAATCAAGAGTCTGAAAGCCAAGGGCAAGCGTATAAGCACAAAAGAGATAGCGGAGATACTGCCACTGGAGCCTTTACGTTTCCCGGAAGATGATATTGAGGAGCCAGCCTCCGATGCGGAGGAGGCCGAGGGCTCTGACTCTGACGAGGCGCCAGAACCTGATGAGGACGGGCAGTTGAATCTTTTTTAGTTAAGGAGTTTAGGAGTTAAGGAGTTTAGGAGTTAAGGAGTTGACGTCATGCTGAGGCTTTATCTCGTCATTCTGAGTGGAACGTAGTGTAACGAAGAATCTCATAATTAACCGATTAACCGATTGACCGATTCACCAATAAATTATGAATAAAAGTAAGTCAGATATAAGGAAACAGATCAAATCGCTTGTGCGGGAGCTGAGTGCTGAGCAGAGGCGGTGCGAGGCAGAGAGGCTGTTGCGGCTCATAGCAGAAGAGCCCAACTTCCAGAGCGCTCAGCGTGTGCTCATCTACAATCCGTTGCCAGACGAGATTGATGTCCTGCCTATTCTCCATAAATACAAGGCTCAGAAACAGTTTTTCATGCCAGTGGTGGCTGATGACAACACCTTAAAGATACTCCCATACACTGATGAACAGAAAACAGGTGCCTACGGCATTGGCGAACCAGTAGGTTCAGACTACACAGCCCCTGAGAGCATTGACTATGTAATAGTGCCAGGTGTGGCGTTCAGTAGAGACGGGCACCGTCTTGGACGAGGCAAGGGCTACTATGACCGTCTGTTAAAGACCACAAGCGCACATAAAACAGGGGTGTGCTTTGCTGTGCAAATCACACCCCTTATTGCTGCGCTCCATGAGCCGCATGATGTTCTAATGGATAAGGTTCTACCCCTTTAATCTGAACATCCCTTACAACGTAGGCCGAAGCTGTTCAGATTAGGGTTAAAAGTCTTTCTCCTTCATCAACCTCCTCAATCTTAACTCTGACAGTATCCTCAGGCAGAAGCTCCTCAATAAGTTCCGGCCACTCTATAAGGCAAAGGTTCCCGCTGTAGAAGTAATCCTCATAGCCAAAATCGTACGCCTCCTCTATCTTCTTAATGCGGTAAAAGTCAAAATGATATACACTCTCACCACTTGCAGCAAGATACTCATTCACAATGGCAAACGTGGGACTGTTCACAGTGTCTGTAACACCCAGAACATCACATATAGCCTTAATGAAGGTGGTTTTCCCAGCTCCCATGGAGCCGTAGAAAGCCACTATCTTCCTGTCGCCGAGCTCCTTCAGGAACTCCGATGCCGCTTTATCTATGTTTTCGAATGTAAACTTCATAAATAGTTTTGTGGAACATCTATTACAACGTAAGACTCAGCCCCTTTGTAAGGGGCTTCGGCCCTCCCACTGTACCTCTCCGTGGGTGGAGAGGCTTACTTATGCAATAGATGTTCCACGAAAATTATTTCAATGTTTTAAAGAAATCATTTCCCTTATTATCCACGAGGATGAACGCTGGGAAGTTCTCAACCTCAATCTTCCATATAGCCTCCATGCCAAGCTCAGGATACTCCACACACTCAATACTCTTAATGTTATTCTGAGCAAGAATAGCGGCAGGACCGCCTATAGAGCCAAGATAGAAACCACCATGCTTCTTACAAGCGTCAGTAACCTGCTGGCTGCGGTTACCCTTGGCAAGCATAATCATGCTACCACCGTTTGACTGGAACAGATCAACGTATGGATCCATACGGCCTGCCGTGGTTGGACCCATACTGCCACAAGCCATTCCGGCTGGAGTTTTAGCAGGACCAGCGTAATAGATTGGATGGTCTTTGATGTACTGAGGCAGACCTTCACCACGGTCAAGACGCTCTTTTAGTTTGGCGTGAGCTATATCACGGCCAACTATAATAGTTCCATTGAGAGAGAGACGTGTGGAAACAGGATACTTGTCAAGAACCTTTAGGATTTCAGACATAGGCTGGTTCAGGTCTATCTTAACAGCATCACCCTCACCTGCATTACGCAAAGCCTCAGGAATCAGTGATGACGGATTATCATCCATCTTCTCAATCCATATTCCGTCTTTATTAATCTTACACTTAATGTTACGGTCTGCCGAGCAACTCACTCCTAAACCAACAGGACACGAAGCTCCATGACGTGGGAGCCTGATGATGCGCACATCGTGAGCCATATACTTACCGCCAAACTGCGCCCCAAGACCAATCTTATAGGCCTCTTCAAGCACCTGCTTCTCAAGTTCAACATCGCGGAAGGCACGGCCGTACTCATTACCCGATGTAGGCAGATTATCATAATAATGGGTGGATGCTAATTTTACAGTAAGCAGATTCTTTTCAGCAGAAGTACCGCCAATTACAAACGCAATGTGATACGGCGGACAAGCGGCAGTACCCAAGGTCTTCATCTTTGAAACAAGGAAAGGAAGCAGAGTGTCTGGATTAAGAAGCGCCTTTGTCTCCTGATACAGATATGTTTTATTTGCGCTGCCACCACCCTTTGTAACACAAAGGAATTTATACTCCATACCCTCTGTAGCCTCAATGTCTATCTGGGCAGGAAGGTTACACTTAGTGTTAACCTCATTATACATATCAAGAGGAGCGTTCTGTGAATAACGTAGGTTCTCCTCCGTATATGTTTTGAACACTCCAAGGCTAAGAGCCTCCTCATCACAGTATCCTGTCCATACCTGCTGCCCTTTTTCACCATGAATAATAGCAGTACCGGTATCCTGGCAGAGAGGCAGCTTGCCTTTTGACGCCACATCGGCGTTACGCAGGAAAGTAAGAGCCACATATTTGTCATTCTCAGAAGCCTCCGGGTCACTTAAAATCTTAGCAACCTGCTCATTATGGGAGCGGCGTAAAAGAAAAGACACATCACGGAACGCGGCGTTAGCCATAGCTGTAAGGGCCTCCTTCTCAATCTTAAGGATAGGTTTGCCCTCAAACTCGCTTACTGAAACATAGTCTTTTGTAAGCAGATAGTACTCTGTAGTGTCCTCTCCAAGTGGGAAAGGAGCCTGATAATGAAACTCTGTAGCCATATTGTTTTTGTAGTATTTGAACTTTCAAAGATAGTAAAAAAAGTTGACAGTTGACGGTTGACGGTTGACATTTATTAGAATTATATGCGTAAAGCCCCCGCAAGGCTTTACGCCGTTGCGGGGCGGGGGCTCGAGAATAAGGAACGAAGTGACAAGAGCGCTTCTGGGCTCCGTGCAAAGCACGAAAAGGGGCGCAGCCCCATTAAAGAAGGAACATATTCTTTATATGCGTAAAGCCCCCGCAAGGCTAATGCCGTTGCGGGGGCTCGCATATAAAGAATATTTACTAATTACTTACTCCTGATTTAGGGTGAAGCGCTTGAATGCTGTAGCTTTAAGAGTCTTAGAAGCCTCCTGCAGGTACTGCTTAACGCTCATCTTAGCATCTTTAATGAAAGCCTGCTCCATAAGAGTGCTCTCCTGGAAGAACTTGTTAAGACGGCCTTGAGCAATCTTGTCAAGAATAGCCTCTGGCTTGCCCTCTTCACGAGCCTTCTCCTTACCAATCTCAAGCTCCTTAGCCACAACGTCAGCAGGAACAGAGTCACGGTCAACAGAGATAGGGCTCATAGCGGCAACCTGCATTGCAACATCGCGGAGAACCTGATGTTCTGCATTCTCAGTAAATGCAACAACAGTGGCAAGTTTGTTACCATTGTGAATATAAGCCTCGGTGGCAGGACCCTGTACAAACTCGTATGCACCAAGCTCCATCTTCTCACCGGTAATACCGCTCTGCTCTGTAATAAGCTCAGCAACAGTGCGACCGTTTATCTTTACATTCTTAAGAGCCTCCAAATCAGCAGGTTTCTCAGCCATAGCTGCGTCAAGAACCTTCTGTGTGAGAGCTATGAAATCAGCGTTCTTAGCCACAAAGTCTGTCTCGCACTTAATACCAACTATAGCAGCAAAACCGTCTTTGCTGGCAGCAAGCACGCAACCCTCTGAAGCCTCACGGTCAGAGCGCTTTGCAGCTATAGCCTGTCCACGCTTGCGGATAAGCTCTATAGCCTTCTCAAAATCATTATTGGCCTCTGCAAGAGCATTCTTGCAGTCCATCATGCCAGCTCCTGTCATCTTGCGGAGCTTAGCTATATCAGCTATTGTAACAGCCATAAATTATTCCTCCTCTTTTTCAGATTCTGTTTTATATTTATCTGCAAGGGCGTTGTTAAGAGCACCCTCGTTTCCTCTCTTTATACGGTTACGAGTTGGCTTGCCGGCACCACCCTTCTCCTTCTTCTCTGGAGCTGACTCAGCATCGGCGGCCTCAGCCTCTTTCTCCATCTTGCGCTGCTGAAGACCCTCAGCAATAGCTGCGCACACAGCACCAAGAATAATGTCTATTGACTTTGAAGCATCGTCGTTAGCTGGGATTACAAAATCAACATCGTTAGGGTTAGAGTTTGTATCAACTATACCAAATACAGGTATGCCAAGGCGTTTTGCCTCTTTAACAGCGATGTGCTCCTTTACAATATCAACTACGAAAAGCGCAGCTGGAAGACGTGTTAGGTCTGCTATAGAGCCAAGGTTCTTCTCCAGTTTCTCACGCTGACGTGAAATTTGAAGCTTCTCACGCTTAGAGAGGTTGTCAAAAGTACCGTCAGTTGCCATCTTATCAATAGATGCCATCTTCTTAACAGCCTTGCGGATAGTGGTGAAGTTTGTAAGCATACCACCAGCCCAACGCTCTGTAATGTAAGGCATGTTTACAGAAGAAGCCTTCTCAGCTATAATCTCCTTAGCCTGTTTCTTAGTAGCCACAAAAAGAATCTTTTTGCCCTGCTTAGCCATAGCCTCAAGAGCGTTTGCAGCCTCGTCAATTTTAACTACTGTTTTGTTAAGGTCAATGATATGAATACCATTGTGCTCCATGAAGATGTAAGGAGCCATTGCTGGATTCCACTTGCGTGTGAGGTGTCCAAAGTGACAACCTGCGTCAAGCAGATCTTGAAAATTTGTTCTTGCCATAAAAATTAAGTTTTAAATTGTTGTTATCTTTCTAATATTGTTTTGGGATAATATCAACCAATAAGTAGTTTAGGAGTTTAGGAGTTTAGGAGTTTAGGAGACTCCCACAGCCACAAAACCAAAAGTCTTATTGGTTTAGATACAGCATCCTCTATTTCAGACCCCCGATGAAAGACATCGGCGGGTCTATTTGAGAGGAAAATTTCAAAGAGAACTGATTACTCAGCTAAACATTTATAATAACGAGGATTTTTGCTTCTATCGCTCGAAGGAGTGTACGTGGGTACATGACTGAGAGGGATAGAGTAAAAAGACCGTTATGATTAACGTTTAGAGAACTGGAAGCGCTTACGTGCCTTTGGCCTACCTGGCTTCTTACGCTCAACCTCACGTGGGTCACGAGTCATAAAGCCTTCAGACTTAAGCACTGGCTTATTCTCTGGATCAATCTTCACAAGAGCACGTGCAATAGCAAGTCTGAGAGCCTCAGCCTGGCCAGTGCTACCACCACCCTTAAGATTTACTTTAATATCATACTTACCCTCAACGCCCAATTTTGCAAGAGGTTGCTTAACAACATATTGCAGAATACCGGAAGGAAAATATACTTTAAGGTCACGACCGTTTACGGTGATATTGCCAGAACCCTCAGCTACATAAACACGAGCGATGGCGGCTTTTCTTCTACCTAATGCATTTGTTATATATTCCATATTATTCCTTATTTAAGAGCGTTAATATCAATTGATTTTGGATTCTGTGCCTGATGTGGGTGCTCTGGGCCGTCATATACATAAATGTTCTTTAGTATCTTGGCACCGAGTTTTGTTTTTGGGAGCATACCCTTAAGCACTTTCTCAAAGAAAGCTCTTGAGCCTTTTGCCTGCAATTTGGCAGGATTCCACTCACGCTGACCACCTGGATAACCTGTAAAGGTGTAAGATATCTGGTCTGTCCACTTCTTGCCGGTCATTTTCACTTTGTCGGCATTGATGATAATAACATTGTCACCGCAATCTACATGAGGAGTGAAATTTGGTTTGTACTTACCTCTTGCAAGTTTGGCAACCTTAGAGCAAAGACGACCCATTATTTGGTCGGTTGCATCAACCACCACCCACTCTTTAGTTACGGTAGCGGCGTTAGCTGAAACAGTTTTAAAGCTTAAAGTATCCACTTTTTTTAATTTTTATTGTTCTTAACTACAGCCAAAATATGCGCATAAACCGGAATCATCTTAGGCTAAAAAGATGCTTTACACTCATTATCAGCTGCTTAGCTTATAAAGAATAATAATCGGACTGCGAAGATACGGCTATTTTTTCTGATACACAAACTTTTCTTACATTTTTTCACTAATTTTGCATCATGGAAAAACTATGGAACAGCAATTACACTAAGGTGTGGATAGCAAACTTCATGCTATTCTTCTCCTTCATGCTGCTTATGCCGCTGTTTCCACTCTATCTTAGTGAAACATACGGTGCAGACAAGCAGACCATTGGCATAGTGCTTTCAGGCTACACCATAACAGCACTGCTCATACGTCCTTTCAGCGGATTCATAGTGGATTCATTTCCACGCAAGATGGTGCTGCTTATATGCTACAGCATATTCGCACTGTTTTTTGCAGGCTATCTTGCGGCAGGCTCGCTTGTGCTTTTTGCGGTGGTGCGCACATTGCACGGAGCGCCGTTCGGAGCCACCACTGTGGCTAACAGCACCGTGGCTATAGATGTGCTGGCGCCGTCACGCCGCACAGAAGGCATAGCATACTACGGGCTTGCCAATAACATAGCCACCGCCATAGGACCCACAGTGGCCATATACATACTTAATTTTACAGGCAGTTTCACACTGCTGTTTGTGCTTGCACTGCTGTTCGCCATTGCAGGTTTTGTTATAGACACCACGGTGGATATTCCCAAGAGGGAGACTCAGAAAGGGCTTCCCGCCATCTCACTTGACCGTTTCTTCCTGCTGAGTGCATGGAGCGAGTCTATTCTCATGGTCTGCTTTGGACTATCATGGGGAGTGCTTTCAACCTACGTGGCCATATACGCCAAGGAGGAGCTTAATATAATAGGTGGCACGGGACTGTTCTTCTTTCTGCTTGCATTAGGGCTTATTCTCTCACGCCTTGCAGGCACCAGAATATTAAGGAAGGGGCTTATCAGGCTGAACGCAGGCATAGGAATGGTGGTGTCACTAATAGGATACCTTATTTTTGCAACAGTGCATGTAGAGTGGGCGTACTACACATCGGCGCTTATAATAGGACTTGGGAACGGCAGAATGTTTCCATCGGTGCAGAATATGTTTATAAACTTGGCACCAAACAGCCGCCGAGGCACAGCAAACTCCACACTGTTAGTCTCCTGGGATGTGGGAGTGGGCTTAGGTGTGCTCTGTGGCGGAGCGTTGGCACAAGCGTTCAACTACCACGCCTCATTCTGGTGCGCCTGGGCGGTTACATTTGCAGGCGTGGTATGGTTCTTTGCATACGTATGGCGCAGTTACGGCCGTAAGCAGGTGCAGTAACAGGCTGTCAGCCCTCCTGCAGCATATCGTAAAGCTTGCCAGCGGCGTCAGCCACTATCTTCACACATATATCCTGATGATGTGAACGTTCCTTAACATGCTCCGGCTGAGAGTATTTAATTAACAGCTCATTGCACTGGGAGGTGCCAAACTCATCTTCCACACGGCGGTTGAGCTCGCGCACCTTCTTATATACGGCAAGCTTGCCTTCCATATCGTCAGGACGGTCATATCCCTGAGCCATTCCTAAAATCATAAAGGAGCCGGTAAGGGCACCGCACTTTTGACGTAAACGCCCCATTCCACCGCCAAAAGTACCCGATATACGCTTGGCGGTTTTTTCATCAAGACCCACGGTATCTGCAAATGCTAACACCACTGCTTGTGAACAGGCGTAACCCTGCTTAAAATTATCCACGGCTCTTTGTACAGCCTCTTCTCTTGTCATAAACGTATATTATTTAATCTATTGGAAAATCCAGACATAAACGCACCTCAGTAAACGGGCGCACCTTGGTGTTAGCCACCTCCACGTGAAGCGGGTTCACCGAGTAGGCCTTCAAACTGTCATAATCTGTGAAAGTGGAGTCAAGCATGACATCGGCGTTAGAACTCTCCAAGCCGTTAATATTCACCTTGATTTCCACGATGCCAGATACTTTGCCCTTCAGGCCTTCAAGCCCTGATTTAATACCCTCTTTAATCTCAGTTTTCTGTTCTGCGGGAATATCTCCCTTGAACTTCCATAAAATCACATGTTTTACCATAATTATTTATATTAGAATTTATTAAGCTTACGGCAACGGGTGTCCTGCCTGCATATAGAGTTCATACCACTCTTCTCTTGTAAGGTTCACAGAGCAAGCAGCAGCCACATCATTTATTCTACCTATATTAGTGGTTCCCACAATGGTCTGAATCCTGGCAGGGTGACGCATTATCCATGCCACAGCTATGGCAGAGGGAGTTACACTATACTTTTCAGACATACGATGCAAGGCTTGGTTAAGCCCGTTAAAATGCTCATAGTCACCCACAAACACTCCGCTAAAATGCCCATACTGGAACGGAGACCACGCCTGAATGGTAATATCGTGCAAACGGGAGTAGTCAAGCACGCTGCCGTCACGATCAATAGAGCCTTCTGTGTTCATATTCACCTCAATACCGTTTGCCACCATGCCGCTCACGGGAATACTGAACTGCAGCTGGTTAAACTCAATAGGCTGCTTCACATAACGCTTGAGAATTTCTATCTGCATGGGCTTATGGTTCGACACTCCAAAATGGCGCACCTTGCCGCTACTGTACAGAATATCAAACGCTTCCGCCACCTCCTCTGGCTCCACAAGTGCATCAGGACGGTGCATCAGCAAGCAGTCAAGGTAGTCACACCTTAGGCGGGAGAGGATTCCATCTACTGCATTGAGTATGTAATCTTTTGACATATTGTACATTACTCCCGGCACAATGGAACATTTTGACTGAATAAAAATATCTTCACGGTTTACGCCCATGTTACGCATCGCCGTGCCAAACTTCTCTTCACAAACGCCGCGACCGTAGATGTCAGCATGGTCAAAGAAATTAAGCCCTAACCCCATGCAATGGCGTATGTAATTCTCCACGTCAGATATGCTCTTATCGGCTATGCGCATACAGCCCATAGCTATGGCTGGCACGTTTGTACTGGTCTGTTTCAGCGTTATTGTTTTCATGTAATTGCAAATAAAAAAGAAAGTGCTCCAAAATTAGTGAAAAATGAGTAATTTTTAGTAATTTTGTTTGAAGAATCTGACAAATGCTCTATGAACAACCAGTTAACTATACGTAAAGCCGTTAAAGAAGATGCCCTGTTTATGGCAGAGCGCATTTTGTGGGCTATTGGCATCGCCGATGCAAAGGATACAGACATAAAAAAACTTAGCACTGTCTGCGCCATGGAAGATGTTCTATACAGTTATGAGAACACCCTTATTGCAGAAGTTGACGGACAGCCTGCCGGCATCATGATTTCATACGACGGCGCCCTCTACTCCACCCTGCGCGTAAAGACCTTCAGTGAGGTGGGGCATAGCATAAAATGTGACTTCTCCACTATGGCCGATGAAACCAAGGCTGGCGAATACTACCTTGATTCACTGGCAGTGAGCCATGAATTCCGCCACAGAGGCATTGGCCGTGCGCTACTAACAGCCGCCATAGAGCAAGGCAAAGCTCTTGGTTTTGAAAAAGCCACTCTGCTTGTCAGTCCAAAGAACCCTCATGCGCTACGCCTCTACAGTTCCCTTGGGTTCAGACCCACACGCATGGTACGCGCCTTTGACCACAACTACCTGCATTTGGAGCTGCAACTTAATAATACAACAGTAACATCATTGTAACATTCTACTACGTGAAATGTTAAAAAACCCCACCTCTCAGGAAAATTAACATTCCAAACCATAATTTAACATTTGTTTTTATTTACTTTTGCGCCAAAATAATGGGGCAAAGAGCGTTTTGCTTGATTCTCAGCAAATTACAAAACCCACATTCCACATGTCTATTTTGTTGGATAAAACAAATGTATATATAAATCATGAAAAAATTTATCTCACTTCTTTTTACTTTACTACTTTTTGTTGGAAATGCGTGGGCTTGGACCGAGGGTTTAAGAGACTCTGACGAGGCACTTGGTGTAGGCAAAACACGCGAATACAAACTGCCGGATGGGAAAAGCAACCCTACAAAATTCCACTTTTCTGTAGCAAGTGGTTTATACTGGGGAGGGTACGACGTAAAGGTGCGTAAATACACAAGTAGCACCTCCTATACAGAAGAGACAAGGTCTTTTAGCGGCAAGGCTGTACAAACCTATCAAGAAGCCACTGTAGAGTTAAGCCATAATGTTATAAAAGTGGCTATTATAAACACCAACGATGTAGCTAACGAGTATATACATGATGTTGTATGGGAGGGCGAGGATCCTGCAGTGGGAAATTGCCATGATGAATATGACGATATAACTGGAATAAGATCAGGCGAAACAGTCATTGTTAAGGATAGCAAAAGACGCCTGCCTGTTATTACATTTGACTATAATGCTACAAAATTTTTGTGGTTCGAAGGAAAAATAGAATTAATAGTTAACAACGAAACTGTTTGGTCCACAACTGAACACGGTCTTAAGGGAACATGCTCTTATCAATGCACCAGCAATAAAAACACAATAAAAATTAAATACTGGGGTAAGATAGATGTTACAAATATCAAGATAACTCAGGCCAAATATGCAGAGATAAAGGATAAATCAGATATTTCCTTTGGTGACGTTAAGACCATAGGCTCCACTTGGACCGATAAAACATTTGGCACAAAGTGGGCGTCATATAAAGGTGATGTAACCTGCACAAGCAACCAGTTCAGCGTAACCCCAACATCAATAGGCAGCGATGATGATTGTAAGTACAATGACAACCAAATCATAACAGTGAGCTTCAACCCTACTCTGCCTGGTCTGCACACAGGTTACGTATATGTGGGCAATCAGAGAGTCAAGGTTTCAGGCGAGGCCAAGCTTGCAAAACCAGAGGTTACCGCCACAGCATCTGGAATGAAAGATATTACAGTATCATGGAATGAAGTAACAGGCGCTGAATCTTATAACCTATACTATTACGGACAAGACACTCCTATCGCAGAGGGTCTGACCACCACATCTTATCATGTAGGAAACCTAACTCAAAACACAGAGTACGGATTTGTGGTAAAAGCCATAAGCGGTGTGGGTGCTAAGTATGACTCAGACCTATCTGACAAAGCAACTGCAAAAACATATTCAAAACTTACAGTTGAAAAAGAAGGTGAGTTTGCAAGTTATATAAATTACACTATTAGCGGAGAGAGCGGAAAGTGGAACCAGAGTGAAACATCTTTTGCCCACAATTCCAAAGCCACCTTAACAGCCACATGTACAAATTCATGCGCTGTATTTGACAAAATAAAGGTTGGCAGCAATGAGTATAAAACAAATCCAGCCGTTATTACCATAACTGCACCTGCTACCGCATCCGTATATTATAAGTTCAAAGGGCTTGACAAACCCGTTGCAAGTGTAAGTGAGAACAACAGCATTAGCAACATATCTATAGAATGGGATGTGGTGGAATGTTCAGACACCTACACCATATTCAAAAATGGAGAAAAAGTAGCAAGCGGTGTTACAGAAAGCACATACAATTTCACATCTCTGAGCGAGGCAACAGATTATACATTCTATGTGAAAGCCGTAAGAGGTGGCGAGGAAAGTGTATCAGAAACTATATCGGCCACAACAAACACCACATCAATGCTTGTAACTGTCAACGGACCAATGGGAAGCAAGGATGTATCATACAATATCACATCTGATAAGTGGAACGCCATCGAGAAATCTTACGCCATAGGCTCAACCGCTACCATTGCAGTAAACTCACTTCCAGAAGATTGCGTGATTGAAACAATAATAGCTAACGGTGCTGATATTTCAGCAACTGCAAAATTCACTATAGAGAAGTTAAACACAGTAATTGTAACATATAGATATACCGGCACTGGTGTAGCAGAAGTGGTTGATGATCACGGCAATGTGGTTTACGGCACACTCACAGATGCTGTTGACAAAGCAGAAGATGGCGCAAACATCAACCTTCTTGGTGACGTGGAGCAAGACTTGGTTGTAAACAAGCACATATACTTCAATGGTAACGGTCACAAAATAAATAACCTGTACATCAAAAAGACTGGTAATGTTGAGCTTACCGGCGATGTTAACGTGGTTATGGACTTTGGTCTGGAGGTTACTCCTGACAAGGCTGGCCAGTATGACGAGCATGATAAGAACCTTACCATACTTGGTGACGCCTACATCGATGTTCAGTTTGACAACGTGAAACGTGACAAGTGGTACGCATTCACAGTTCCGTTCCCTGTTAAGATGGACGAAGTTAAGAACGCTCAG
>ONEZ01000036.1 GCA_900316995.1 uncultured Bacteroidales bacterium | reverse complement strand
CAGCAGAAAAAGGCGCCGTAATATCAATGAATGTAGGCGCTATACACCATTATGACATGGGTACGCTGCTTGATAAGTTAGGGCTTGCTTTGCGCACAGGTCACCATTGTGCAGAACCCGTAATGACACATTACGGCATAGAAGGCACCCTCCGCGCCTCCTTCGCCCTATATAATACAAAGGAGGAGATAGACGTAATGATTGAAGGAATAAAAAAAGTATTAAATTTGTTTAATCGGGGAATCGGTTAATCGTTTAATCGAAAAGTCGATTCACCGGTTCACCAGTTCACCGAATAATACGTATATATGAATATTAACGAAAAACAAGACCAAATCATAGAAGACTTCTCCGCATTTGAGGAGTGGTTTGACAAGTACTCGTACCTAATAGAGCTTGGCAACAGCCTTGAGGCTCTTCCGGAAGAGAAAAAGACAGAGGAAAACATAATAAGAGGCTGCCAAAGCCGTGTATGGCTTGACGCTGTACAAAAAGAGAACGGCAATGTGGTGTTTTATGGTGACAGCGATGCCGTAATTGTAAAAGGAATATTATCTTTGCTAATCAATGTCATGTCAGACCAGCCGGCGGCCGACATCGCCAGCGCAGACCTCTATTTCATAGAACGCATAGGGCTGAAAGAGCACCTATCGCCAACCCGTTCAAACGGTCTGCTCGCCATGGTGAAGCAGATGAAGATATACGGCCTGGCATATTCACAGAAAAACAACTAATATCAACAATATAACACTATGAAGAAGCAGAAAAACAACTCACCGTGGCAGTTTATTAACGCAGGTGGAACTGTCCGTGTAAACATTACATCGGGGAAGGACATTAAGAACCTCAGTCAGCTTGATGAAAAGATGTGGAGTGTTCTCTCAATGCCGGTTAAAGGCCTTGAGTTTGATGAAAACACTTTAAAGTATATGGATACAGACGGTGACAGCCGTGTACGTGTTTATGAAGTTAAGGCAGCCACAGACTGGATTACATCAGTTGTCAAGAATCCTGACATATTGCTGAAAAAGCAGGATTTCCTGCCACTCTCAGAGATAAATCAGGAAAATGAGGCAGGCAAAGAGCTTTACAATTCAGCATTTCAGATACTTAAAAACCTTGGGCTTGAAAAAGACTCAATTTCAGTGGCTGACACATCCGACAGTATCGCCATTTTTGCTAAAACCGTGCTGAACGGCGATGGCGTCATCATACCTGATACCGCATCCACCGATGACCTAAAGGAGATAATCACCTCATGTATCTCCACAGTAGGCTCCACAAAGGACCTTAGCGGCATAGATGGTGTCAATACAGACCAGATAGAGGCGTTCTATGATGCCTGCGCCAAGTATAATGCTTGGAAAGCGGCAGGAAAGGCTGATAAGGCCATACTCCCATACGGCGATAACACAGCCGCTGCACTTGCAGCCTACAAGGCCATAGAAGAGAAAGTGAACGACTACTTTACACGTTGCCGTCTTGCAGAGTTCAACTCCGATGCACAGTCCCCGCTTGACGTGTCAGCAGAGCAGTTCCTTGCCATAACCACCAAGAGCCTCTCAGAGTGCTCGGAAGAGATAGCCGCATACCCACTTGCACGTATATCATCAGTGGCTGAACTGCCTCTTGAAAAAGGCATAAACCCGGCATGGAATGCAGCTGTAGCCACATTTAAGTCACTTGTAATTGATGTTGATTTCCCTAAGGCTAAGGTGCTTACAGCAGAGCAGTGGGCTACATTTGCAGGCAAGTTCGCACCGTACATTGCATGGATGGGCGCAAAAGACGGAGCCGTGGTTGAACCACTTGGAGACGAACTTATAGCCAAGATAGTAAAAGAGAATAAAAAACAGGCCATACTTGACCTTATTGCAAAAGACAAGGAGCTTGAGTCAGAAGCCAAGGCTATAACGTGACATTTACACACTCCTTAAAAACTACGTAACATTCATTGACTTCTATTCACCAACACAAGATATTAAGTCTGTATTCCAGGCAGGTGTCCTCTACATTGATAAACGTAGCTGTGACCTCTGCGTCAAAGTTTCAGATATGGGCAAGCAGGGCGCACAGGCACCAGCCAGCGGAATGTTCCTTGTATATTGTGACTGTACATCCAAGAAAAAGGCAGGCACATTGCAGATTGCCGCAGCTGTTACCGCCGGCGATGTTGACAATCTGTATGTTGGTAAAAACGCCATATTCTATGACCGTGACGGCATAGACTGGGATGCAACAGTTACTAAAATCATTGAGAACCCTATAAGCATACCACAGGCATTCTGGTCACCATACAAGAAGTTTGCAAAGTTCATTGAAGATACAGTAAATAAGTTTGCGGCAGACAGTGATAGCAAGGTTACATCAAACGCCACATCAGGTGCTAAGGCTCAGGCATTTGATATTGCCAAGTTTGCAGGTATATTTGCTGCCATAGGTTTGGCTTTAGGTTACATAGGAGGCTTCCTGTTGGCAGTCTTCAATGGCTTTATTAGTCTGCCATGGTGGGGAATGATATTGTCTGTGCTTGGTCTGATGTTGCTTATCTCCGGTCCTTCAATGATTATGGCCGCCATCAAGCTGCGTAAGCGTAACCTATCTCCTGTGCTCAACGCCAACGGATGGGCTATGAACACCGCAGTCCTTGTACGCATACCATTTGGAAACACTCTCACCAAGACAGCTCAGTTCCCAATGATAAGTATGGAAGATGCCTTTAAGCCAAAGAAAACCGGTACATGGTGGAAAGTCACTCTCTGCATACTTGCAGTACTTGTCATAGCAGTGATAGTTTTATATTGCACTGGTCTGTTAAATGCGTGGGGTGTCCCATATCATTTTCTAAAGCCTCTTAAATTCTGGGCTTAATATTGCAAGTCCCACATAATAAATTGTAAGAGGGAGACTAAAAAGTCCGAATCTTAATCAATGCACGTCATTCTGAGCTTTTGCGAAGAATCTCGACCTCAATGATTAAGGACTTTTTAGTCTCTCTCTTTTTTATTTAATTGATCTGCAACGTTATCTGTGTTAAAATAAGTTAAAACATATAAGGCTCTTATTATATTATAAAAAAAATTAAATACCTTTGTAGCTGTAATATCTACAATATTGTAGCCTCATCGGGCATAACTGGTTGAGTTTCAATGTTTTACCCCCCCCCAGTCATGCTTTTTCATTAACAAACATTAACCAATATGAAAAGAGTTAAGAATTTTTATCAGTCACCAAAGTTGGAAGTAATCCGCATAGAGTCAGAAGATGCAGTAATGATAGGCTCTGGAGGCGGTGCCAGTTTTTCTTTGCATGGTCAGCTTCATGGCACAGGCGCTAAAACTGGTGCTTGGTAGTTTCCTGTAACATTTGATTTTTTGTTAATCATGAAAAGATTTATTCATTTTACATTAGTACTCGCTCTAATACTGGGCTTTGTTTCATGCAAGAAAGACGAGATACTTAACACTGCAAAGGAGACAACCAAGGATGCTCCTGTAGTAAAGAATCTGCCTCCTAAGCAGAAGATAACTCTCTCTGCGTCTTCTAATAAGCCTGGCCTGCGCGTAAAGTATGACGCAAGCAAGGGAGAAGAAGTTACAGATGATAACACACTATGGCAGGAGGGTGACCAGATAGCAGTCTATAATGTGGGTGTAAACGGCTCTCCAGCCCTGTTCACACTTGTTGACGGCGCAGGTACATCTGATGGTACATTTGAGGGTGAGATTGAACCTACTGGTAACTACTACGGCATATATCCTATATCTGTTGCAGGCCCTCTTGATGGAACCTCAATTGATATTACACTGCCGCTTACGCAGAATTATGCAGAAAACTCATTTGGTCAGAATGCTGCTATTTTTGCGGCTACATCCACAACAGAGGAGTCAAAGGTGGTACTTCATTTTGAGCCGCTATTAGGATATCTTAGTCTCTCACTTACAACATTGCCAAATACAACAAGAGACGCTGATAGTAGAGTGGGAATGCATACAGTGGGTAGCATAGTGCTTCATGCGAACTCATTAGGCCAAGAGTCATTGAGTGGAGCCACCACAGTGGATATGTCGTCAGATAAGCCACAGTTGGTTTCTGCGCCTACGGGCGGAGGCTTGAATGTAACACTGAACTGTCCGTCTGTAGAGTTGAGCCCCACAGAACCCAAAGAGTTTATAATAGCGGTTCCGGCAGGTGTGTTTAAAAAAGGTTTGTGCGCTACAGTAAAAGACCCTTCAGGCAAGAAAATCATATCTTTTGCCACCACCACACCTAATGTAACAGAGGTTAATTATATAACCAAACTGCCAACGCAGCCAGTGTTTAATATAGAGGATGTTGAAGGCAATAGATACCCGGTTGCAAAAATAGGTTCATACTTCTGGACTGCTGAAAATTTAAGGAGTACTGTTTACGATAATCATAGTGAGCGTGCTGGTGCCACTATAGAAAAGACGCCAGCAGTTATGTTGAATAATCCATTTTATGTGGATCCTACGGATAAAACTTTATGGACAGATGATCAAAATCATTATATGGATAATCCGTCTGATTACAATGAGGTATGTTCTCAGTTGAGCAGGTGGGGCTACCTTTATAACTGGGCGGCAGCTTTAGGCTATGCAACAGGAACAGAGGCAACGTCCGAGAGTGGTTTTATTGAATATGAAAGGCAAGGTATTTGTCCTGATGGATGGCATGTTCCTTCTTTTCAGAATGAGTATTGGCTTATACTTTCGGAGTATGTCGGCAATGGACTTGAGGATCAATATTATAGCATTTATGTTTCTGGAACATTTTTAAAAACTGTGGAAGGTTGGTCATCTACTCCTGCTTCAGCCTGGGACCCCTACGATGAAGGTACTGATGATTTTGGCTTTTCCGCTCTGCCTGTAGGACATTTTTCAGTAAGCTCAGATGGGTCTACGGGCTATATGTCAGAAATAGGAGGTTACGCAGATCTCATTACATCATCTCAAGAAGATGAAACAAGTTTGTGGGTGGTATGGTTGTGCAATTATACTAATCAATTTAGATATGCTTATGCAGAGCTAAAGCAGGATTGCCGTGCAGTCCGTTGCATGAAAAATTACTAACCAAATAATAACGTAATAAAAATGTTCCTTCAATAACTGAAGGAACATTTTTTTTGTATATATTTGCAATGTCTGTAAACCGTTAGAATTTGTTAAACCAATATCTGCGCGTATGAAGAATATATGTGCTTGCAAAATTCCCTGATAGGAACTCCTACCGCTTGATTGCCTATGGCGATAGCCGTGGAGACCGTGAACTCCTCTCTATCGCCAACGAGTCACACTACAGACTCTTCAAGGCGTAAATTCCTCTTTGTGTGTAATATTTTTGTAATGTTTAACATTTACAGGCACTACACGCACTCTATTTTAATCGTTTTAGTTTCACATATTTACAATAATTTAAATACATTAACAATAATTAACTAAATATTAGATGATTGTTTGATTCTGCTGTTGCTTTTTTATCTACCTTTGTGCCGTGATTTTAGTCTCAAAGTAAGGTTTGTTGAGATTAGGCACGGTAATATTTGTTAAATAGCAAAATTGTTATGAAAGAGGTTAATATCAGGAGAAATTTTTATCAGACACCAAAGTTGGAACTAATCCGTATAGAGTCAGAGGATGCTGTAATGATAGGCTCTGGAGGTGGTGCCAGTTTTTCTTTACATGGTCAGCTTCATGGCACAGGCGCTAAAGCTGGTGCATGGTAAATTCCTGTAACATCTGATTTTTTTATTAAGCATGAAAAGATTTATTCATTTTACATTAGTTCTCGCTCTAATATTGGGCTTTGTTTCATGCAAGAAAGACGAGATACTTAACACTGCAAAGGAGACAACCAAGGATGCTCCTGTGGTAAAGAATCTGCCTCCTAAGCAGAAGATAACTCTCTCTGCATCATCCAAGAAACCAGGTCTGCGTGTTGCGTATGACGCAAGCAAAGGCACTGACGTTACAGATGATAACACACTATGGCAGGAGGGTGACCAGATAGCTGTCTATAATGTGGGTGTAAACGGCTCTCCTGTTACATTCACACTTGTTGATGGTGCGGGCACATCGTATGGTACATTTGAGGGTGAGATTGAACCAACTGGTAACTACTACGGTATATATCCGTTGTCGGCAGCTGGTGCTCTTGACGGAACATCAATAGCCATAACTCTGCCAGCCTCTCAAAACTATGCAGAAGGCTCCTTTGGTCAGAATGCAGCTGTTTTTGCAGCCACATCTACATCGGTTGGCTCAGATGTAGTGCTTAACTTTGAACCATTGTTAGGCTATTTGAGCCTTTCGTTAACTACACTGCCAAACACTTCAAGAGATGCTGAAAGTAGGGTAGGAGGTCATAGCGTGGGTAGCATTGTGCTTCATGAAAACTCATTAGGCGGAATGTCATTGAGCGGTGCGGCTACAGTGGATATGTCATCCACACCTCAGTTGGTTTCATCACCTACAGGGGGAGGCTTGGATGTAACGCTTAACTGCGGAGGCGTGCAGCTTGGTTCTACACCTAAGGAGTTCATTATTGCAGTCCCGGCAGGTGCGTTTAGCAAGGGTTTGTGTGCCACAGTCAATGGTACAGACGGCAAAAAGATTATGTCTCTTGCCACCACCACACCTAATGTAACAGAAGTCAATTATATAACTAAGCTGCCAGCGCAGGTTGTGTATAATATAGAAGATAAAGTGGGTAACAGATATTCAATTGCAAAGATTGGTTCCCAAATATGGATGGGTGAAAATTTGCAATGCCTAAAATATGATACAGAGAGTGAAGGGTATAAAAATAGAGGTGCAGAAGAAAGGGATAGTTATGTTCTGCCTAATCAAAAAGATTACTCTCCATATTCTACCGATGATCCACAATACGTAAATCCTAAAGATGAGACTACTTGGGTTGAAAATGAGCCTGGCTCATGGGTGTCTGGTGGCATTGAAAATGTCAGGAAACAAAAGGAACATTTTGGAATATTGTATAATTGGGCTGCTGCATTTGGTTTTATTGATGGAGAGGATGCAATAAAATATGATCCAGGTTATTATGGTCCGCAGATGCAAGGTATATGTCCTAATGGATGGCACATGCCTACTTGGTTTGATTTCTTTAATGCAGGAGCATTAGTTGATTATGTAGATGAAGGAGGGAATCGCGGTTCTGCTGAAAATTTTTGTTTAAGAAGTGTAGATGGTTGGTTAAAGTTTGAAGGTAATATACCTGGTACAGATGATTTTGGCTTTACAGTTCTTCCTGCTGGAAGTTGTGGCGACGGTGGTTCTGTTACTGCAAATGCTGAAGTGGGTCTTGTCTCAAGATTTTTAACAGCAACGCCGTATGGATACGATTGCTTCTCGGTTCAGGTTGTTTGTAATCCAAGTTTTTCACAATACGGAATGTTTGATTATATTCTATATCCAAAGCAGTCTTTTGCTGCTGTCCGCTGCCTGAAAAATTACTAATCACATAATTACATCATAAAAATGTTCCGTCTGTTTTTGGCGGAACATTTTTTTTGTATATATTTGCAATCTGTCACCTTAAATACGAATGTTATGAAGAAACTAATACTTTCACTTCTGCTAATTCCTCTTGTGGTTTTAACATCGTGTAAATCAAAAGAAGATCCCGCACCTGCACCAGAACCAGAACCTGTAGTGCCTACGCTTCAGGTGGATAATACTGTGGCTATTGATGCAGACCACCGTGTCATATATGAGATGAACCTCTATAACTTTACATCGCAGGGAACGCTTGCGGCAGCTCAGGCTCGCTTGCAGGAACTCCGTACATTAGGCGTGGACATAGTTTGGCTTATGCCTATCCAAACACGTGGCGTAAAGGGTAAAATTGGTAATCTGGGTTCACCGTACGCCCTAAAAAATTACGTGGAGCTTAACAAGGCGCATGGCACAACCACAGATTTCAGGAACTTTGTTAATGAGGCTCACCGCCTTGGCATGGAGGTGTGGCTTGACTGGGTGGCTAACCATACAGGTCTTGACCATGTTTGGGTGACAGAGCATCCTGATTATTACACCTGGAAAGATGGTAAAATGGTTCATCCAAATAACTATGAGGATGTCTGGCAGCTTGAATACAGTAATGAATATATGCGCAATGCCATGATTGATGCCATGGTGTATTGGGTAAAGGAGTTTGGCATAGACGGATACCGCATAGATTACATATCTTCTCCCACATTGCCTGCAAGTTTCTGGGACGAAGCCATACCAGCCCTGAAGCAAGCCGCAGGCAACAAACGCTTCTATATGCTTGGAGAGGCAGATTTTGTAGATAAACCCGCATTGTACCAGAAGGATTTTGATTATGATTACGCATGGGGTTTCCATGACAATGTGGCTCAGAAGGTGGGAAAGGGTACATCGGCCGCCACTCTAAAGACATGGTGCCAGAAGCTCCTCAATAATAAGAATTATACAAATCTTGACCGTATGCTCTATCTTACAAATCACGATGACGGCAATGATTTTGATAACAAAAACTATTTCAGTTATTTTGGAGATAATGTACCGCTGATGACAGTACTTGAGTTCACGCTTTACGGAATGTCGCTACTGTATAACGGGCAGGAGATAGGCTACAGGCCTGCGCAGGGCTATTTTAACAGAGACCCGATAGATTGGAGCAAAATTGACATTAAGATTAAGAACACAATAAGAGTTCTGGTGGCTCTGCGTCACACTCAGGCTGCGCTTGGCGGTGGGGTGGAGGCTAACCGTCCGTCTGTAAAGTTCCTTTCCCCAGATGTGAATACAGTTTTTGCGTATGAGAAGAAAAAAGGAGACAATACAGTGGTTGTGATTCTTAACCTTGGTACTTCAGCCGCCGATGTCACCCTCTCCGATGTGGAGGAGGGCGCATATAATCAGGTGCTTTGCAGTGAAACCGTATCCACTGATGTCTCCACCATTACAGAAGTTTCATTATCGTCATCAACCTCTATAAATGTAGGTCCTAAAGGGTATTTGGTGTTTGTAAAGAAATAAATCGCTTTTTTTTGAAAAAAAACTGTGATTTTATTTGGTGGGAAAGAAAAAATGCTGTACTTTTGCACCCGCTTTCCGAAAGGAACGGCGCTCGCAGAGGCGGGGCTGAAAAAAGTTTGAAAATTTTTGCTTAAAAATTTTGCGGATTGAAAAAAGCTCTTTATCTTTGCAGTCCCTTTCCGAAAAGACGGAGAGAGTTGAAAAGCGAGATCTTTGACAGACTGGAAACAACAAACAACCAAAACAAGGAAGGAACAAAAGAGCGTATGTGAATAACATACAAAAAGTCCCCGAGCCAT
>ONEZ01000033.1 GCA_900316995.1 uncultured Bacteroidales bacterium | reverse complement strand
ATTGTCACTGTTGTGTAAGTGTTCCCACAGATATCTGTAACAAAATCGGTTGACCTTCCTAATACGGTAACTTCTGATTGCTTTTGTGTTCCATCATCAAATTTTACTGTAATTGTAGCAGTATATTGGTCTTCCTCTGCGTTAGGTAGAGCTGTGCAAGTTATTGTTGCATCGCCAGTACCTTGAGTTGTGCCAAGTATGACAGCTGGGTCGTTTGATGATGCTGTCCAAGTCTTGTTTGCTGTTATCTCAAGGGTAAATCTACTACCGTCTTTACTGATAATTTTTTCCACAGGACTAATGTCTAAATGACTAGGCTCTATGAAGCTAAGACTGTCAAAATCTGCCATGTCAATACTTAGGTGGTTGCCTGAATGGGAGTAAATCCATACCTTTGAATTTTCCGCCATTGTTACTATTGTAACTATAATGGCAATAACTGTAATTAAATATCTCTTCATATCAGTTTTATTTTTGAATCTTTAGTTAATGCGAATTTTGTAGTACTTGTCATCTACTCTGACTAAATAGACTCCCGAATGTGTAACGGTGCATTCGCAATATGTTGTTGCTACACTATTGCCAATCTGGATGCCTCCTATGTTGTAAAACAAAATATTACGCTGAGTTGGAACACTGACCACTATTGTTTTGTCCTTGCTGTAAATCAGAATACCATCGTCATCTGCATCAGTTGAGATGGTTGGCTCATCTAATTCAATGATTACTGTTTTAATGTCGCCCAATGGTTGAATTCCGTTCTTAAAAACCACACTGAATTTAGGGTCTGTAGCACTCTTGTCCTCTATGGCAACTCTTTGTATGTCGCTTAAGGTATACACATTTCGTACTCCATTTGCACTAATTGTAACTACATTGTACTCTTGTGCCATGCAAAACAGATGTGCAAAAATGAGTGGAAATAGAATTAATGTAAACTTTTTCATTAGCTTATTAGGTTAATAGGGCGGATTGTTATATAGTCAAAACTAATTTTTCACACATCTTACGCTATGAGCACATTTTTTATGCGTCGTAATAATGATAAATTCTCCATCTGGGTCCAAGTTAAACCCTCCGGAATAATGTGTGTCATGTTCATCTTTTGTCGAATTTGATGCTTGAAGACTACCATTTAGACCTACGTTGTGAATGATTCCTGTCCCCTTGTCGAATTCCATGTTTGCGAGGGTAAATCCTGATGGCAATGCAGAAAAATTATATTCGTCAGTACCGTTAGAATTATTTGTTGACTCCAAATCTGTATACCACCCACTCGTTGCTCTTAAAGGAGCTGTTATTCCATTTGTGTTTTTGTGTTCCTTTTTTAAGAATTTGAGCAGCTCTTTTAATTCATCTATACTTGGAACGTGCCATCCATTGGGACAAATGCCTTGACGTTTGTTTTTAAAGCCTTTCCCGTGTGTTATTTCATGGATGTCAGTTAATCCTACTGTTGCTGAGAAGTTATAAAGATACCCTAACTTTTTTATTTGTTCGTCGGTTAGTTCACCTGCAAATTCCGTGTCCCAGTATGTTTTGTTGGTTGCGTCAGCGTAGTATGGTAGGTATGCGTTTTTATAAGAAGTTTGTAGTGTGGCTCCAGATAGTTCGCTTTCTGAATCATATTGGGAACACCTAAGATTTTCTGCCATCCAGTATTGCTTGCCAATTTTTACCACTGGATAAACATTACCTTGGCAGTCAGTTACGGTCATTTCGTTGTTTTGTGAATATGCAGCAATGCTACAACCAAACAGAAAAAGAGCGAAGAATAATTTGTATTTCCTTGTTCTCATAGTGTGTTTTACGTTTCGAAGTTATATTGTGAATTATTGTTTTAAGTTAATCTTTTACGCATCGTACCCTTAGCGGCTCATCCTTAAAGTCGCATTCTTCGATTAATATTGTTGATTCTTCATTGGTGTTAATCAGGACACATTTGTATGCACCATAATTCTTTAGCGGATTGCTGGTCCAGTATGATTTTGAAGAGTGCAGGTCATTGAATTTGTAGTATTTGCTGTTGCTAACAGGTTCCTTTTTCTTCATAGTAGCTGTCGCATAAGATTCCCATTCTTCTCGTGTGGGGATATGCCAGCCGTTAGGGCATATGCCCTGTCGTTTCCCCCCTGACATATCTGTCAGATTAATGACGTCATTTGAAGTTGTTATTCCAACTGCAGCAGCCCAGTTATAGAACATTTTGTCATCACGAAGTGCTTGTTCGTATTCTCTTTTTAGTGTGCGTAATTTACTTGCTGTTGTTCCCCATGAGGAGTAGGCGGTAGTGTCTTCGTTTTTAAGGAAATAGTTATATCCATCCATGCAATATGGTGCATAGGATGTACTATCTATTTGAGCAAGCGTTTCTCCTTTGCGTTCGCTGTTGGTGTCATATTTTGTGCATTTAAGGTCTTCTGTCATCCAATATTTGCCACCGATGTTCGCGACAGAATAAGAGCGACCTTGACAATCCGTAAGTGTGACATTTTTTACGCACCGAACACTGTATAGATCATCGTCTAAAGATGATTGAGTGTCAAAGTTTGGTATTCTTGGAAATATGCTGTCTGAACTTTGTATCTTAATTGTTCCTTGTGGAGATGTGATGAATTCGGTCCAATACCCTATGTATAGTTCCTTGTTTTTATAGTTGTAATTCCCTGCTGGAAGAGCTTGGAATCCGAATAAGTCATCTCCGTCATCGTCTGTTCCCCAGCCAGATTTAGATTTAAGCTTTCCTCCAACACTTATATTGCTCTTTTTTGAACCAGTTATATAATCCCGTAATGTATTTGTGTCCATGGTTGTTGGTATATGCCAGCCATTTGGACAAATACCCTGTATTATATTGTCGTCATCAATTTCATCGGAATTTGATTGTAATCCTAATGCAGCAGCTCTGTTATAGAGTACTCCGAGTTTTGATATTTGCTCCTTTGTTAAGTTGGTGTCTATTAACAAGTCTCCAGTTGGAACGCTTATGTCCATACAGTGAGGTTGTTCTTTCTTCCATTTCTTATCTTGAGGTATCTTTTGATAGGAAAGATTACTTTCGGTGTCGTATTTGGTACATCTAAGATTCTCTGCCATCCAATATTGCTCGCCAATCTGTACAATCGGGTATTTGTTGCCTTGGCAGTCTGTGACCGTCATGTTGTTTTGTGAGTTTGCAGTGATATTACACTCACATAAAATCAGTGTGAATATCAATGTGTAATTTTTTCTTCTCATGCTACTTGCTTTTTGATGTATGTTAGTCTATTTGTTAAATCATCAACGGATATTCACTTACATTTGTTCACTGTTAAGTTACAGTTTTATTATAATAGTGAGCACATTAAGTTTTGTTACAAAAGTTTACTTAAAATTAAAATATCTCTAATGGATTCTACTTTTTATTTTTTTTGGATAAAATCATACTTTAAACTATAATCAATAGATTCTCCTAAAAATTCTTTTAAATCACGGTAAAAAGAATTCGTAATCATAAATCCGAAATCTTCTTTTTGTTTATACTCACCATTAGAAGTTCTTATAAAGCACGCACCCGTAACAATACCATAACATTCAAACTCGTGCTTTGGTGAATCATCAGGAGTCGTTTCAACTAGATACGTAATTAAGCTTTTTGGATAAATAATCATATCATTATCACTACCATCATACCCATTGATAACGAGTCTTATACAATCAATACCGGGTTCACTTTTATCACGGTTAATAGCTTCTACTACAACATCTTCATTACCGGAGCTTTTAAAACAAGCATCTTTTACATGCAATATTTCTATAACGTTATCTTTTTTTGCCATAAGTTCCGTTGTAACTTCTGCAGATGCTTTTTGTGCACTTGCAGGCTGTATATTCAACGGGCTCATTGCCAGTAATACAGCAAGCGGTATTGCTTTAAGCGGATTTGAATGAGGCGGAGTATTAATCTCACGTTTGTCCTTCTTGCTTTGGAATTGAATATTATCACACCTTTGTTGATTTACATAACTATTAATCGCCGAAACTCGCATAAAATTCTCCTTTTGTAGATTAGATCATTACCCTATTTAATGGTGAATGCTTTTTCATGACTTAAAGTCACCATTCCTGCACAATGATTTTAAGGTATATACACAAAAAAAGCGGAACTCTGTGTTGAAATTCCGCTATCAAGGTCTCGCATTACCTAAAATCAAGAAGATACAACACAAAGTCCGCATCGTATGTTCTTGGGGTACGGATGTGGCATACCCGTGTTATAACATACCTGCAGACTTCTTGGGTTGCTCTGTTCGTGATTTTCTTTACTTTGCGAGTTCTGATAGCCGAACTAAAGCAGCGTCAAGACGCCTTTATATGTGAATTTGGTGTGTGCAAGATGGGTTGCACCCTGACATACACAAATGCAAATATAATAATAAAATTCAACTTTTAGTTATAGTTTGGTTTAATTTTGAGTGGAGTTAAGTTTTTTTAAGATTTTTACGTATCTTCGTGGCTGTGTGATTGTAGTTATGCTTGACATTGAAAGAATATTACAGACAAGGATTCCTGATTTGGCACCGGTGTATGGAGGGGTGCGGGGTAGTACAATATCCTCACGCAGAAGGGAGTATGCGTGGCAGACATTGGTGGCATCGGGGTTGAATGTGGTTATAGACTTGCGCAAGGACTACACTGCGGAGAGATACCCGGAACTGTGCCGCCAGTATGGGGTGGAGTATTTTCACTATCCTGTGGACTGTGACCGCGATACTATTGCTTTGATGGTGGAACGCTTCCCGCAGTTTTGTGATAGGATTGACAACGGCGATTTCTACATTGCCTGCGCCATGGGGCTGCACAGAACTGATATTGCGCTCTGCACTTATTGGGTCTTTCATGCGGCTGATATGGGCATGGCTCCGCCGCCCCAATGCCTATAGATGTGTTTGAGCAGAGAAAGAGTATGATTCCTGCCTGATACCCTTATATCCCTGCCGGCTCCATATCACAGTACCTGGCATGCCACTGCTGCTTTTCAGGGGTGTCCAGCCTACAACCGTCATAGATAATGCAGCCAGTATATAGGTCTTCCGCCAGTGCTTTAATAATATTGGCAAGTTCTATGGTCTCTTCAAACTCTTTGCCGTCAGGGCAGAAGAGATGTTCCCTTTTTATAGCCTCATAACCGTAGATGGCTCCCATTATGTTTCCTGTTATGGAGCCTGTGGAGTCACTATCTCCGTCATGGTTCACGGCGGCGATGATAGCATCCCTCATACTGTCTATATGGCGCACTGCGCAGTATAGCGATATGGCCCACGCCTCTTCAGCAACCCAGCCCTCTCCAAGCTGGCGGATGGCATCGGGGTCTTTAACGTCTGAACGGGCAAGCTCCATGGCCTTAAGAGTGAGCCTCTTAAGGTGCTCCTTATCTTTGGCGTTGGCATCGCCGTCCATTTCCATCATAATATTAAGTGCGTCATTAACTATGCTGGTGATGGAGGCTTTAACCTCATCTGGCGTAAGCGGCGTTATTTTTGAAATGAGCAGTGTGAGTAGAGCCGCTGGCATATACCCGAGTGGATGCAAGTGCGTAGCCTGAGCAATCTTAGCGCCTGCCTGAGCAAGGTAGGCGGTGTCATATATTCCCATATTGTTGCGTGTGTAATAGGCGGCATCGAGCAGCCCCATAGGAGCCACGCGCATAATACCGCCGCACCCCTTGCTGTTATTTTGAGGATGCTCACCACGTATCAGGCTTTCACAGGCGTTAAGGCAGGTTGTGCCGGGCGCACGCCGATGTGCAAGCTCCGGCAGGTCACGCAGCCATGAGAAGTGGAAATCATCACCGAACGGATCAGACTTCTTAACGCCCGTCTGTGTATAGTACCAGTCCATGTAGGCATAGCTGACATAATCTTCAGGTGCACCGCCTACGCCTCTCATATAGCCTCGGGTGATGCCCATAAGCATACCGTTTATGGTGAAGAGTGTCATCTGCGTGTCATCGCTGACAAGCGCCTTGCCGTTTCTGTCAAGCTCAAATTTGGTGATGCCATTCTGCCCATATTTGGATAGTATGGCATGGCGGCTCATAAACTCCACAGGGTAGCCGAGTGCGTCACCAGCGGCGCCTGCCATAAGGCTGCCGTAGATGCAGTCTCTTACTCTTTCCTGTAGCGCCAACCTCCTTTGTGCCCTGCAGTCAATGAACTTCCGTATGAAATTCTCCTGCTCTTTAGTCTCAGGCGTCACACGATGTGAGGCTTTGGGCATGGCAGAGAATACGTATCGCAGAATTTTCATGGTGGAGTCAAAATCATCTGAAGCCAGGTAACAGCCCACGATGGTTCCAGTGCGGCCTACTCCTCCCCAGCAATGGATGTACACGTAACCGTCATTTCTCTTAGAAAGCTCATTGATGCGGTCTATTATTTGCTGTACGTAGTCAACGCTCTTGGGCGCGCTTACGTCACGTATCGGGAAGCGTGTGTGGGTGCATCCCTGTGGTAGCAATTGTTCATACGGAGCAAGTTCTCCCTCTTCTGTCAGGTCTATGAAGTGGCGCACACCAAAATGGACCATCTGGTTTATTTTCCGTGATGCCACATCCTTGCTTTTGTCTCCAGGGTACTCGCCTGCAAAGATGTTCTTCTCCTGTATATAGTATGATTGATAGAGTGGCCTTGTCACAAACGCCTCAAAACGGTCATTTATCTCCAGCAGTTCAGGCGTAAGCAGCTCGCGGCACCTATTAATCACATATTCCGGGATGTCAATGCGAGTGGATTGTATGTTGAACGGACAGGCGTATGCAATGGACGTGGTCATGGCTGCAATGGTATCAGAGTCTCCGCCCATTGATATGGCTAATCTCAGGGATGCCAGTGTGCTGTGCCTCTGAAGGTAGGCCATTATGGCAACTGGCACACTGCCTTGGCAGGTTACGTCAAAACTATAATCATCCCTGATGTCCTCCAAATCTGTTCTTAGATTGTAGCCGAACTTATCCTCAATGTACCATTTTATTTTCTCTGTAGTACCGTATGTCTCATGCATCTGCATATATACGCAGGCGGCTATGGCCTGAGCGCCTTTTATCCCCTCCGGATGGTTGTGTGTCACAGATGCGGTGATACGCGCCAGCTCCAACGCCTCCTCAAGAGAGTTTGCGTACATACCCACGGGGCTGACCCTCATGGCGGAGCCGTTACCGTAGCTGCCGTATGGCTGTGGATTGTTTGAGTTTATCCACTTGCGGAACATCCCGCCATAACCAGCATTGGCGTAGCGGCGGCCCATGTCCTGCATTATGCTGACAAGGCTCTTCGGGCTGTGTGTAGGGTCTTCCATAAGCCACTTAGCCACGGCAAGAGTCATTACCGTGTCATCTGTGAAGCGGCTGCCCTTAGGCACCAGTTCAAAATCCTCACTCTTAATGTTGTGAAACTCTCTGGTAGAGCCTACTATATCACCAATAATTGCACCTAACATATAAATTTATTTTTAGTTATCTTCTTCTGTTTTATACTCTTCCTGCATCTTAGGGTGAAGCTTGTAGCTTGCGGTGTCGTCCCTTGGCGGTGCGCCCACTTTATATGGGAACGGGAATCCCTCAAGGGTGTTCTTCTTCCAGTATGGGTACCGGAGTAGGGTGTCAATTTTAACTCTGTCTGGTATGGGTGATTCTACGTGGATAAGCTCTGGTGTGAATGTAATCAGGCTCTCTGTTTCATATAATACGCGCCCTGCTTCTTCCTGAATTTCTGTGGTCTGGTTAGAGTTGTTTACTGTACCTGTTTTTACATGGTCATAATCTTCATTAATGTATGCAGAATCCTGATTCTTTGTGATATCTGTTGCTTTGGCGGTGTCAATGACAAACACATTTTCATTGCCTCTGACTGGCTCCTGAACTTGGTTGTTGCGCATAAGAATGGAGTAGGTGCCGCCTGCTATTAATATAACCACAGCCGCGGCGATGCCGGAAATCCAATATTTCATTTTGCCTTTATCCTCACTTTCCCACTGCTTGATTTTACGCATCTTGCTCTCACGGCTGCCAATGGCTGAGACTGCTAAGCGAGTGAATTCAAGCTGCTTTCGCAACTTTGCATCGGCGGAGGCCTTTTTCTCAAACTCCTCAGCCTCCTGCGGTGTCATCCCCCCACGCAGATAGCGGTCTATTATGTCCTGATAATCTTCTCTCATGGTTATATGGTGGATTCTTTATTCAGAAAGTTGTTGTAAATATTATTTGCACTCTCTCTAAGTTTGTCAAGGCACTTGTTCTTTCTGGTCTTGAGAGTGTTTTTGTCTTTATAAGAGGGTAGTGCCTGTAGTATTTCATCAAGGCCGAGACCTTCATAGTAGAAAAGTGTGAGTATTATTCTGCACTGCTCAGACATTATGGCAATGCAGTCTGCCACAATCTCACGCATCTTATCCTGATACATTAGTGTGTCGTCCGTCTCATCTTGCGGCTCTGCCATGCTTGGGCGTATCTCCTCATCGGCGGCGGCGATGTTACCTCGGCTCCACTCTTTGTATTTGTTGCTTGCTATTGAGAATAGGTAGGTGGTAAGGGCGCTTTTGAATGGCTTGCCATCATGCCCTTTGAGCACTCCGTCCTCCACGTAGATTCTGCGGCGTTCTATATGCTCCCACAACACTATGAATGACTCCTGGAAAATTTCATCCTTATGTGAGGAGTCTATAAAGAAATGTTTACTGAAAGTATCATTAAAGTAGTTCTTGCAGTGCTTGTAGAGTGCCTTCTCCATTGCGGGGTTGTGATTACACACGCCCTCCACGTATTGTACGTCTGTGTATGATTTTTTGAAGAGGCTAAGTAGTGGCATTTGCAATGGGAGTTATACAGAGCCTCAAAGTTACGCATTTATGTGTGTTTCTGCAAGAAAAACCGCACCCGTGATTTTGAGAGATGCTGCCATTAAAATCTGTGACGGGTGTGGCTGAGGATACAGGAACAATATCAACTCTTTTCCCAAGGGCGTTAATTATTCTGTAGAATGTACCTACGCTTGGAATGATAATGCCATGCTCTACACGTGAAATATAGGATTTGGTTGCATGTATCTTTTCCGCCAGTTCCTGTTGTGTTACGCCAGCCTCTTTTCTTGCATCTTGTAGTATTTGGCTTGAATAAAAGTTCCATGCATCTTCATCAAATTTTGCTCGTTGTGCTGTTCCTGGGGCACCATACAGCTTGTCAAGTTCGGCGCTAATGTCAGTGAGATTCTTGTTTTTCATGGTAATATTCCTCCTTTATTCGTAATGCTTTGTTTATCTCTTCTATCGGAGTCTTTTGAGACTTCTTTTGAAATCCATTAAATAGAACAATTATCTTGTCTTCGTCAAATATGAAGAATAATCTGTAAATATTACTATTGTACATTATTCTAAGCTCATATAATCCATCCTTAATGTACTTAATAAACTTGATTGGCAGTCTTTCTTCTGTTTGCAATAGAGACAGAATATAATGTACTTTTTGCTTCTCTTTGTCATTTAGAGATGACATAAACTGGTTATAGTATTCTCTAAATGCGTAAATTTTTCTTTTCATTGCAAAGGTATGTAAAGTTTCAATATAATGCAACTGACAAATGAAGAATTTTGTTGTCGCTCGGAGCAAAGATAAAATGTAGAAACCAGATAAAAAAATCACCCCGATGCACCAATTCCCGCTCCAAATGTTAAAAACCTCTTAAATTGTAACCGCCAGTTACTAAAATTAAACCAAAAGTTAATGTTTTGATGTTAAATCAGTTAACATAAAAAATCTTAAAATTTAAAACGCTACGGCCCACCACAGTGAAGTGGTGAGCCCATTAGGTCTGCAATATGTGTGAATGCATAAAAAACCGCACCCGTGATTTTTCTGTTTGGAGCTTACGGGTTTTGACAGCCGGGTGCGGTTGTAAATGAAGTGTGGTGTTTAGTCTTTTACGCAGCGGACACTGAGCCCTTTGTCTTTTGTTGAACCAGGGGAGAAGATTCCGTTGTTGTCAAATGTTAGGTGTATGCTTGCTGCAAAATCTGTTTGGCCGTTGTAGGTGTGACCTTCTATATCTATAGCGTATTCATCTTCTTCATCTGATTCACTTTGCTCATCATCGTTGCTCTCATTCTGCTCGTCATCATTATTGGCCTGCTCGTCATCTGTGCTCTCTGAATCGCCCTCCGAACCTTCATCGCCTTCTCTCTCTGAGTCTTCTTCATCGCCTGAGCCTTCTCCTTCATCCTCCTTTTGCTCTTTTTTGAATTTTACTTCAATAGGATTTGTAGTCCAGAAGTAAGCCGTATTGCCGGCTGCGCCCATCAGTAGAGCATATTTGTCGCCGTTCTGTTTCCCTGCGGCAAGTCCAGCTGGCAGAACAGACATTCCGTATGTATTGGTTCCATTGCTGTTGTTATACCAGCCCTGAACAGATTTCAGCTGTTTCCCAGCCTCAGATGTTGTGCCTGTTTCAGCGCTGATGCAGTTTATGAGTGTGTTCCAATCCTGACTTGAAGGTACGTGCCAGCCGTTAGGGCATATACCTTGTACTGCGGTGGAAAATTTCTGATTTTGTGACTGACCGTCTTCAATTCCAACAGCTGCCGCCCAGTTATATAGGTATCCGAATTTAGATATGTCTGCGTCTTTGAGTTTGCCGGCAAATGCATCCGATGTCCATGTACTGCGGTCGCTGGCGTTGGTGTAGAATGGTGTAAAAACTGCCTCGCCAGATGTTCCGATGGTGGCACCGGAACGTGTGCTCTTAGAGTCATACTTGTTACAGCGCAGATTCTCTGTCATCCAGTACTGAGAGCCAATCTTTACGTAGTTGTACGTGTTACCGCAGACGTCTGTAACTGTGCCTGCGTAGTTAATCTGCGGGTCCTTTTTGTTGCAGGCGGATAGGAATACAATAGATGCGGTTAAAAGTGTAAAAAGAATTTTTTTCATAGTATGCTATTTATTTTGTTAATGCCGTGAATGTGTGTTTCATAGTGAAATGATATTTAATTCTGCAAATTTAACTACCGTACTCGTTTGTGGTGAAACTTTGAGACGGTCTATGTTAAATATGTTGTATGTTGCAAATAATCAGTTAAATGGCGGAGAGTGTTAATTGAATTTAACTAAAAAGGCAGTGGTCTTAGAGGCTCCGCAGGTTACAATTGGTGGTGGTTTCTTGTGTGATACTGCAAAATTTATGAGATGCTTCGGGGGTGCGCCCCTCAGCATGACGTGCAGAAGTTACGCAGCTCCGCATCAACGCAAGAAAAAACGAGGCTTTGTCTGCTATTTGTGCCGCAAATAATTTTGATTTTTGCAGTGCAAGGTGTATCTTTGCATAAATAAATGGATAATATGGCGGAGTTTATCAACTTGGGAAACAGTGGATTTGCAAGGGCACGCAATGGAGAGTACGTGGATAAGAGTGCTCTGATACGCTATGTCAATAGCACTCTGCGAACAGAGCGGCAATTCACTTGTGTATGCCGTAGCCGTAGGTTTGGTAAATCTATGGCAGCCAAAATGCTCTGTGCATATTATGACAAGTCATGTGATTCAAAAGCACTTTTTGATGGCCTGAATATATCCCTCGATGCCAGTTACGGCAAGTATCTTAACAAATTTCCTGTAATATATCTTGATATAACTGATTTTACAACTACAGTTGGTGCATACTCTGATGATATGATAAAACGTATGGATCAGAGGATATGTGCTGACTTGCAGAGTGTTTACACATCGGTGAAGATTAATGAAGGAAGTGACCTGATGTCATATCTTTTGCAGGTGGTAGAACACACTGGAGAGCAGTTTATTATGATTATAGATGAGTGGGATACTATATGCAGGGAGGCTCCCAAACATCAGGAGTTGATGAAACAATATGTTGATTGGTTGCGCCGTCTGTTCAAAAGCGCCAATACAGACAGAGTGTTCGCAGGCGTTTACATGACTGGTATTCTGCCTATTAAGCAATATAACACACAATCTGCACTAAATAATTTTGAGGAATATACTATGGTTAGCCCTGGCCCGCTATCGCAGTTCTTTGGTTTTACCACAGATGAAGTTAGTGGATTGTCTGAAAAATATCAGTTGGACTTAGATGAGGTTAAACGCTGGTATGACGGATACAAGATAGGTGAGATGCAGTCCATGTATAATCCGTATTCTGTTATGAAGGCGGTTGGCAGGGGGGTGTATGAGAGTTTCTGGACAAATACAGAAACTTATGAAAGTTTAAGGTCTTACATAACATTGAATTTTGAGGGGTTACGTGATGATGTTGTCGTGCTTCTCTCTGGCGGTAATGTGCCTGTCAATGTACAGCTTTTCTCAAACAACATTCAGCAGATAAAAAGCAAGGATGACGCACTTACCACATTGATACATCTTGGCTATCTTTCATACGACAGAACTTCTCAAACAGTATCTATCCCAAATCATGAGGTGCATCTGGAATTTGAAAATAGCATAAAGGAATCTAATTGGGGTGAAGTTGTAGATGCAATAAATAACTCAGAGCGTCTTCTTCAGCTTACGCTATCAGGTAATTCAGATGAGGTGGCAAAAGCCATTGACACAATCCATTCAGACGGCTCTGTGAGTATAATAAAATACAACGATGAAAACTCTCTGGCGTGCATCTTGTCATTAGCGTATTATAGTGCAAGGAAAGATTACCAGATAGTTCGAGAACTGCCTGCGGGGCTTGGATTCGCAGATATTGTGTTCATTCCACGTAAAAATATCTCTTTGCCTGCACTGATTGTTGAACTGAAATACAATCAGTCTGCGGAAACCGCTATATCTCAGATTAAACAGAAACGCTATACCCAGCCACTTCAAGGTTATACGGGAAACGTGTTGCT
>ONEZ01000016.1 GCA_900316995.1 uncultured Bacteroidales bacterium | reverse complement strand
TCACGGAGTGGCTGGTGTGCAGTACATGGCTACAGCAGGCAATGTGGTTGAAGGTGTAACACACGCCACACTTTCTCCTTCAGGAAGCGGTAAGTTTGTAATTCCTGCCGGAACCAGGAAAGTTTACCTCTATGATAACGGCAATAACACAGTGGAGATTTCCACACAGCCTATCTCAGGTAAGAAACTCATTGACGCCTGCGCAACAGCGGTAGCAGAAGAGAAGAGCAACGCATCAGAGTTTGCAATATATCCTAACCCTGTAGCAGACGAACTCAACATCCAGAGCGACACTGAGTATGACAGTGCAACTATTACAAACCTTGCAGGTCAGACAATGTTCTTTACCATTAGCAACAACAAGATTGCTGTAGGCTCACTTGCCAAAGGTCTTTACATCATAGACCTTGTGAGTGAGAATGGCGCAACAGAAAAGGCTAAGTTTATTAAAAAGTAGTAACTCCGTTTATATCTGAGAAAAGAAGAGAAAGCTGCCAAATGGCGGCTTTCTTTTTTTCATACGATTTTTGCAAGGTTATGTGATAAAAATCCTTAACTTTGCACTATGAAAAAGACTATACTCACCCTGTTTGCAATATCAGCCGCTATGGTGGCATCGATGGCGGCAAGCTATTTAGGCCCTGTTAATATTACTTGCGACGGACTTGCGCGCAAGTATATATATTACCTGCCTGAAACAGCACAAGACGGTGATAACCTACCCTTAGTGATACTACTACATGGTATCGGAGGCTACAACACCTCATTCTACACAAGCGAGGCAAAAGGTATGGCAAACACATACCACTGCGCTGTTATGGTGCCGCAGGCTTTGCCTGAGCAGGATCAGACACTGCTTGCCCTACTTAACGTGGCAAACCCTAATTTTGCAAATGAGCTGAAGAAGAGCGCATGGGGTGCTAACGCCTACATACGCATAAGTGACCTTGACGCCAACACTCAGGCTCTAATACAGCAATATGCACCTACATACTACAACGCAGGAAAGATACAGATAAACAAGAACGTAAATGATGCTAAATTCATAAGAGAGGCGTTCAACAATCTATCATATACGCTAAAAAACGAAAAGGGACTAAACATTGATAACCAGCAGGTTTATGTAACAGGCTTGTCACTGGGTGGAGCCATGTCGTACAACTACGCCTTTTCAAGCTACAGCAACGTAAAAAAATTAGTTTCATTGAGCGGCTTTCTATCTAAAGGGGTGTCAGTCCCCAAAGGATACAATCTGCCAACGCTTGTCTTCCACAGCAAGACAGACGATGTTGTGACATACACCGGCGGGCTGATTAACCGCCCTATAGAAGACATTGTAAATGAAATAGCCGCCGCAAACACCCACTCCGAGCCGGAGGTGACAACACTGAACCAAAACAAAGTGACTCTTACTGAGTGGAAAGAATCACCAACTGTGACATTCTATTCCATCAGCAACGCCTCCCACGTGCTTGAGGGCAACCACGGACTTAAGATATTCAATATAATAGGAGATTTCCTGTTTGACACTGATGTAAGTACCAAGGAGAGCGTTACAACCTCTGTGTCAATCTACCCTAATCCAGTGGCAGACGCACTTAACATAGCCTCCGATGCGGAATTCACAAGTGCCATGGTAACCAGCCTTGCAGGGCGTACATTCCGTTTAGCGGTAAACAACAACACAGTAAATGTATCATCTCTCGCAAAAGGAATTTACATTATTGACCTTATTAGTAGAGACGGAGCGACAGAAAAAAGCAAGTTTATAAAAAAATGATGTGCATAATATAAACTCAACAAACATTACAGCTTATGAAAAGACTTTCACTTATAACATTAGCCGCACTGCTTACAGTGGCAGGCCTGTATGCAAGAACTATTGAAAATGTTACAATTGACGGACGTGACAGGACGTATGCAATTTATGAGCCCACCACATACAATAATGAAGTGGTGTTCCTTCTGCACGGCCTTGGTGAAACATACGACGATTACGATGCCACCGCCATGCAAAACTTTGCAAACAAAAATAAATGCACTGTTGTTATGCCACAGGCGCTGTCTGAGCAGGATGCAACTTTGCTTGAACTTTTGGACATGATAAAGACGTTTCAGCCAGAGATGGGTGACCTTAAACAAGCTTTGGAGAAAAGCGCATGGGGAGCAAATGTATATATTACAATTGATGACTTGTGTACAGCCCTTGGTATATCAAAGACATATTTAGAATTGTTTGTTAAACAATATCCTCAGTTCAAGCACTTCTTAGATGAAGACAGGATACAGATAAACAAGGATGTTAATGACAGGAACTTCATTAACAACCTTATAATCTTCAATAGAGATAACGCAAAAACAAAAATACATATAGTAGGTTGCTCTCTTGGTGGTGCCTTGGCATACGATTTAGGCTTTAACACCCCTGAGAATATTACCAAAATTGCTTCTTTAAGCGGTTTTGTATCAAAAGGAGTAGAGGTTCCCTCATCCTACAAACTGCCTACACTTATAATTCACAGTAAGACAGACCAGATAATTCCATTTGATGGCGGACTCTATAACCGTCCTATAGGGGCGCTCGCACTTGATATTGCAAACAAACAAGGCAACAGAGTGCCCAAGGTCACTATTCTAAACGAAGACCAGGATGCTGACAAACAAATAATAATGTATGACTGGGAGAGCGACCCTCATGACAGGTTCTATATTGTTTCTAAAGCGGACCATTCCCTGGTTGAAGACATGGCCGCTCTTGGATATAACATTTATGACGTTGTAGGCGACTTTCTTTTTGACCAGCACGTGGCGGCAAACGAGGCCACAGCAGACTCTCAAAGCCTTGATATATATCCTAACCCAGTAGAGAGTATGGCAAATGTTAACATGGAAGGTAACTACTCTATAATTAACATGGCAGGCGTAACAGTTAGCACAGGTTACACAGAGGGTGTTATTGACATGTCATCAATTAGCGCAGGCAGATACATACTTGTGCTTACAAGCAGCAATGAGGTATATCGTAGAATTATAATTAAGAAATAACATTTAGGAACGTATGAAGTGCGGTTTTGATAACGACAAGTATATCAGAATACAATCTGAGCACATTAAGGAGCGTATAGCCAAATTCCACGGTAAACTCTACCTGGAGTTTGGCGGTAAGCTCTTTGATGACTATCACGCAAGCCGTGTGCTGCCTGGATTTCAGCCGGACAGCAAATTAAAAATGCTTATGCAGCTGCGTGATGAAGCTGAGATTGTGGTGGTTATAAGTGCAGTTGATATTGAGAAGAATAAGGTAAGAGGCGATTTAGGAATAACATACGATGATGACGTTCTGCGTCTGATAAATGAGTTTGAAAGCCGTGGACTGAGTGTAAACTCAGTGGTAATAACACACTTCACAGGACAAGATAGCGCCAAGATGTTCCATGACCGCCTTGGCAGGCTGAATATCAAGGCCTACTATCACTATACAATAGAAGGTTACCCGCATAATGTGGAGCTAATTGACTCCGATGAAGGGTTTGGCAAAAATGACTACGTGGAGACTACCCGTCCGCTTGTGGTTATTACAGCACCTGGTCCGGGCAGTGGCAAGATGGCTGTATGCCTGAGCCAGCTCTATCAGGATAATAAAAAAGGGATTAAGGCGGGTTACGCCAAATTTGAGACTTTCCCTGTATGGAACCTGCCGCTCAAGCATCCAGTTAACATAGCCTACGAGGCTGCCACCGCAGACCTCAATGATGTGAACATGATAGACCCGTTCCATCTTGAGGCGTATGGCAAGACCACCGTCAACTATAACCGTGACATTGAGATATTCCCTGTGCTTAACGCCATTTTTGAGGGCATCTATGGAGAGAACCCATACAAATCACCCACAGACATGGGCGTTAATATGGCTGGTTTCTGCATCTTTGATGATGCCGCATGCTGTGAAGCATCTAATCAGGAGATTATACGCCGCTACTACACCACCCTTGGACGCTTTGCAGAGGGCAAGGCAAAGGAGAACGAGCTTAACAAAATAAAGCTGCTTATGCAGCAGGCTAAGATTTCTCCTGCCAACCGTCCTATTGTGGCAATAGCTAAGGAGCGTGCAGAGCAGACTGGTATGCCTTCTGCCGCCATTCAGCTTGCCGACGGCACTATCATCACATCAAAAACAACATCACTGCTTGGCGCCAGCGCGGCACTCATACTCAACGCCTGCAAATACTTAGCAGGCATAGACCACGATGTGAAACTTATTCCCGCACAGATGATAGAACCCATTCAGAATATGAAGGTCAGCTATCTTCATGGAGGGAATCCACGCCTGCACACAGATGAGGTGCTTGTGGCACTCGCCATGCTCAGCCTCAGCGATAACAACTGCAAGAGTGCCTTGGAACAACTGCCTAAACTAAAAGGATGTCAGGTTCACACCAGCGTAATGCTTAGCGAGGTGGACCGCAAGATATTCCAGAAACTTGGTGTGGATCTCACATCAGAGCCAGTTAAGAAGAAGTAAGAGGATTAAGGAGCGAAGCCTCATTAAAGAAGGATAATTTCAATTTAAGACTTTCGTCTTAAATTGAAATAGGGAGGGCTTCGCTAAGCCTCTCCCTATTTACTAACCTTAAAATCAAATACTATGAAAAAATCACAATACAAATGTATGGTGATTTTTGATATATGAAACAAAGCAAATGAGGAATTTTAGGGTAAGCCCTGAAATTCCTCATTTTTGTTTCAACTTCGTTGCAAGTGGGTTACATTACTGTTTCAAAAGATCATCCAATGTTATCCACTGGAAGAGTTGCTCTGGTTCTATGTTGCGAGCCACGATGCGGTGGTCTTTGTCTATAACCACAATCATAGGGGTTTCTGATGTATCATACTTGTTCCAGTACTCTGATATACGCTCCGGGTCCCATACATTGATGAGATTTGCGGTATTACGCTCAGAAATAAACCGCTCCATCTTCTCCTTATCATCTGTCATGCAAAGAGCCACACCTTTAACCCTGCCCTGCAAAGGTGGAATCTTGCAAAATTCAGCCACCTTTGGCAAACGCACCTTGCAATGGTCACAATCTGGTTCATACAGCACAAATATGGTGTAATCAGTTCCTGAGAAGTCATAAAGCTTGTGATACTCACCATCAAGTGTAGCCACTGGTATATTTCGGGCTGTATCGCCAATCATGCAGTTACGAATCTGCTTAGCCTTGTTTGCCACTTTTTTAATAACAGCAGAGTCAACGCCTGCTGCCTTAGGTGTGGAATAGTAGCGGTCATTGAGTTCCACCATTAGGTTATCAAGCCCCATAATCTTACGCTCCTCAAAGAATCCAGGAATATCAAATCTGGTGGTGTAATATAGCAAATAACTTGCCATTACTCTGTTTGCAGAGTCAGAGGCGGCACTCTTCTCAAGCATTTTCACTGCATGAGGCACTATGGTGTCATATCGCTGCTCCAGCACACGGCTGAGGTATAGTTCAAGCCTCTGACCTATGTAAGGGGTGTAATATACCCTCTCATCGCCGAGGTCAATGTTATCTAAGAAATGCTCATGATAAAATGAGTTATAATATGCTCTCTGGACTGAATCAGGGTTAGTGCAACCCTCTGGCAGTTTAAGCGTGTCAGGCTCAGGCATATTCAAACCTTCCAAAAAAACACTTATCATTTTATTGGGAAATTTCTTTTTTAGACTGTCAACCTTAAGTTTCTGACGGTCAATAATTTCTTTAACCTCATCATTGAATCGCTTATGCGCCTCTGCCGTGGTGTCAGCCATTGCCATTCCGCCAATCTCACGGATGCGGCGTTTCATCTCAAAATACTCCATGGAGTAATTATAGAACGCCTCCTGCTCACTGCCCTTCTCAAATTTAACGTTATACGGCATATTGGCGGTGTCAAGTTTTACCTTGATGTTTTTCTTGTCACCCACAAGAAGATCAACGTAGTTACCATCCGGGAAGGCTAAAATGTATATACCTTGCTTCAAATCTCCCTTAAAGTGCGCCTCTCCCTTGACAAGGCGTGTGGAGTCAATTACACGCACGTTACCTAAATAGTATCTGCTAAGGTACAGGCTGTCTGACTGCACTGGCGATGTTATATGAATATCGTACTTCTTTCCTGTGGCGGTGCAGGAGAATAGAACCACTGCCGCTAAAACTAATACAATTGAAATAATCTTTTTCATAATACAATATCTTAATGGTGAACCGGTGAATTGGTGACGTGTTGATGAACACGAAGTGTGAATAACCGGACAATCGATTAACCGCATCACCGATTAACCGATTCTACGTTATATTGGAAATAAAACAAATGCTGCAAGATCCCATAGAGCGTGTGATACCACAAGTGCCGTAAATGATTGTGGCCATATTCTGTAAATAAGCCCCCAGAAGCCGCCTGCCACCATAGCTGCCATTATGAGCATGAAATTGCCTGACGGTATGTGAATGGCTGTATAGAACAGCAGGGTTAATATAAACCCAACGTTATCTGAATAGAAATCTGAGAGGTTCTTCTGTACAAATCCACGCCAGAATATCTCTTCCACAGGACCTATAAGCAGGAACAAGGAGATGCCTATGCGCCATAGGTCTGACTCATCTTTCATTCCATAGATGCTGTCAACCTGCGGGCGGGCGAAACTGAACATAAGCTGAGAGAGCTTGTCGCCCACAAAGAACACCCCCCACAGCACGGCTGCAATAATAACGCCAAGCAGCAGGTTTTTCCAACTGAAAACAATGCGGCGTGTCCAGCTGCCGTCAATTAGAACTGTTAGAGTTATTAGCACAATGTCCGCCACCACCATGCCTGTCCAGAACGGTACATACGGTGCTGTAAATGGCGAGAACAGCACAAACCAAAGTGCCGCAGCTACCAATACAGAAGCGAAAATTTTTAATTTATTTTGCATTTTTAAATGTCAAATGTACGTCAAGGCTTCGCCTTTCCGTGATTACTTGCTGCGCTCGGCATAACTGAAACAAGTTTCACTTCTGCTCTCGCTTGCAGCGTAATTCAAATGTCAACTAAACAATAAGTCCTACACAGAACAGAAGTCCGAACATTAGCTGAAGCTTGCCCTGACGCTGGTCAAGGTCTGCAATGGCCACATCGGAGCTCTCAGGAGCTTTTAGCATTATGGTGCTAAGTTTAACGGCCACTGGCAGTGTGAGCCATGTGATAAATGTCCAGTAAGGCAGCTGACCTATTACGGCAAATACGGCTATAAGCAGGAACGGGATTATTATCTCTGCTACATAGAGCCATTTTGCAACCTTGCCTCCAAGGTATCCGTTCATGGTATGTATGCCTGCGGCACGGTCTGAGAGAATGTCACGAGTGTTGTTTGCATGCAGAATGGCTACGGTCTGCAAACCGTACGGAAGGCAGATGTAAAGCATCTCCCAGTGCCACTCTCCTGTGAGAAGCAGCACTATGCCAAGCGCAGGCACCATGGAGTAGAGGAATAGAATGTCAACATCGCCTAAGGCATGATATTTCAGCCAGTAATAGAACGCTGTGCAAATCACTCCAAATGCGCCAAAGGCTGCAAGCCACCATATACGGGTGTAAAGCACAATAAACATACCTATCACTATGCCCAATGACAGCATGGCAAAACCAAAGGCACGAATCTCACCTGGGGTGAATTTGCCTGATTTCATTGACATTACGCCGTTGTAGTCATTACGGCTATCCACTCCGTTAATGTGGTCGGCATAATCACCGAGCAGATTGCCTGCCGTTTGAAAAACAAGCATCATAAACACGCAGAGGGTGGCTATTCCCCAATACTGAATCTCTTCAAAACGCCAGAAACTATACGCTATAGGCGCTACGGCTGCAATAAACGAGGCGCTCAGTGACCAAGGTCTTGCTGCTATCACCCAATCCTTAAATGTTCTCATATATTATGTTTTATATGAAAGTGCAAAGTTAGAAATAAAGTATGAAAAACGCACTGAACAATGGCTGTAATTTTAATTCGGTAATATCAATATAAAATAGTATCTTTGCGTTTTAACTTTGCAAACGCAGATGATTACATTAGACAATAGTCTTTCCATATCAGAAGTTAAGAGGATTCTCTTTGATAATGAGGAGATTTCAATAAGCCAAGCGGCATTAGACAGGGTTGAGGGGAGCTTCATATTCTTAAAAGAGTTCTCTGCAAACAAGATAATATACGGCATAAACACAGGGTTTGGACCAATGGCCCAGTACCGTGTGTCTGATGAGAATCTGCTTGACTTGCAATACAATATAATACGCAGCCACTCCACAGGCACTGGCGAGCCGCTACCAAAAGAGTGTGTGAAGGGTGCCATGCTTTCAAGGCTGTGTGCATTCCTGCAAGGCAAGTCTGGGGTGCACGTAAACGCTGTAACGCTGCTTAAAGAGTTCATAAACAGAGATATAATACCTGTGGTGCCTCAGCACGGCAGTGTAGGAGCCAGCGGAGATCTTGTTCAGCTTGCCCATATAGCCCTTGCCCTTATTGGTGAGGGTGATGTTTTCTATAACAACCACCGATGCAAAGCCTCAGAAGCCCTTGATGAGAGCGGGCTTCAACCCCTGAAGATGCACCTGCGCGAGGGGCTGGCTATTACAAACGGAACAGGAGTAATGACGGGCATAGGGCTGGTAAATGTGATAGAAGCCCGCAAACTGCTTGACTCCACCCTGCTCTGCTCGGTAATGGTGAATGAGATAGCATCATCATACAGTGATTTCATGGCTCCTGAACTGAACACACTTAAGAACCACTACGGACAGAGTGCCATTGCAGAGCGCATGGCTGAAATATCAGCAAGCAGCAAAAGGCTGCTCAGCCGCAGTGAGGTTCTGTACCACAAGCACTCTGAGAGCACTTTCAAACATAAAGTGCAGCCATACTACTCACTGCGATGTGTCCCGCAGATATTAGGGCCTGTGCTTGAGACCATTGACAACGCAGAAAAGATTCTTATTGAGGAGCTTAACTCCGTGGATGACAACCCTATAGTGGACAAGGAGACACAGATGGTGTATCATGGTGGCAATTTTCATGGAGACTATGTGTCATTTGAGATGGATAAGCTGAAGACAGCTGTAACCAAGATGACCATGCTCATGGAGCGGCAGATGAACTACCTGTTCCATGACCGCATCAACGGTATTCTGCCCCCTTTCCTGAACATGGGCGTTTTAGGTTTGAACTACGGATTGCAGGCGGCTCAGTTCACAGCCACATCCACCACGGCGGAGTGCCAGACACTGTCAAACCCAATGTATGTCCACTCCATACCAAACAACAATGACAACCAGGATATTGTGAGCATGGGTACAAACTCAGCCATAATAGCGGCAAGGGTGATTGACAATGCCAGACAAGTGCAAGCCATATATCATATATCTGTGGCACAGGCGGTTGACTGCCTTAACATTGAAGGCGAACTTTCAGATGAAACTAAAAAGCTGTACCATGAGGTGAGGAAACTGGTCCCTGTAATCACAGATGACAAGCCGCTCTATAAATACATCAACCTTATGAGATGCTTCGGCAAGCCTCAGCATGACGGAACAGAACTCAAATAAGTGGCAAGGCAAGACTGACGGGCTGCCTTGGATGCAGAGGTCTCTAATATACATGACAAAAGGCGTGGGGCTCTACATTGTGTATATGATAACAGCCTTTGTTTCATTCTTTTACATGTTCACGCATCGTGTAGAGTATAAGGCGGTGAAACGCTTTTACAAAAAGGCCTTTAAGATGAACGGTCTTAAAGCAGGACTCTACGCCTACATAAACTTTTTTAACATGGGGTGTGTGGTTATGGACAGGTTTGCCGCATACGGAGGGCGCAAGTTTCATATAAAGAATGAAAATGAAGACGAGTTCTTGAAGATGACTGAGGGAGAAGAGGGGTTTATACAGTTTTCATCACATGTAGGCAATTATGAGATGGCGGGATATATGACTTCTTTCAGAAGGAAGAGACTTAACGCTCTTGTATATGGCGGAGAGACAGAAACCGTGATGCAGAACCGCAGGCGGATATTTGAAGCCAACAATATAAACATGATTATTGTTGACAGTTCAATGAGCCATATTTACAGTATAAACAACGCTCTTGACAGAGGTGAGATTGTGAGCATACCAGCTGACCGTATCTTTGGCTCACAGAAAAGCATAAAGTGCCATTTCATGGGAGTAAACGCTTATCTTCCAATGGGGCCTTTTGCCGTGGCGGCGCAGAAAAACCGCACCACTTTCAACGTGTTTGTGATAAAGAGCGGCGTAACCAAATATACACTCTATCTGAGCAAGCATACATTCACAGACTCAGACAAGGATATGAGCGTTAGAGACAAAGCCGCCATGCTTGCCCGTGAATATGCAGCAGAGCTTGAAGATATTGTTAAGCGGTATCCCACGCAATGGTATAACTATTTTGATTTTATTCAGGAAGAATGAACTATATTGACGTAACCACACTGATTCCCCAAAAGGAACCTTACATCATGGTGGAATACATAACAGATATTTCTCCAGACGATGTCACCACACTCTACAAGATAAAAGAGAACTCGCCGTTTGTGAGAGATGACAAAATGCAGGCGGCAGGGCTTGTGGAGAACATAGCTCAAAGCTGTGCCGCTCATATAGGCTACTACAGCCCTGACGGCATACGAATAGGGCTTGTGGGGGCGGTTCCGTCATTAGAGATAATTAAAGCACCAAGAGTGGATGACATACTTGAAACCACTGTAAAATTCACAGCAAGGGCGTTTCAGATGTCAATGGCTGAGGCGGAGATACGCTGCGCAGGCTCTCTTATGGCAAAAGGCACAATAAAGCTTTCATTAACCTGACAGACAGGCAAATATGGAGATAGTAAAGATAGCTGACAATATTGTATCGCCGCTTGGCATAGGCACAGGCGTCAACTACAGCCGTGTCAAAGCCGGTCTCTCTGCCCTGAGAGCGTATAATGGCATGTTTGGCATGGATGGCGTATTCTTTACATCAGTGTTTGAACCTGGATTTTTGGAGAGGAGTGTGGATGGAGATTTCAGTCGTTTTGAAAAACTTGCAATACTTGCGGTTCAGGGCGCTGTGGAGGGCTGTGGCATTGACACCACCGATGCCGGCACAGTGCTGGTGCTATCAACCACCAAGGGTGATTTGGACACACCACTTGCAGTTTCAGCCAGGAAGATAGCCGCATATTTTGGGAATAACAGCACTCCAATAGTGGTGTCAAACGCCTGCATTTCAGGCGCGGCGGCTCAGATTGCCGCCATGAGGGCGCTCAGAAGCGGACGTTACAGCACTGCAATAGTGGTGGGCGCCGATGAGGTTTCAAGGTTCACCCTTTCAGGATTCCAGTGTCTGAAGGCTCTTTCATCAGAGCAGTGCCACCCCTACAGCGCAGAACGTAACGGACTTAACCTTGGTGAGGCTGGAGCCTGCATAGTGTATAAGGCGGTAGATAAAGCCTCAGAAGATGAATGGGTTATAGAGAACGGAGCCATACGTAATGACGCAAACCATATATCGGGGCCTTCACGCACTGGTGAGGGTAGCTATAACGCCCTTAGAACTGTTTTACACGGCATCGATGCAGAGAGTATAGCGTTTATAAACGCACACGGCACTGCCACAGCCTACAATGATGAGATGGAGGCGATAGCTTTATCACGCACACCCATAGCCACCACGCCAGTGAACTCACTTAAAGGGTACTACGGCCATACATTAGGGGCGGCAGGCATAATGGAGACCATACTCTCCATGGCTGCAATTGATGACGGTATTGTGCTTGGCACATACGGCTTTCAAAGCTTGGGAGTTTCAAAGCAAATAAATGTAAGTGTAGCCAATTTAGCTACACATAAGAGAGCGTTTATAAAACTGCTATCTGGCTTTGGCGGAGTGAATGCGGCCATACTTCTGCGCAAACGCACAAACGGAGACATACCGTATAAGGCAGAGGCTGAACGTAGAGTTACCAAAACCGTGGCTGAGAGCCCTATATTAACGCCAGAAAACTTTAAAATTAAAGAGTTTAGTATTAGCACGTTAGGCAGTACTTACCCTAAATATTTCAAGATGGACAATCTGTGCCGCTTAGGCTATGTGGCGTCTGAGATGCTGCTGAAAGATGAGAGCGGACGGTTTGAGCCAAGAGAAGACACGGCAGTGATACTATTCAACGCCAACTCATCATGGGACAATGACCGCAAGTATATGCGCACCATTACGCCTGAGGAGTTTTATCCAAGTCCGTCACTTTTTGTATATACCCTGCCAAGCATAGTTACAGGCGAGATAGCCATACGTAACAAGTTTATGGGCGAGACATCTATGTACATTCTTGAAAAACAAAATATTACGGAGATGCAGGCAATAGTGTCAGAGGCGTTTCAAGACCCTGTGACAAAGAGAGTTATCTGGGGTTGGGTGGATTTTAAGAGCGAAGAGGAGTTTTATATACAGTTGACATTTGACAGTTGACATTTGACGTCATCCTGAGTGGAATGAAATGAAACGAAGGATCTCATAAAAGTTACGAGATGCTTCGCTACGCTCAGCATGACGAGGACGATTAAACTATTAAACAATGAATACAGAAGAACTAAAACAACAGATTATCAAGGTTTTGAATCTTGAGGGCATGGAGCCGGGCGACATTGATGACAATGCGCCGCTCTTTGGTGAGGAAGGCATAGGGCTTGACTCCATTGATGCGCTGGAGTTGATTGTACTGCTTGAAAAGAGCTACGGCATTAAACTCCAGACCCCTGAAGAGGGCAAACAGGTTTTCAAGTCTGTGGCTGTAATGGCAGACTATATAGAGAAAAACAGAACCAAGTAGTTTGAACAAGGTATTTATAACAGGAGCAGGAGTAATTTCAGCCATAGGCTGCGGCAAGGCTGAAACGCTAAAGGCACTGCTTGACGGCAAGTCAGGCATAGGGAGTGTGCGATATCTGAAAACAGAGCATACCCAGCTGCCTGTGGGTGAGGTTAAAATGAGTAATGAGGAGCTGTGCAAGGTACTGGAACTCAACCCAGAAGAGAGCCACTCACGCACAAAACTGCTTGGAATAATAGCGCTGAAAGAGGCGCTGGAAGAAGCTGGAATCTCCCGTCATGCTGAGATTACCTTTATTTCAGGAACAACCGTGGGCGGAATGGATATTACGGAACTCCACTACCCCGATGCCACCTTCAAGAGCCTGCACCACTGCGGAGCCTGCACAAACAGCATAGCAGACTATTTTGGCGTGTTTAACCGTACCATTACGCCATCAACCGCCTGTTCATCAGCACTTAACGCTATAATCTTAGGATGCAGCATTATAAACGCAGGCATGGCAAGCATGGTGGTTGCAGGAGGAACTGAGGCGCTTACAAGATTCCACCTGAACGGATTTAAGTCACTAATGATACTTGACACACAGCAATGCCGCCCGTTTGACGCCACCAGAGCAGGGCTGAATCTTGGAGAGGGGGCTGCATACGTGGTGCTTGAGAGTGCGGAATCGGTAAAAAAGAGAGGAGTTACCCCCATAGCGGCAGTTACAGGAACAGCCAACAGGTGTGACGCATTTCACCAGACCGCCACATCGCCTGGCGGCGATGGACCTTTTCTTGCCATGAAACAAGCCATTGCAGATGCAGGTTTGAGACCTGAGGATATAGACTATATAAACGCACACGGTACTGCCACCCCAAATAATGACCAGACAGAGATGGAGGCGTTCAGGCGTGTTTTTGGAGAGCGGATACCGCCATTCTCATCAACCAAATCATTCACAGGGCACACAACCAGCGCATCGGGGAGCATAGAGACAGTAATATGTCTCTTAGCCATGCAGAACGGGTTTATACCTGCCACTCTTGGCTGCTCCACCCCTATGGAAGGCTCAGCTCCCGTAACACACACGCTTACAGGGCAGAACCTAAAACACGTGATGTGCAATTCATTTGGGTTTGGGGGGAATGATTCAACGATAATATTTTATCATTGACGTCATCCTGAGGACGTAGTCCGAAGGATCTCACAAACATTTTGAGATGCTTCGCTTCATTTCATTCCGCTCAGCATGACGAGGACTATTAAACAATGAACAAAATTTACATAACATCTGTATCAACCATCTCACCTCAGGCTCCGCTCACTGAGGAGGTGCTGCGGCGGTATGTCAAGCCATTGGAGGCGAGGCGCATGAGTGCTGGGCTGAAACGCGCGCTGACCACGGCGTTGACGGTTCTGCAAGAGGCAGGGCTGGAGCGCCCCGATGCCATCATTGGCGGCACCGGGCAGGGGCAGGAGAGCGATACAATGGCACTGCTTGAGGCTCTGCGCATTGAGGGTGAAAGTGCATCGCAGCCCACCCACTTTATGCAGTCAACCCACAATACCGTATGCTCACAGATAGCCATACGCACCAAATGCCACGGCTATAACTGCACATACTCACATGGTGGCGTGTCTTTTGAGGAGGCACTGTTTGACGCTATGTTGCAGCTAAGGGCTGGAGAAGCTGAGAGTGTGCTTGTTACGGCAAATGATGAGGGCGATGATTACGCATCGGTGGCAATGTTGCTGCAAACAAGCCCCACAGTGGAGCCTGTATGCATACTTGAAGATGTAAGGCTGATGCACATACAGGCAGGAGCAGAGGCTGTGGAGGATAAGGGATTCAGCGCATCGGCGCTTGAAATAGCAGAGGCGGCCATAAGATTAGGCAAAGAGAAGAGAGGCGGCATAGAGCTTACAAACAACTTTGGCAGTGACAGTGCCATAACACTACTAAGAACATGTTAAGACTTATATTTCTTATAATTCTGCAGAGCGTACTGCTGGTAGGCTCACAAACACTGCTGAAGATAGCTGTGGGGATATTTGGCAAATTCTCATTCACTTGGGCTTTCATAGCCAAGGCACTCACCACATGGCAGTTCTTTATGAGCGGAGTTTGCGCTCTGTCTGCATTCTTTATATGGATTTACACCCTGCGCCACTATGATTTTTCATTAGCCTATCCGCTGCTTGGCATAAGTTACATTATAGGTCTGTTCTCAGCCTGGTTAGTGCTTGGGGAGGCCGTTCCGCTCACACGCTGGATAGGGGTGATAATAATAGTAGTTGGCGTCTATTTTACTGTAAAATGATATATACATTAACACCTTGCAAGTCAGACTCTTTTCCTGTCTGCTATAACATAACGCTCAACCCTGACGATGAGATTCTCAAAGCTCATTTCCCAGGGAGGACAATAGTTCCAGGCGCTGCACTTATACAGATGGCCGCCGATGCTGTCTCTAAGCATCTTAATCACGCCATTACCATAGAGAGCCTGCATAACGTAAAGTTTCTGAAACCGCTGACACCAGAGCATAATGGCGCAGAACTGCACATTAAAGCCACATTAGACGGTGGCAAGGCCGTGGCGGTGATAGCATCGGGCGATGTTAAGTTTGCAACCATTACATTCCGTTTCAAATAGATGAGACTCTGCATACTCATACCCACCTACAATAACAGTGCCACCCTGAAGAAGGTGATTGAGAGCGCACTGGAGGCTGGCTATGACGTGGTGGCTGTAAATGACGGCTCCACTGATGGCACGCCGCAGATTCTTAAGGGATTTGGGGAGAGGATTCACACTGTGTCATACACCCCTAACAGGGGCAAGGGCTACGCTATAGGCAAGGGGCTTAAAGAGGCATACCGTCTGGGCTACACTCACGCCGTTACAATGGACTCTGACGGCCAGCATAAGGTAAACGATGTGCTTAACCTTGTGAAGGAGGCGGAGCTGCACCCTGATGCCTTGGTGGTGGGAGAAAGGGAGCTTAAAGGCGTGGAACGTACTGCAGGCAGTTCATTTGCAAACAAGTTTGCAAACTTCTGGTTTACAGTGCAGACACTGAGAAGTGGCATAGACACGCAATCTGGATTCAAACTCTATCCGCTGAAAAAGGTGCATGGCATACATATAATGGGAAACAGATATGAGGGGGAGCTTGAGCTGCTGGTAAAGAGCGCATGGAGGCTCACGGAGATACGCAGTGCAAAAGTAACCGCATACTATCCGCCTAAGAGTGAGAGGGTTTCACACTTCCGCCCCGGCAGGGATTTTATGAGAATAAGTGTGCTGAACACCATACTCACACCGCTTGCCCTGATATACGGCTATCCTTCAATGCTTATACGCTATATACTACGCAAAAAATGAGCACACTCTTTACCGCCATATATGACTTTTTAGCCGCAAGACGCACGTTTACAATAGTGTGCGTGATAGCCATTACTGCGCTTTTAGTGTGGCTGGCAAGCCATATCCGCCTGAGTGAGGATATTACAGGGTTTCTGCCTCAGCATGAGAGGGAGCTGTATGAAGTGTCTAAGCCACAGGCTGTGGCAAGGGTGTGCCGCTCTGCTCATATTCAGTGCAGCGATGCTGAACTGGAGCACGTTACAGACATAATATCAGACATCACAGGCTATCAGCCCTCAGCCACATATCTTGCAGAATATCTGAGCGACAATATCCCCTACCTGCTCACTGCCGATGACTATGCCTATATGGAGCATCGACTATGCGCAGACTCCATACGTGAAGCTCTGAGGCGTGATAAGGAGATACTTCACTCTGGTGCGGGAGAGTTTGCATCGGGGTACATAACAGCAGACCCAGCCTGCCTCTACACCTGTGCGCTACAGAGAGTGCGTGAAAGGGGCGTTGTAATGGCATTTGAAGATGACCCTCAAACTATAGAGCGGCTGCGCACCGTTACAGACAGCCTCAGCCGTACAATGCCGCAGGTGAGCGTAACCGTATTCTCACCGGCAGAGGTGGCTAAGACCAATGCTGAGTGCATAAAGCATGACAGTAAGGTGGCTCTTACGCTATCGGTAGTAATAATTCTTATTCTGCTTATTTCATACTACAAGAGTGTGAAGCCGCTACTATTCATCTCACTTTCAGTGTTTTCTGGCGGGTTGTTCTCTCTATCTGTCATATACCTGATAAAAGGGTCTGTATCTGCCATTGCGGTGGGAGCCGGCTCTATAATACTTGGAATAGCCATAGACTACTCCCTTCACTATATAACGCACTTGAAGTTTAACGGAAGCCACCGCGCCACAGTGCAGGAGCTGGCAAGGCCGCTATCAATAGGGAGCCTGACCACCATAGCAGCCTTTATAAGCCTTCTGTTCCTGAACGCTGAGGCTATGCGTGACTTTGGGCTGTTTGCAGCATTGGCGCTCGTAGGCACACTCTTTTTTGTACTTGTTTTTATGCCGCATATAACCCCTGGCACCAAGCCAAGCCCTCTATCGCCACCTGTTTTCAGGCATTTAGGCACCCTGCGCATAAAGCATAACAGGGCTGTGATTATAGTGGCTGCAATAGTTACATTAGTGTTGGGCGTATTCTCCTCCGATGTTAAGTTTGACGCTAATATGCAGCATCTTACATACATGACGCCTGAGCAGCGCAGCTGTCTTGAGAGCGTGATGCCTTACCGTTTGGAAGATGTGCAGAGCCGTACTGAACAGTGGAACACATTCTGGGAGGCGAGACGGGACACTGTGAACGCACTTGTAAGGGCTGAGGCTGAAAACAACAGCATTGATGCTGATATGCTCACCCCGTACGGAATCCCTGTGGAGACATCATTGGTTCAAAGGGCAATGGCAAACCTTAACCATGATTTTAACTATGTGCTATGGGTGTGCGCCTTTGTGGTTTTTGCATTCCTGCTGCTCTCTATGCGCAGTGCTGAGGCGGCGGTTATAAGCTTTACGCCTATGACCATAAGCTGGCTGTGGATTTTAGGCATAATGGCACTGGCAGGTATAGATTTCAATATAGTGAACATTGTGCTTGCCACATTCATATTTGGCTTGGGCGATGACTACGCCATATTTATAATGGACGGTCTTATGCAGGAGAACACCTACGGAAGCCGTATGCTGGAGGTTGACAAGAACGCTGTAACTCTATCGGCCGCAACGCTCTTTGCCGGCATAGTGACCCTAATAACAGCACAGCACCCTGCCATGCGCTCACTTGCAAATGTGACCGCCATAGGCATGATATGCGTGGTGCTGGCAACCTTCATAGTGCCGCCTTACCTATACAGGCTGCTTACACAGAAAAGGGGGGTGCAGAGAGAGCTGCCTGTAACATTTGAGCAAATACTGACATCGGTGTTAGCTTTTATATGCTACACCGTGCCAGCCATATTCGCCACCTTATGGGCGTATGTATATCTTTCAATTGGGAAAGACACGCCTGAGAAGCGGCTTAAGTTCCACAAAATGCTTCAAGGATATGCAAATTTTGCCATAAAAAACATTCCGTTTACCACATTCACGCTAAACAACACCACGGGTGAGACATTTGACAAACCTGCAATCATTGTGTGCAACCATCAGTCAATGCTTGATATTATGGCCATTCTGTCACTAAGCCCCAAGATTGTTATGATGACCAATGACTGGGTTTGGAACAATATATTTTTCAGGCGACTTATCCGTTACGGGGAGTTCTATCCAGCATCGTTTGGCTATGACAACAACCTGCCCAAAGTGAGGAGTTTAGTGGAAAGAGGCTACTCTGTGGTGATTTTTCCTGAGGGTACACGAACCACTGACGGGGCTTTAGGCTCGTTCCGTCCAGGGGCGTTCCGCATGGCAAAAGACCTTGGGCTGGATATTCTGCCTCTTATGATTCACGGATTCTGGCACGTACTGCCCAAAACAGAGATGCTCCTGCGCAAAGGCTCATTCTATGTGGAGATTATGGAACGCATTGATATAGACAGTATTAAAGTAGATAATGACATCTCTTTCCGCAAGACAGCCAATATGTTCCGCAAAACCTACTCTGAGAGGTATGAGCGCCTCTGCGCAAAACTTGAGGATGCACGCTTCTTTATACCCTGTCTGCGCCAAAAATATGCGCTTAAATGCCGTGAGGTGCGTGAGATAGCCTACAGGCAGCTCAGCGATGCAAACGCCCTTGAGCAGCTGTGCCACACAGCTCCTGACGGGGGCGCTGTTCACATTGACGATGACGGCGTGGGCGTTAAGGGGTGGATTTATGCGCTCACTCACCCAAAGGTGGAGGTCTATGCCCGCATCGGGGTGGAAAATAACCTTAAAGCTGCCCTTAATACAGCCTGCATACCGGCAAATCTCCATTTTATTTCTTAAATTTGCAGTTTCAAAAGTTACTGCTATGGAGAATCCCAATATAGAGTTTGCATCGGCTGAGGAGATTAAGGCTTTTCAGGAGAAGGAGCTTGCTAAACATTTGGCATACCTGAGCGCAAACTCTCCTTTCTACAAGAAGATGTTCAAGGAGAACGGCATTGATCCCGCCGCCATAAAGAGCCTTGAAGACCTGCAGAAAATACCTTTTACAGACAAACTTGACCTGCAAATACATGGCAGTGAGTTTATATGTGTGCCGCCAGAGAAGATTGTGGATTACATTACCACATCAGGCACATTAGGAGACCCTGTTACATTTGTATGCACTGAGGGGGACTTGCAGCGTCTTGCCTATAATGAGGAGCTGTCATTCCGCTGCGCAGGGGTTACAGAAAACAGCATAGTGCAGCTTATGACCACTCTTGACAAGCGTTTCATGGCTGGTCTTGCCTACTTTTTGGGGCTTAGGAAGATAGGCGCCGGTGTAATTCGTGTGGGAAACGGAATACCTGAACTGCAATGGGACACTATACGCCGCATTAAGCCAGACACGCTTATGTGCGTGCCGTCATTCATCCTACGCCTTATACAATATGCTGAAACGCATAATATAGACTACCATAACTCTGGTGTGAAACGCATAATAGGCATTGGAGAGAGCCTTAGGAACCAGGATTTCAGCCTCAGCTCACTCGGACGCAAGATAAAGGAGAAATGGGACGTGGAGCTATACGCCACTTACTCTTCTACAGAGATGAGCGCCACATTCCCTGAGTGTCAGTACCAGTGCGGGGGACATCTGCACCCTGAACTGCTTATTGTGGAGATTATAGGGGAGGACGGCAAACCAGTGCCAGAGGGTAACGTGGGTGAGGTGGTGGTTACAACCATTGGTGTGGAGGGAATGCCTCTGCTACGGTTCAAGACGGGTGATATGGCCAGTATGCACTATGAGCCGTGCCGCTGCGGTCGTAACACTCCACGCATATCACCTATAGTGGGGCGCAAGAACCATTTGATAAAACTGAAGGGCACAACACTCTATCCGCCTGCAATAGCTGACGTTATAAGCAGCGTGGATTATGTGGCTGGTTACTATATTACTGTTGACACCAACGATACTGAGACTGACAATGTAACAGTTACCGTGGGGCTTAAATACGAGCCGCCGTTTGACCCTGTGAAGGACCTCAAAGACCACTTTAGAGCCAGGCTGCGTGTAACGCCAGAAATAGTTACAGACAGCGTTGAAAACGTGTCAAATGTCAATTTTCCACCTATGACACGCAAACCTATAACTTTTTTTGACAATAGGAAGCAACTTTTTTAGTAAATTTGCGCCCAAATATTCGTTTTATGAGAAGACATATATTATCAGCACTTGTGGTTTTGGCAACCGTTACTGCATACGCAGGGCAGTTGCATGTTGGTTTGGAGGCAGGTTATGACTTTGCCCACCTCCGCTCTTTTTTTGTAACTACAGAGCAGAACGCATCAAAGCAGGAATCAACAACCGTATCACACGTAATATACCAGCACGATAAAGTTATAGAGACATACGATGAGGTTGACATCAACGGCCGCACCCAGAAACAGGATAAGAACATCACTGCCACCTATCGTCTGCCACAGATGCACGGATTCCACGTAGGTCCTACATTTGACTACCGTTTTACCAAAATTCCGTCACTGGGTCTGAGATTTGGCGCACAGTTTGTGTTCCTTGCCACAGGCGGTCTTATTTTTGACACTAAGAAAGAGCGTGATGAGAGAATAAGCGAGTATAAAAAGAGTTATGAGAGTTCCAGTTATGTGACACAACTCTACAGAATACAGCTGCCTCTGCGTCTTTCATACACATTCAAGATTAAGAAAGACACGGAACTTTGGCTTATGACAGGACCAAAGTTCAACATAGGCATAGCCATGGTTACAGACGATGTAAGGTTCTCCCGTGCCAATGATGTTGACTACAAGGTTCACACAGACTACTATTCAGGCCGCATAACCATAACAGACCATGGCGTAAAGAGTTACGCAGAACTTGATTGGGAGAATAAGTATATTCCGTTTGACGCCTCATGGGGGTTTGGCATAGGATTCTCTTACAAGGACTTTAGCGTATGTGCAGTATATGACCTTGGAATTTCAGACATGGGCGGATACCAAAAATACTCTAATACAGACTTGAAGCTGGATTACAAGGCATTAACCTATATAAACCAGCTTCAGGTAGTTCTTAGTTATACTTTCAAGGCGAAAACAAAAAAATAATCACCATGATCCGCCTGCGCCGCCGCCTCCTGTGGAGCCGCCGCCGTAGCTACCGCCTCTGCTGCTTCTGCCACCGCCACTGCTGCTTGAGCTGCTACGCGTACGTTTTGGAATAACTACAAGCACAGAGTGTTTCCCTCCGCAATGCTCACATTTGTAAATATCCTCACGTTCTCCAGAATGGCTGTATGTAGCTACAGTTATTGTGTTTGAACTATTCTTCTTAGATGCCTTGGCACCGCACTTAGGGCACTTTATGTATGAGGAGTCTCCAGGCTCAATGTCAATCATGCTATGGCCGTTAGCACATTTGTAGAGGGTGAACTTATTACTCCTGATACGCCTCTCTGTTATTTCTCGTTCATCAAGCAGTGGCAACAAATCCTCCTGCTGCTCACATTTGAACATATCACAGCCACACTCCGGACATGCAGGCCCCACATTCTTGTACTTTCTGCGTCCTCCAGCACCATATATGAGCGCCGGTATTGCCACCCACGGAGCAAGCAGCATACAAACAAACGCCTTGCCACTGAAAACGCCTTCATCATATACACGATGCTTCTCATACGGGCTTACAGCACGTCCAACCATCTTAAACCTTGACACAAAATATACTAATGAAGCCCACGTGTTGCAAAGGAGAATCATTAACAGTAGAGATTCCATACTCTGTGAAGTCTCACATACAACGCCAGTGGCTAATGACGGAATAGCATAGTATAACAGCCATCTTGTAGGCTTGTTCTTGTCCCAATACTTTATGCCGCTATTCTTTGCCTGCTCCACTCTGGTAACACTTCCGTAAACTGAGGTGACGCTAAACTTCTGAGGTATCATCAGCTCACCGCTGGTCCATTTAGTGAGAAGTGTGTTATCTTGTAACGCCACATCGCTGGAAGCATCATCAGACTTCTTTTTTTCCACTCTCATTACACGGTAAGATCCGTATGTTACAAGAAGGAGCACAGCTATCATAATCCAGAGGCCGTAAAGGTCATCACGTGTTAGCCTGTCTTCCGCACTCTTTAACTCCATGTTAAGTTCTTCCAGCGCCTTTTCATCGGTGGAAAGAGTTGTAAAGTATTCAACCGCATCTATAATACCTCCTGCATAATCTTCATCTCTGAACTTGGGGACCATCTTGTTACGACCCACGTATGAGCATATAGCATCTGTGAACTGACCCTCAAGACCATAACCTGTGCGTATCTCCCATTTATGGTCTGACACTGCAACTAATATAAGGAGTCCTCTGTCTGTCTTTTTATCTCCCACTCCTATGCGCTGAAATAAATCCACAGAATACTGGAACGGATCCTCATAGCCAATGGAAGGCACTGTTACAACCAATGTCTGTATCTTGGCTACACTATCCATACGCAGGCAGAGGGCGTTAGCCTGGCTCTCCTGCTCTGGCGTAAAGACTCCAGCCATATCAGACACATAGTCACTGGCATCGGCGGTATGGGGGTTAATAACCTCTTCCACACTCACCACCCTGACGGCAGGCTCCTCTGCATAGTCTTCTTCACTCTCCTGCGCATAAGAGAACGGCGCAAGAGCAAAAAAGGATAAAAAGCAGAATACGGTTTTTAATGTTCGGGTCATGGTAATTATTTGGTTATTCGGTGAATCGGTGAATCGGTGAATCGGTGAATCGTATTAAATTGAAAGTTATTATAACTGTCAACTGTCAACTGTCAACTGTCAATTGATTATCACTGGAACATATACTGGTCTTACGCAGTAGATGCTGCTCTTGGAGTTAAAGATATCTACACTTGGTGCCTTCTCATTTTCAAAATCAATTTCATAATAACTAAGTGCATAGCACCAGCTCATAATATCGCCGCTCATAACGTTTGGGTGCCAGTCATTTTTCTCCACCTGAGTGCCGGTCAAAAGATACACACTCTCCGAATCCTTCTTGATAACTGGATAATATTCACCATGCGCATCATCCTCGCCAATGTACTCCACTTCACAAAGAGGAATGTAGATGTACGGGGGCTCTTCTATATCAATGTTGGATGTAACCTTGGCAACTCTCTTTCCTTCAAGAGTAACAATCTCCCACTTACATTTCCATGCAAGATCCTCCATCTCTTTCTGAGTAGGGAGCCTCCAGCGTCCACCCCATGTCTGTTTCACAACATCGTACTCAGTGTCAGTGATGTCTGACATATCTAATATCTGATTTTTTGAATACATATCACTGGTTCTGCCAGCAGGAATAACTTCCGCCCAACGGTACAAGTTGCCTGCGCCTGTTTCAGAGTCAGCCTCCAGATTGCGGTCCGCCCAATATACAGAGAGCCCCATGTTAATGTAATTACCAACTTTGTTCTTAGGGGTGGTGAAATATTTTACATCGCCGTAGTAGCATGAGCCCTCATAGATGGAATACGCCGCATAGTAGTAGATGGCTCCGGAGTAGAGCAGGTCAAGTTTTATAGAGACATCTCCACTCTTGGTTACTTGAGCCTTCTTGCGCCATGCTGTCTTGCGCTTTAAGTCTGTGAGGTTTGTGGAGTATGCAATACCACACTCCTTGGGCACAGCCTTGTCACTTACCTTTACTTTGAACTCAACGTTATTGAGAGTCTTTACATCGCCAGTGGCTAAAGTCTTAACGCCTATCTCATCAATGGAGCCGTCGGCCTTTGGCAAATCAGCCTCCACCACAGGCGGCTCTGTAGGTGAATCTGTAGGTGTTTTTACACTTCCGTTTGGTTCGGTGGTCTTCTCATTGCATGCAGTAAATAACATGGCTGCAAGCAGGAGAGAAAATACGGTTTTTATTGTTCGGTTCATGGTTGTTTTTCAGTTAAGAGTTAAGAGTTTAAATGTCAACTGTCAAATGTCAACTGTCAACTACTCTCTAACGCATCTTACTGACATTCCTTCACTCTCATAGTGGCCGGCTTCAACTACCACGTCATTTGTGCCGCTAACAGAAGGCAGACCCATACACCACTTATAGCTGCCTGACTGGTAACCTTCACCTACATGGTGAGAGGTGGATGCCCAGAATGAGGTGCGGTAACCCGGTTTTTTATTATAAGTGCCATCCTTATAAACGCCACAAGGGTATCCACGGAAGCCACAGCCGTCTGAACCATTGCCTACAGAGCTATCCCAACCTACTGAGGTTTTCAGCCACTTGCCTCCCTTAGTGCTTCCTCCTGCTTGATTGTCCACATACTGCTTAAGAGAGGAGAACTCTGTACTTGTAGGCAGACGGAAACCATTCGGGCAGATTCCCTGGCGTTTAGCACCTTTATACTCACCTTCATCCTGAGATAAAGCCTCATCAGCAGTAAGACCCATAGCAGCAAGATAGTTATACAGGTATCCCATACGGTTCTTATAGCCCTCCATTGTACCAAGGTCACTCAGGCGTGAAGGGTCTGTACACGCCTTACCTGTAAAGCCAGTACCGTCTTCAACCATTCTAATATTCTGCCCACGCGCCTCACTCTTGGTATCGTATGTCATACTTCTAAGATTTTCTGTCATCCAGTACTTTCCATTAATTAAGGCCACACCGTAAGTATGCCCCTCTACATCGTGCACTTCATATTTATCAAGAGCCTCACGTTCAACCTTCACCTCTGCAAAAGACTCCTCATCTATGGCAATTGTAATAACACCGGAAGTCTTATAATTATAAGTTGAAGCATCTGTGATAACCTCAAGATTATAACCGTCGCCAAGACCTGGGTTGAATTTGGTGTCTGATACATGAATCCAGTCCTTAGCCTTAGAATCAACTGTAACCTTGACTGTTACAGCGCACTTCACGTTAACAATGAACCTGTCTCCGTAAGCCCTTACCTCAGCTGTTTTCTTATCTACAACCACGGTTGACAGTATGGCCTTTGTAAGACACGATGTAAGCAATAGAGCAGCAACTGCTGCAAATGTCAGTTTCAGAATTTTCATGATTGGTTTATCTTAGTTGTGATTTTACTGTTTTTTAACAATTTCAATATCCTTGTAAGAAAAATAGCCGGTAGATGAAGTGGCTTTAATCTTATATGTCCACCCTTCAGGGTTTGTACAAGTTACAGGAACCGATATGCTGCCGTCCACATTTACAACCTTGTCACCAAACTTTATCTCATCAGTAGGCGTGCTGCTGGTTTTATCACTTCTGCTTTTATACTTTTCAGCACTGAGAGTGAACTCTCCGTATGGGTCTGTGATTTCAGCAGGAGAATATGTTATTTTAGCCCAGAACAGCGGCTTTGTTATATCAGAAGCAACGTAATACAAGCTCTTATCAGATGTAAGTTTGAAGGAGTCTGGAGTACTCTTATTCACTTTTACAGTAACAGACTTATTTTCATGTGTAGTAGGATTCTGAGAACTAATAATAACGTTCACATCGCCGCCGCCTAAGTAATGCGTGGAGAACAGAGCGTATGGTCTGCCATCATTATACAGACCTTCATACTTTGCCACAGGGGAGTCCGCCCCCCACGTAATTGCCTCGATGTTACCATCAGACGGAGTATAGGATGCTATGTAAACCTTTATGTCCTCGCCATAGTTTACAAAGCTCTTTTCTCTCTCTATTGTGTATGATGTAATATCCTTTGGATTAACAACCTTGACACGGGCCCCATCCAGTATCTTCTTGTCATGTTCATACACCACTCTTATCATTACAGAGTTACTTGCAGCCACACCAGTAAGTTTTCCGTTTTCATCAAGTTTTACAAACTCACTTCCAGCTGTAACCTCCCATAACAGTTTAGGATATGTAGGCGGTGCCAGCGGGTCTTGAACTGTTATTTCAGGTTCAAGCACCTTACTATAGCCAATTGTGATAATATAATCCTCAGAAGAGAGCTTTAACGCTGTGATTTCATTTACTGCAATGTCAAAAGAAATGGCATCATCAACAGATCCGTATGAAGCCTTAATAACAGCATTTCCTACAGCTTTGCCTGTAACCTTAATATCTCCACTCTCGGTTTTATCTACATCCACCACCTTTGAGTCATAACTTAAGGAAACATTCTCCTTATTGGCATCTGCCGGCTCTACCGATAATGAAATCAAGGCGCTTTGACCAATATATAGTCTTTCAGGAGCATCCGTGCTCAGAGTAATTTTAGTGATAGCCACTGGCTCTATTATGACCTCACAGCTGGCGCTTGCACCCAGCACTGTGGCGGTAACTTTAACTGTGCCTGCCTTTATAGGGATAAGGTAATTGCCGCTCATCTCCGCCACACTCTCATCGCTAACCGTCCAAACTATTTTTTGTGAAGCGGCCGCCTCTGCCGGCGATGTTTCAAACACAAGAGCCTTCTTCATATTCATATCACCCCGCTCAGAGATGGAGTAGCTTTTGGAGGTGAACTCTAACTTTGTTACCTGTGTGGCCTCCTGTTTCTTGCATGCGGCAAGCGTTACAAGCAGCAAGGCTATACTAACTAAAATGGTAATGGTTTTCTTCATAATCCTGACTTTTAATTGATTTTAAGTATTTAAGTGTCAAAGATAAAGTAAAAAATAACAAAAAGCAAAGATTTTTTTGTTTTGTGTAGTTGTTTGTTGTAATTTTGCCCCCCGAATTTAGACACATTATTATAATATGGGCATAAAGAAACTTGTAGGTGAGAAGATTAAGGCTATCCGTGAGAGCAAAAACATAAGTTTGCAGACTCTTGCAGAGAACAGCGGTCTGGAGCTTGATTTGGTAAAACAGATTGAGGACAACACAAATATCCCAGGTCTTTCACCGCTTATTAAAATTGCGCGTGCGTTGGGCGTAAGGCTTGGCACATTCCTTGATGACAGTGACTGCCTTGGTCCTGAAGTCTGCCGTGCAGGCAGTGCTGAAAAGAGCATGAGCACCTCCAACACCAAGAGCCGTTCAAACTCACATCTTGACTTTACATCGCTGGCAAGCCATAAGGCTGGACGCTCCATGGAGCCGTTCATTATAAACATTGAGCCGGCTGACACAAACACACTGATTCTATCATCACATGAGGGCGAGGAGTTTATCTATGTGCTTGAGGGTGTGGTTAAAATAATTTACGGCCGTGACCAGTACCTGCTTGAGAAGGGCGACAGCATCTACTATGACTCCATTGTGGAGCACCTTGTATGCTCCGGCAGCAATGAGAATGCAAAGATTCTTGCAGTGGTTTACGCACCGCAATAGAGTTTAGGAGTTTAGGAGTTTAGGAGTTTAGGAGTTTAGGAGTTTAGGAGTTTGGGAGTATGCAGAGTTATAGGAAGTTAAAGGTTTGGAGTAAATCTCATGACCTTACTATTAAAATTTATAAAATAACAGAATCATTCCCTGACTCTGAAAAATATGGACTTAGCTCTCAAATGAGGCGTTCAGCTTACTCTATTCCTACAAATATTGCAGAGGGAGTAGGAAGAAACTCAAACTCTGTATTCCTGAATTTCCTTAATATCTCCTTGGGTTCAGCTAATGAACTTGAATACCAAATACTCTTAGCAAAGGATCTAAACTATATAGACTGTGATAAATTTAATGAATTAAACCATGAAATAGGAGAGATAAGAGCAATGTTAATTTCCTTAGAAAGCAAAATTAACTCCTAAACTCCTAAACTCCTAAACTCCTAAACTTAAATGAGTGAATTATCAAACAGAACCCTCGGTGACTGGCTTGAGCACTGGGCTGAGGTTAGCCCTGACAGGGAATACATAGTATATTCTGACCGTGACTTGCGCTTTACATGGAGCGAGTTTAACAAGCGTGTGGATAACCTTGCCAAAGGCATGCTTGCCATAGGCATAGAGCGTGGCAGCCATGTGGGGCTTTGGGCCACCAACGTACCAGACTGGCTTACGTTCCTTTACGCCTGCGCCAAGATAGGTGCTGTGTGCGTTACGGTAAATACAAACTACAAGCAGAATGAGCTTGAGTATCTGTGTGAGAACTCAGATATGCACACGCTCTGCATCATAGACGGCACATGGGACTGTGACTACGTGGATATGACCTATAAGATGCTGCCTGAGCTTAAAACCTGCCAGCGCGGGCACCTTGTGAGCGAGCGTTTTCCACGCATGAAGAATGTTGTTTATATTGGTCAAGAGAAGCATCGTGGTATGTATAACACCGCTGAGCTTCTGTTACTTGGAAAATCTATTAGTGATGAGCGCCTCCGCGATGCCAAATCACAGGTGAACTGCCACGATGTGGTGAACATGCAATACACCTCCGGCACCACAGGTTTCCCTAAGGGCGTAATGCTAACCCACTACAATATAGCTAATGACGGATTTTTTACTGGTGAGAACATGAAGTTCACACAAGAGGACAAACTCTGCGTGTGCGTACCTCTGTTCCACTGTTTTGGAGTGGTGCTTGCCACTATGAACTGCCTTACACACGGCTGTACTGAGGTTATGGTGGAGAAGTTTGACCCGCTTGTGGTGCTTGCCTCCATACATAAGGAGCGCTGCACCGCTGTGTATGGTGTGCCTACCATGTTCATAGCGGAGCTGAACCACCCTATGTTCCCAATGTTTGACCTCACCTGCCTGCGCACAGGTATCATGGCGGGCAGCCTCTGTCCTGTGGAGCTTATGCGTCAGGTTTGCGATAAGATGCACCTTACCATTACCAGCGTGTATGGACTGACGGAGACATCGCCGGGCATGACACAAACCACGGTTGATGACACCTTTGAGCGCCGCTGCACCACTGTGGGCCGCCACTATCCGTTTGTGGATGTAAAGGTTCTGGACCCTGAGACCAATGAGGAGTGCCCTGTGGGTGTGCAAGGAGAGATGTGCTGCAAGGGCTTTAACGTGATGAAAGGCTACTATAAGAACCCGCAGGCCACAGCAGAGGTTATAGATGAGAACGGCTACCTGCATTCAGGTGACCTTGGCGTTATGGACGAGGACGGATATTTCCGCATCACAGGCCGCATCAAGGATATGATTATACGTGGAGGTGAGAACATCTACCCACGTGAGATAGAGGAGTTTCTGTACCATCTGGAGGGCGTGAGCGATGTTCAGGTGGCAGCCGTACCATCAAAGAAATACGGCGAGGAGGTGGGCGCCTTTATTATACTTAAAGAGGGCGTAACCATGCACCCAGACGATGTCAAGGATTTCTGCAAAGGCAAGATAGCCCGCTATAAGATACCAAAGTATGTATTTTTTGTGAAAGAATTTCCGCTAACAGGCAGCGGCAAGATACAGAAGTTCAAGCTGAAAGAGCTATCACTCAAACTTTGTGCAGAGCAAGGGATTGAAGTTATTTAAAGTTTAGGAGTTTAGGAGTTTAGGAGTTTAGGAGTTTGGGAGTTTAGGAGTTTAAAATAATTTTCAACTTATATGAAAAATTTGGTTATTGTTGAGTCTCCGGCCAAGGCTAAGACTATTGAGAAATTTTTAGGGAGTGATTACCATGTGATGTCAAGTTTTGGGCATATACGTGATCTTAAAACCAAAGATATAAGCATTGACTTTTCTAACGGCGGCTACAAACCTATATATGAGGTTCCGTCCGACAAGAAGAAAATTGTATCAGAGCTGAAAAGCCAGGTGAAGAGCGCTGACAAGGTGTATTTAGCATCCGATGAGGACCGTGAGGGAGAAGCCATAGCGTGGCACCTTGCAGAGGTGTTAGGGCTTGACAAGGCCACCACAAGCCGTATTGTCTTTCATGAGATAACAAAACCAGCCATATTGGAGGCCATAAAGGAGCCTCGCACCATTGACCTTAACTTGGTGGACGCACAGCAGGCACGCCGTGTGCTTGACCGTATAGTGGGCTTTGAGCTCTCCCCTATCCTATGGAAAAAGATTAAGCCACAGCTTTCAGCAGGCCGTGTGCAGAGCGTGGCGGTAAGGCTTATAGTGGAGCGTGAACGTGAGATAAAGAACTTTAAGTATGACGCTTACTATAAGGTTACAGCCCTTATAACCACCGCCGCCGGCGATGCACTCACCGCAGAGCTTGACACCCGTTTCCAGACCAAGAAAGAGGCTATGACATTCCTTGAAAGCTGCAAAGATGCAAAATTCAAGGTGGCTGATATAAGCACCAAACCGGCGCATCGCTCGCCGGCAGCACCATTCACCACATCAACGCTGCAACAGGAGGCGTCACGCAAACTTGGCTTTTCAGTGGCGCAGACAATGATGATAGCCCAGCACCTGTATGAGAACGGACACATAACCTATATGCGTACTGACTCTGTAAACCTGTCATCATTAGCAATAAACACTGCCAAACAGGAGATAGTGGAGGCATACGGAGCTGAGTACAGCAAGGTGCGCCGCTACACCACCAAATCCAAGGGCGCACAAGAGGCTCACGAGGCCATCCGCCCTACATACATGAGCAACCACACTATACAGGGCACACGCCAGGAGGCAGCCCTCTATGACCTCATATACAAGCGCACACTTGCCTGCCAGATGGCAGACGCTGACATTGAGCGCACACAGATAACCCTCACATCAGACGCCACCCCGTACAAGTTTATAGCCGTGGGTGAGGTAATTAAGTTTGACGGTTTCCTAAAGGTTTATAAAGAGGGCAGCGATGACGAGCAGGAGCAGGACCTTAAGATTCTGCCTACTGTGAATGTGGGTGACATCCTGACATACAACAAGATAGAGTGCACTGAGCGTTTCACGCAGCGTCCGCCACGCTATACAGAGGCATCGCTGGTGCGTAAGATGGAGGAGCTTGGCATAGGCCGTCCTTCAACCTACGCCCCTACAATATCCACAATACAGGCTCGTGAGTACGTGTTGAAAGGCGATAAGGAGGGCTTTAAGCGTGAATACAACCAACTTTTACTGAGCAAGGGCAAGATCAAGGAGAGCGTGAAGAGTGAGACCGTGGGAGCCGAGAAGGGCAAACTGCTGCCTACTGACACCGGCACAGTGGTAAATGACTACCTTTCTAACAACTTTTCTGACATTATAGACTATAACTTTACCGCCGATGTGGAGAAGAACCTTGACAAGGTGGCTGAAGGCAAGGCAAACTGGGAGAAGACTATTGACACCTTCTACAAAGGGTTCCACAAGGAGATTGAAGAATCTCTACAACAGAAGGCGGAGCACAAGGTGGGCGAGCGCATGCTTGGCACAGACCCTGTGAGCGGCCGCCCTGTTTCCGTAAAGATTGGACGATACGGTGTGGTGGCGCAGATAGGCAGCGCATCGGATGAGGAGAAACCTAAGTTCGCCAGCCTGAAGAAGGGCCAGTCTATTGAGAGCGTCAGCCTTGAGGAGGTGCTTGAACTGTTCAAACTGCCTCGCACTGTGGGTGAGTTTGAAGGCAAGAGCGTTACAGCAGCCATAGGCCGCTACGGTGCATATTTAGCGCATAACGGGAAGTTCTACTCTCTACCTAAGGGTTCGGACCCTCTAACTGTCACCATTGAGGAGGCGGAGGCTATAATCAACGAGAAGCGCCATGCTGATGCCAACAAGGTGTACAAAACCTTTACTGAAGACCCTTCTTTGCAGCTTCTGAACGGCCGCTACGGCATCTACCTCTGCAAAAACAAAGTGAACTACAAACTGCCTAAAGGCACCGACCCTGCCACCCTCACATACGAGGACTGCCTGAAAATTATGGCAAGCAGCAAGAAGTAGCATCCCCCTCATCCACACTCCGCAGAGCATAGGTGAGGGGGAGATGTTTCTGGAGCAAGCTAAAGTTCACTTGCACTAAGAACAACAATTTTACCGTCCCTTGCAATAACCAATGAACCGCCATTACGTTTGGTCTCCTCTATCAAACGCTTTCTTGACAAGGCAATACCTCTATTCAGTTTTTCTCTAAGTTCATCTATTTGCTGTTCGCTCATAATCCTGTATTTTTTTGAATATCTGTTGGTCATTAATTTGTCTTACCAATCCCGAAGCACCTTCAGCAATAAGGTTAATCTGGTAAGAAGAACTATTGTCATATATGAACCACGCATCACATATTGGGAGAAAAAAACTCCACTTTTAATGCAAATCACCAACCATTTTTGGCAACATTACCCTATTTCCCATTTCCCATGACTGGCAGAGCCTACTCGCTTAATTAAATGTTTAGATTTTAGTTTATTCAAGTGTTTTTGAACTGCAGTGGCGGATATACCCAATTTTTTTGCCAGCATAATTTTTGTTATGTGGTTGTCATCTATTATCATTTGAAGTATGTTTGCTGCCGTGTTTGATAACTCTTCAGATAACCTTTCAGGCAACCCTTCAGATAACCTATCATTCTCCGACGGCAACCATGCAAATGGGATTACAACTCTAATGAAATTATCGAGGAAAACAAAATTAGAACGGTCATACACATCCAAGATACGTCGCATACCAGAGCCTAACGCCTCAACCATCTCAACATCACGGAATACTCTCATTAATTCTTTGTTCCTTGGAGAACTTATACCACTGAAGAAATCATTCTGACTCATATCTATCGGCAGCCTGCCAGCGGAGGTTATTTCAACTCTGTCTGAGAATATCTCAAATTTAGGCGGAACCTCATTTGTATAGTAGTCATTATGCACCATCGCGTTAATAACTATCTCACGCATAGCACGCTCATTCCAAAGTGGAGTGTCAATTCTTTTTCTGTACGTTATTTCACTTTTAACGGTATTTTCAACATTGAGTTTCTCGAGTACCTGGTCTGTTGCTTTCAGTAGCGAGCAGTATCCAAACTCCTTATTTGAGATTAGAATGTTTCTATCCTTGCCTTCATATTTGGCAACCTTGATAGAATTACTGTTTTCATCGGCTAACAAATATGCCACATAATTGTAGTCGCCATCAGCAGTTTGCAAATCAAGCGTGGATGCAAATTGTTCATTCAACTGCAACCCTTTACTCTCATAATAAATATGAAGCTGTCTGAAGGTCAGGTTTTGACGAGGCGCGCGAATGTTTTTAAGAGAGTTCCTGACCCTTGTGGAATATAGTTTCTCTATCAGTTGTGTTGTCATGGGTTCTGCAGCCGTTCCAATTCTGATAAAACAACCTCTTTCAGACAACCCATAATGCGTTTTGTAATATGGTTTTTCAGATCCGCTTGCAATAAAAATCTTTATGACATCAGTCTCTTCAATTTTTTCAACCGTAACATCAAACAGACCCATTGGAGATGGTGAAATCCCATTACGTATACGGTCTTTAATCTTTAAGATATCACCATCTATATCTTTTACCCCAATAACATTCCCATTGTTATCTACCCCGATGTATATTATACCACCCTCCTTATAGTTAAGGAATGCCACTACTTCTTTCTCAATATCTAATTCCTTTGTTAGTTCCCTCTTGAACTCAATGCGGTTTGATTCAATCATAAATTACAAATACTGATAAATGAATTAAATGAGTTTTCGTAGGGCAGCGATACAAAAGTACAATAAATACTCCAACCTTCCAAATTTTCTCCACCCCGATACTATTATCAGCTCATACACATAATCTCCCCCTCATCCACACTCCGCAGAGTATTGGTGAGGGGGGGATTAGTTACAGACGCAAAAACTCCGCAAGAGTAAGTATTTTAGTACCCTTATGTTCCTCTAACGATGTCAGGTCAGCGTCGCCAGTAATGATATAATCAGCATGAACAGTTTCGGATAGAGACAGCAAATATAAATCCTTTGGATCTCTGATGTCAGACTCCGCAATATCTCGAATGTCAGAGAATTTACAATACAATTTAATTATTCTAAACAGCCTATCAACATCACCATGTTTACAATATTTCTGAATCTTAGGACGTTCAGAAACCTCATGAATCTCTTTTATAAGCTCAGAACAAACATATATATCTATATTGCTATCTTGCAGGATAAGAGAAAAAAGTTCCTTTTGAAAACCCAAAAGGAACGATATCCATACGTTGCAATCAATAATCAGATTCATTTGCAATAACGTACAGTTTTAACCTCATCCATAATATCACCTTCTGTTATATCACTAACATTTGGACGGTCTGCCAGAAACTCCCTTAGAACATCTTCTCGTGTCTCAGACACCCATCCAAATTTTTTAACGAGTTCATTGAAGAGCTTCCTGTCTGTTCTAGGAATATTCAAATAGACTCCAAATGTCTGTGTAAGCGCAATGTTTGACATAAACTAAATATCTTTTAGGCAAAAATACGCATTACACAGTAAATCTCCAAATTTATTTTTCTTCTCACCCCGATGCCACCACTCTTTAAAACAAAAGGCTGACACTGAGAGGTGCCAGCCTAAAATTGCTATTAGAATCAGCCGTTTTAGCTCAGCTGCATCACATTTGCCTTATTAATCACAAGTTTCGGTATCATTAGAAATAGTAATTGTACCAGTGGCACAAGTTCCGTCAGACACTGTGTATGTACCTGTAGGCGCTTTGAAAATAGTAACAGATTCATCTGTATTAGAAAGCCATGCACCAGTTGCACTACCAGATACTTTAGTAAAGCTCCAAGCTGGAGTTGTAGCCGTAGATGTTACCGTTACAGGCAGGTATTGTGTAATACCGCTTGTAGGACTAAACGTAGGAATATCGTTTACAGTAACACTTACCGTATTAGCCATTTCTGTAGGTGTACAAGAGGCTGCCTGTTTAGCCTTTACTGTATAGGTGGTACTTTCAGTTGGTCTTGTTACAGATATGCTCTTATTGGTGCCGTCACCAGTGGTTGTGCCAACCTGAGTATTGCCTGCATCATACACAGTGTAGATGTAGCCGCTTTGGGAGCTGTTAACCACAACACTTACATCAGAACCTCTACATATAGACTCGCTACTAATGCTTATGGTTTTACTATCTGGGGCATCACACACCAACCCAATGGAAATATCCCACTCTGGCTTGTTCTCTGATGAGTTGTAGCCTTTGTACTCAGCCCGAACTTCAAGAGTATTTCCAGCGGAATATGTTATGTCAGTGGTATACATGTCATTATTGCTTCCAGTCGTAGCAATGTTGGTATAAGTAACTTTAGCGTACTTAGGTATAAGATAATCAGCCTGGCCCGATGAGTTCGACTCACGCAACGAGAATTTTCTACTGCTTATTGTTGCACTGCTGCCGGCAACTGCGTTAAATCTACGAGTATAAACATAAGAGCCTGCGGTTCTTGTCATAGGAAAATTATTATCTCCAAAAGCATCTTGTGCAGATGAAACTAATTTTCCTGATAGATAGATGGTCAGAGGAGGCTCCACGGTGATTGTGGCACTATTGCTAGATACGTCAGTAGTGTTTTTACATCCCACTCCTACAGTTGCAGTATATACACCTTCACGCTTAAACGTCAAAGTAGGGTTAGTAGCACTTGCATCACTGATAGTATTTACAGAAGAATAATTTGGCGATAGTGTCCAAGCATTCTGATTACCAGTATGTGTAGCAGTTGCACTTTGGGTTACAGATGGTGTAGCCACACTACTTGGCAAAGTATGAGTAACAGGAGACGCTGGTGTCACACTCACCGATGTTGGCGTTACAACAAATGTAAACGTATAGTTAATTGATGTCTTATCATTATAATTTGCACCTCCAGGGCGGGTTGCCGTAACTGTAATGGATCCTGCTTTAGTAGCGGAAATTCTTTTACCGCTAAGGGATATTCCATCATCAGGATCTCCAACTACTGCATAAGTAATAGTTTCTGACGTATTACCACCAGATGCTGAAATATCAACGTCTCCACCTGCACTTGGTATACACTGAGTGCCGCTGTTTGATATTGTAACTGCTGTGCTCTGATTTGCTTTGGTGATGCTAAATGTTCCAACAGAAATCTCAGATGCAGAAGCTTTGTTATTAGTGCCAGCTGCAACAGATATTTTTACCGTATATGAACCCACATTTACGGGTGCACCATCAAGTAGAGTACTACCATTATAATATTTTATCGTAATAGCACCACAGTTTTGATACGCTGTCTTCCAACTTACAGTGGCCGTCTTTGCTGTACCCGTATATGCCGAACTACTAGGAACAGTAATGTCAAATAGAGTCCCTTTATTACTACTTGTAGGTTCAACCTTTTTAATTGTTAAAGTACCAACACTTGTGGTTATAGGCGATGTTACCTCACAATATGTGCCTTTTGCGTCAGCACCTGCAGCAGTAACATAAACATTATACGTGCCTGCATCTGTTTTATTTAACGTAGTGGAACTTGATGAACTTCCATAACCCGCAGTTATTGAAGCAGGTTCATACGTGCTTATATTACTACTTGCAACCGTAGCCGTTTTAGCAGTTCCATCGTAAGTAGGAGTGTTTCCTGATACCGTGAAATTTGATTCTGTTGGGGCGGTACAAGGGACTTCTGTTGCAACATGAATGGATGATCCATTGTATGTTATAGTTATATTTAGAGTGGAAGTTGTTGCTATTTTGATATTATTATCAGAGCCTTTTGCTGTCAGTTTAGTATTTGTCAAATCAGAAGTATCACCATCCCACTGGTTCCATCCTATACTCGTTTCCCATGTATTATATGGAACAATTCTAAAATTCACGTTGTTGGCAGATGGCAACGCATCAACATTAGAGAATGTAATGGATTTTGGTGTCCCTGACATGATAAGGTTACTATTAGTATTCTGCCATCCAATACCATTAAGAGCAGCATCGCCAACAAGAACATAGTCTACTGAGCCTGAGGATGGGAAGGTTACAGAAAGCCTTGGTTTACCATTGTTATCCTTTAACTTAAAAGTATATGTACCTGATACGTCAGCATTCAAAGTAATATTGCCGTTATTTGTTTCAAGATCCTGGTCTGTTACATTTTTATTTCTTGCTATTATTAAGTTTGTCTTCGAATACCAAGTTCCTCCGTATCTTATACCAAACTGATATGTGCCAGCATTCATGGTGATACTAGCAGTCATACTTGAAATATCAGTGTCTGCCCACGAGCCGCTAAAGTTTCCGTGGACCTCGTTAGATCCCCATACCCCCTGGCTCACACCAAGCAGTGCAGAAGCTATAACCAACCACTGTAGTTTATGTTTTAATGTGTTAAAAATCTTGCGTTTCATATATTTGATTTTTTTGGTTTTCACTTTATTACGATATCCTGTTATATCTTTATTGACATAAAACTCTCAATCAACTCTATAATCTCATTTGAGAACACATTGCCGAGGGTATTATATTCAGATTGAGAAAACGTTACTCCATAATCATGATATGGGTTACGTAAAAAGATTTTTGTATAAGCTGAAAAATCTGCGACATTTCCATTGTAAACTGTTTTGTATATATTATAGAAAGTTTCACCAGTTGTCCTTGCCGCACAAACTATAACATCAGCTCCCCATGCAAATGATTCATATAATAGTTCCCCTTGGTGTGAATTAGGGTCTCCTTGTGTTATACATGCTATCTTTACGGAATCAATAACAAACTGTGCATATAAATCATTTCCATCTATTACTCTATATACAATTGGTTTATGACCTTTATTCTCAATGCTCTTAATGGCTGCCTTCAATGATGTAGTTTTCCCATAATTTGAAGCGTTTGTGTCACAAATTATATATTTTTTCATATGTTTATAAATATTTGATATTGTAAACCTACCCTACCATACAAATACACTCTAAGATACCATCTTCAGGATATTTGAATCCTAATTCCTTTAAGGCTCTCATCTGTCTTTTATTTAATTTATACTTGCTGCCATCATGAGGCGATCCATCTCTATTTATGGCAAAAATTTGATTATTCTTGTAAAACACATGTATGTGGTCTTGTCGTCCTGGGCTGCCATCGCCCTTATCTAGTCTATATACTAAATTTGTGTTCCCAAATTTCTTGTATGTTAAAAACTCAAGAGCATTACCCTCTTTGTGTATTTTATCATAAAGATCAGAACCTTCTTCTACTAATATTGAATCAATAACACACTTGCCAGATATGGAGATGTTATACTTCTCTTCTATAATGTCAATTATAAACCTTACAAAACTATCTGTTAATGATTCTTCCTTGTCATCACCTGCATTATCCTCATATTCAAACGAATCTTCAACGGGTTCTGTTAACCAGTTTATGTTGTATTTATGACTATCAGCAAAATCTGCTAACAGCTCATTGAAATCATCTGTATTATACGAGCATCTATGATGATGATGATATGAACTGCATATAATCACATCTGCGCCCCATTCATTTGCATCTCTTAAGACTCCCAAATGTAAGTGGTACGGCCTTGACATGTCTATTATAGAAATCTTTACACTCTCTATAATAAAGTTATAACACACTTCATCGGCCCACACTTCATGTTTTTCAACAGGATCCCAATAACTCAAAAAAGTTGAGAGAAGCTTTTTGACAATTTTTGATTTACGACGCCTTTTATCTTCAGTAATACATATTATGTTTTTGGGGGTAGGCATGGATCTTCTATTTGTTTAGTCTGATTAACAGTTCTTTTTTCCCCACCACAGCCAAGAGTACCATAAGTATCAGCACCCACTCGCTACCGTCCAGCGGCAGGGAGCGGCCACAGTCATTGGCACAGGTGTTATATAAATCGTCACATTCCGCCATTCTTTCAGCGGAACACTCTCCGTTTGGGCAGCAGCCTTTGCTTCCGTAGGCTTTCTCATTACAGCAATCCTGACATAGATTCAGGTCTTTGGTCCCTGCGGAGCAGTCTTCTCCCCATGTTCCAAGAATACTGAATGTGGCGGTACTGAACAACTCTCCTGCTGATTCTCCACCACCGTATGCCTCTGAACCCACTGAAGACGGCATGTATGACGTACTTGGTAGTGTTACAGCCAAGGCTCCCTCTGCCGCCAGGATGGCGGCAAAAAGTATGATTAGTTTTTTTAGTTCTTTCATTATTATGGACAATTATTTAATTATAACCTTTTTAACTCCTGTTGCCTTAGCTGATGTGGCTGTCACAATATATGTACCAGTTGCCACTGCTAGTTCATGACGGCTGTAATTTGTGCCGCTTGGCTTGAGCTGTGTGCTTCGGCCAACCATATCTGTTATGGTTATGGTTTCAATTACATCATCAGAGCTGGCTGAAACTGTAACCACATTACCTACTGCAAATATGTCAAGAGCATACTCTCTGTTTGTTTCATCCTTAGCCTCATCTACTACGGTAGGTATCTCCACATCACCCTCTGTTGCATAGTTTATGTTGAGGTAGAAGCGGCCCTCGTTATCGCCCGGCTGAATACCAGAGAATGTGGGTACCACATCTGTAAGCAGGTCATACTGTGCTACAGGGCTTACACTGCGGTCTTCAAGCACAACGCTTTCAACGCCCTCCTGACTAAGCAGTGTGAACTTAATGCTATAGGTTTTGTCAGACTTGTTACGAACACCCAGTGGCACTACGATCTGCATGTCATCACAGCGCAGTGTTGAGCGTTTAATCTCACCGTCAATTATGTAAAGCTCCGCATTGTCATCTACAGAGGCGTTAAATGTCTTCTCTGAGTTTGTTCCGTTAGTGCTAACGCCTATGCGGCTGCCCTTTTGTGATACAATGTTCTGCACGTAAAGCACTATACCAGCATTGTCATAGGCTCGCCTATAATCTGGCTTGTAACTTGTGCTGTGAGTGTCATCAAAGATGCTTGATGAAAGGTTCAGCGTGTTTGCTGTGGTTTTGTTTCTGATAATATAGCCGCTCTGAGGTTTAATGAACTTATCTTCTGCAGGAGCTGTGCTATAGTCACACCACTCATCATTAGTATAGTTGTACACCTTTATTTCATAGTTGTCTGAGCCCAGCAAGCTGCTAAGAGCAGTGGCAAGTTCTGTTGAACTAATGGAGGCAGGATATGAGTTGTTCAGTATGTTATACCCTGATGCAAGCGCAATTCTTGGACTTGGATTCTCATGTATGAAACGTCCTACAAGGTTTGACGTACGTGATATGGTGCCGTTCTTTGTCGGGTCCTCCTGACCTAATCTTGAATAGTAGACGTTAGCAGGGAACTTGCGAGGGCCGTACTGGTTAGCCACCATTATTGCAAAACATTGGTTAGCAGCAATAGGCTGGTCAAGTTCTGTAAACGGATAGCCCCAAGACACATCTCCAGTACTTTCATTAACGGTAAACTGCTGCATATATACGTGCGGCAGATTGTTCATATAGAAATCTCCAGACTGCGTGCTACGTGCCGTAGTGTCTTTAGGAAGGGTAGTAGGAGCAAACGCCTTCTCCTTATCCTCAAACGGACGTACAACAGAGCCCACAAGCACCCATTCCTTTGGCTTTACAGTAACCTGTGTGCGTGTGCTGCGATAGCGGTATGTTCCACTTGACTCCTTGAGGTTCTCGACACCCATGATGGCTCCGCCATAGTTCACCTCTATATCCTTTGCAAAGAGACTTGACTCTACTATAACGGTTCCCGCATAAACAGCCTCATCGCCAAATGCCTCACGGCTGCTTGCATTCCATGCAGGTATTGTAGGATACTTTTTGATAGGTCCGTATGTTGGGTCATCTTTGGCAGGGATAATTACTTTAAGGTTCTCACTCAGTTCATCAACACAAGTTATTGCCTCTCCAGTTGCAGCGTTAACCCAGTTACTACGATTATCCCAAATATTACCTGTAGAGCCGTCATTGGAACCACGCCATACTATTGTTGTAACAACTTCCCCTGAGGTCGCCTGCTGATATGCTCCATATGTCCAACCAGTGCCACCCAGCGGACGTGCCTTGTTTTTGCGGTCATTTGTGATGCTTTCCGCACCCATACCTGATACATCATTGGCTATTTTTGTTCCAAGATTCAGAGATGTACCCTTGATAATGAGACCCTCTGGGGTGTTTGGTGCGGTAACGCACACCATTCCGCCTGTTAGAGACATGTCTACATAGTGCTGGTCAGCACCAAAGGCAAAGCTGCTTGAGTAGTCTGTGCCACCTGCGTGCGCCCAGAAGTTATTACTCTTAATGTGAGTGGAAGATGATATATCCAGACCACAGAATGATGTGTAATCACCATCTGTAGGACGGCCAGGTGTGTCAGTGTCATAACTGTAGCAGTTATTGTACATGAAATCAATGGTGTTGAATTCATAATATTTTGCAGTCTGAGTGCCAGACTTATTGAACTTGCCGCCAAACATCAGGAAGTCAACCTTGTCACTATGATCTGCGCTATTTGCAAGATAAAATGTGTTATAGTACATTCCTATGTTCTTTACGTTATGGGCGGTCTCCTCATCGTCAAGCCCAAACTTTATGAGGCGGATAAATGCTTTGTAGTCCCAGCCTGTATTGCTGCCTCGTGTAACAGCATTATCATTCCAGAATACATTGTTCATTACAAGCATATTCTGCACGTTCTGAGCAATGATGTTATTGGCGTGTGCTCCCTTAAAGTTATTGCGCGCCAGAATTATGTTCTTGCAGTTCATGAACTTTATGGATGCACCCCAGTTAAAGGTATCTTCAGTTGTGTCATCGTCACCTTTAGCTACAAGGTTGCAATTCTCCATATAGAAGCCGTCAAGGCCGTGTGCGTGTATTGAACAGAAGTTTTTACCGTAAATGTCACAGTTTATAAACTCTATGCCGGCATCTGCAACCTTGCCCACATCAGTAGCGTTATTCTCCGAATTCAAGCCTAGGATTATGGCAGAATAGTTCAATCCCTTGTTAGTGTTATCTCTCTGAATGTACATACTATTCACAGTAATCCAGCGTGAGTTCTCCATGTCAAGACCGTAGATTATTGGTTTGGTGCCAGCGGTCTTTGGTTCTATAGTAAGACGTTTGGTAGGTACAGATGACGTACCATCGTACTTGTTTATATTGCTAAAGTCAATTTTTGAGCCGGATGTTCCATAGCCCTTTGAACTTGGGACCACTTGGAACACGATGTTTTTCTTCAGCATTGAGTGAGATGAATCCCACCAGTAGTCATCCGCTCCGTTTGTATTGTGTGATTTAAGGTTGGCAAGCGCAGACTCAAATGTAGGGAATGTCAGTGTACACGGATTTTCTGTTTCCGACGCATCAATTGTATAATATATTACATCGCCAGTAGGCAAATCACAACCACCTCCTGTGGTGAATGTGCCACAGTCATCGCTTGTGTACACCAGATATGGTGACTCAGCATCTTTTACAAACGGTTTGTAGTAGTACTCTGTGTTCTGTTTCAACCCGCTGGTTATGGTAGACTCCCATGTGCCGCCAGTCTCTTTCTGTGCGCCTGTTGATGACACTATGGTACCAGATGTTACGCTGCTGCAGTTGTCTCCGCCTTTCTCTATATAGTAGAATCCGTACGTGGTTAGAACAGGCGTACATGCTGAATATTTAAGGTAACCGCTAAGTTTCACCACTGGACCGTCCGACACTTTAGGGTCATCTCCAATGAGAACTTCAGGCCCTGCAGATACGTTACCAGTTAGAGTCACGACGTGTGTACGGCTGCTTACTGTCGGGTCGGTTATAGTAAGTGTAGCTGTTTTTGTACCAGCTGCTGTACCAGCTGGTGGCGTAAATTTTACAGTTACACTGCTCTCACTAATTGAGCTATTGTCTATGCTGAACATTGAAGCATTTGTGCCGGATATAGCATATTTAGCTGCAGTCAATGCTGTTCCGTAGTGAGTGTAGCTGGCGGTGCGGTTTTCACTGCTACCTGCCATGATAGTGCCAAAATTCACACTTGATGATGCAGAGCTAAAACCTGGGACGGTGAAAGTTGAATTATATCCAGATTGTTTTCCATCCCATATTGCATTGCTTGGTAAACATCTTGACTCACTACCACCGTTCCAGTAGCGTGTCATAACTATGGTAAACTCAAATTGGTAGTTTCCAGGGGTAGATGACGCTATTGAAATATTACAACCTTCAGAGCTATTTGTCCCTGCAGCATAGGATTTGTTTTTGTTACTAGAATGTTCGCACTTATAGTACTTCATGTTATACTGACTCCAACCTCCAGCGGATCCCCCTACACGATATGTCCTATAATAAAATACAAACGAATTATCAGTTATCTGTTCTATTCCGTCTTTTGACCATCCTTGTCCCATAACATATTTCACAAACAAACCATTACTGGTTAAAACACCCCATGCATGGTTGTTGTCCCAGTTAGTATATGAGGAAGCATCACTACATGCTCCACTCTCCCAATCAGGGTTTAACATATATGTTACATCAGAACCCGCAGCTGAGGAGTAAATAGTTACCCATGACTTACGGAATGTGCCGTCATCTGCATGCGCCACTCCGCAAAATGCCGTACCAATTACAGATATCAAAACAATAGCTGCAAGCCTTTTACCAAGACCAAGTATGTTATTATATTTTGCATTCATATTCATTAGTGTTTGATTTGTTAAGGTTATGGGTTGCATGTGTCAGGGTCATTATTTACGGTTATCTCAATGGTCTTTTCTTCCGTAGTTCCGCATGTTGTTGAAACACCTTTTGCATACACTGTGTAGGTATGCTCATCTTCATAGTACGGCTGCGCACGGAATGTGCAGCTCTCTGTATCTGCAGATGGTGTAAGGAACACACGGCTGGCGTCTGCCTTATCTACGTACCACTCTATGTGGTCAATACCCTCCTCGCTTGGTATTGATGAAGTAAGGGTTACTGTCACGTATGGTGTGGTTGATGTCTCAGATGCAACAATATCACCAATTTCAGCAGTTGGTGCTGTGGCGGAATATGTCAGATTTACAGTGGCTGTCTTTTGTGGACTGTCCTCATATCCATCTTTAGCAAATGCGAATGTGTAACTATACTGCGTACCGGACTCTTTCTCTGCCTTTTCCCATGTTATGACATCGCCGCTGCGACTGAAATCTGAAGTGGTCACATCGGAGCCTCCGAGGGTAGCTGTAAAGCTGTCAGGTTCTGGAAGAACTATATCGGTTAGATTAAACTGATGTGTGGCGCTACATGCATTGAAGGTCTTGCTCCAAGGCGTGGTAATAACAAAGTTGTGGTCTGCAGTGTAGAGGATTTTCACACGGTCACTATAGTCTGACCAGCCTATTGAGCTTTTTCCCGCAACCTCCATGTAAATATCTGTAGGAGAATCACATGACATCAGTATACTGTTGGATGCTGGAATTGTAGTAACCCCGGCGACAGTCACATTATAATGAGTGTTTATGTTGTATGTCCCGTCGGCGGTTGTGAGTGTTTGGGCGTTTTCTTCATCGCCGTCTTTCCAGAAACGAACTCTTATATTTGAGATTGTTTGCTGAGATGTACCGTTACAGCCTTGTGCCGCAATGTAAGCAGTAGCTTTTATATTTTTTGAACCGTCAATATAAGGAGCCTGCCCCCAGCGAACCGTGGGCACTGTAGGCGTAGCTGTTGGATATGTTACTGTTACAACTGGATTGCCGCTGCTTAATGTAAATGTGAATGTGTATGTACCAGCATATTTTGTGGTTATACCGCAGTTATGACTGTCGTTAAATGTTTTACTTGTATAATCGTCTTTTGTAATGGTTCCGTCAAATCCGTACCACGTATTTCCGTTTTTACATATTTTGAACCCAGTAGAACCTCCATCATCTGATTTTTCATAGGTTGTATTAGCAGGTAAAACTATACTTGCAGTATATGTGCCACCGCTTTTTGAGAATGTAACAGCACGGGCTTCCCACCCTGTAAACTCTCCACGTAAGGAGTATACAGCATCTGAACTATTTGATATTGTATAGTGTTCGCCGTCAAATGTCACTTTTATAGTTGACTGCGCACTTGAGAAGGCAATTCCATAAAAATAATAGGTGGTTGAAACATTGTTCACCGATACATTAAATGACTGTGTAAAACGTGCAGAGCATATACTTGAAGCATCTACAATGTCATCTGTTTTATAATTCTTATCTGATATTATGCCTGTATAAGTGCTACTTGTGGATACAGCGAAGTAGTAGTTTGTGCCGCTGCGGAATGAAGCATTCATTGTCCACTCCCAACTTGAAGATGCAGTCACACTTCCTTTGCTTACCATTTCTGTAGGATTGTTTGATGTGCCCCACAACAGGTAATATGTGGTATCACCCCACACCCCATGGCTCACACCAAGCAGTGCTGCCAGCAGCAGGAGCCACTGTAGTTTATGTTTTAATAAATTTTGTAGTTTGTGTTTCATATTGTATTTGTTTTAAGTTATTTCTGTATCGTTATTTTTTTAGGTATAGGATTTCATGACCTTGCACCTAATAATATTTCATTGAATTATATTCTCGTCCAATTTTCAGTTTCAGCTTGGGATTTGCATCGCTGCATTGTGAGATTCTTACGTCGTTGCATTACATCGTTGCTTGCGAGATCCTTCGTTACGCTTCGCTCCACTCAGGATGACGGAAAAACTGAAAAAATTCGGGCAAAAAATTTCAGCCAAAATTTGTAGATTTTTGAGGGGTGGAAATTGGTGTGAAATTGGGTGGAAAAGATTGGTGAATGTTAAATTGCTTAACACATTAAATAGTGTATGTGGATTAATTTATGTTAATAATCGCACGCATAAAAGTAATTCGCAAAATGCTACAAATTAGTTTTTGTAAATTTATTTTTATATCTTTGCGGATGTGGAAAGGAGAATTTATTATGGCAACAACACTTAGAACACCATTTAACGAGACTCAAATGTACCTTCTGAGCATGTTTGAGCATAATCGTACAAAGAGCCAGCTTGACAAGCTAAAGATGGCTATGTGCGAGTTCTATTTCAAGGAGGTTGAAAATGAAGTGAAAAAGGCCTGTGAGGAAAAGCATATTACAGTGGCAGACACAGATGCTTTTGCAGCTAAGAATCTACACACCACATATAAATGAAAGTTGTTTTAGATACAAACGTACTTATAAGAATTGTACGGCCAGATTCTGCAAATTATGTAGTGTGGCGTAAATTATTCTTGCAGGAGTACACGATGTGTTATACATCTGAGATTCTTCTTGAATACGAAGAAATCTTATCTGAACACTATTCTAAAGATGTGGCTAATGCAGTGGTTAACTTTATATTGTCACTGCCTAATGCAGAGAGGATAACTACGTATTTTAGAATGAGATTATTGGGAGGCGATGCGGACGACAACAAATTTTCAGATTGCGCCTTTGCAGCTAACGCTCACTACATAGTAAGCGATGACAAGCATTTTAATGAACTAAAGTCAATTGATTTTCCTAAAATTAAAGTGCTAAAACTTAAAGAGTTTAGGGAAATTCTCGATGTTCAATAAGCCCCTAATGACATACTAAACCAGTATCACAAGGAGAGAATTCGGAAGCCTGTATACGGCAAATTCAAGAACGGAGAAAATCACCGATGTTCTCAGACGAGAAACAACTTGTAGCGTACATGATGAGGAACTACAAACTTGCACTGAAACTGACAAAGGACTACTCTGGAAAGAGCAACGAATAGCTGAGCAAATTGCAAAAGTTAATAACTGTCATTTCAAATGTATTAATATAAACCAGCGCAAGGACTGGAGTAAGTGTCATAATTCTATAGAATCTGCGGCAACTATTTTGCAACCCCGATGCCAAAATCCCATCTCAAACACACTCAAGGCTGGCACGGAACTACTCAGCACCATAAATATATGCTGATCCCGCCCCTGACGCCTCAGGTAGCGGGATTCACAAAAAACTATTGATTTAACACGGGTATGAATATGCTCGTTCTAATTTGTTTTCTCAGAGTAATGTGCTTCGTCATGCTAAGGTGCGTAACCGCCTAAGCATCTCATCATGATTCTGAGACCGTAATCATTCAGTTCTCCTCACTGCTTGCGAGACTCTTCGGGCAGTAGCCCTCAGAGTGACGGATAAGGCGGCAATCACAAGCAGGAACCATAGCGGAGCATCAAGAGGCAGGGAGCGGCCGCAGTCTCCCTGATATTTGTAGTTCATCTCATCACACCAGTCCATACAGTCACTATCTCCACTGCAAGCACTTGAACATTGCTTCCAATCAAAATTCACACAATTCTGGCAAGCCATAATATTCTCCGGGCCAGGATAGTCTGTGGCACAGTGGTCTGTCCATGGATATACATCACTGTAATCACCTAAACTTAAAATTCTTCCAGATGAGGCTCTAACACCAGACGGAGCCACAGACTGTGAATAACTCTGCTCATCAAAACTATACGGAGAATAAGAAGAACTTGGCAATGTTACC
>ONEZ01000030.1 GCA_900316995.1 uncultured Bacteroidales bacterium | reverse complement strand
TGTAAAGTCAGAGATGGCAAAGCCGAGCGGTACTAATAGCCCGAGCTTTCTTTTGAAGGTTTTCTTTCTTGTGTTGCTGTTTTTGGTTTGTTAGACATAGATAGGACTCAGAGTCCTTGAGACATATCAGGTGGTTATAGCGCCGGGGTTCCACCTCTTCCCATTCCGAACAGAGAAGTTAAGCCCGGTGGCGCCGATGGTACTGCACACCCGTGGGAGAGTAGGTAGCCGCCTCTTTCAAGAAGCCGTAATGCTGAAAAGCGTTACGGCTTTCTTTTTTGAAAGAGGCGGCTATTTCCTTTTTCAAGCTTGTTCGCCTTGCTCACAAGCCTTTCGCTTCGCGGCACGCAGAAGCGTGCTTGTTAAGAGGCGGCTATGCCGCCACCTTAATTAATTTTTTTCGCTTCGCGGCGGTCAGAAGACCGCTGTCGCTTACGCTCCGTAACTTTCAACTGTCAACTTTCAATTGTCAACTAAAAAGTATTATCTTTGCACCTCGAAATTAATTTTCAACTTTATTCACTTCGTTCATCAATACGTCAACTTTATTCGCACTTTGTGCTCATCAATACGTCAATTTTCAACTTTCAACTTTCAACTAAATATGATCTACAACAATATCGTTGATTTAATAGGAAATACTCCTATGGTTAGCCTACATGAAACCACTGGGTTTAATATCTTTGCTAAGGCTGAGTTTCTTAATCCTGGCGGTAGTATTAAAGACCGTCCGGCTATGAATATGATTATTCAGGCGGAAAATGAAGGCCTTTTACACAAAGGTATGACTATAGTGGAACCTACATCGGGAAATACGGGCATAGGATTGGCTCTGGTGGGCGTTCGCCGTGGTTACAAGGTTATTATAGTGATGCCTGAAAATATGAGCGAGGAACGCAAGAAAATCATTAAATGTCTTGGTGCTGAACTTGTACTTACTCCTGCTGAAAAGAGTATTGACGGTAGTGTCAAGGAGGCTGAGCGTATTGTTTATGAACTTGGCCGTAATGGTTTTATGCCGCAGCAGTTCACTAATAAGCATAATCCGTTGATTCACTATAAGACCACTGCTGTTGAGATTGAGAGGCAGATGGAGCGTCCTATTGATGTATTTGTGTCGGGGCTTGGCAGTGGCGGTACTCTACAGGGTATTGGAATGTACCTGAAGGAAAAGAATCCTAACATTAAGGTTGTGGCGGTGGAACCTAAAGATGTGTCTGCTCTGCTTGGTGATGAGCCTGGTTTGCATCAGATACAGGGTATTGGTGATGGCTTTATCCCTGAAATTCTTGATACCAAGATGATTGATGAAGTGGTGGAGGTTAGCGATGATGACGCTATAAATACTACTCGCAGTCTTGCCCGTGTACAAGGGCTTATGTGCGGCACTTCATCTGGCGCCAATATCTGGGCTGCAATGCAGATGGCTAAGAAGTACGGAGCTGACAAGACTATTGTTACTGTATTGCCAGACCGTATGGAGCGTTACTTCTCCACTGGTCTTCTTGATTAGTTTATTTTTTTTCTGGTTTTATACTAAAACAGGGTGGCTTTTTCAAGTCACCCTGTTTTCTTTATGCTATATGCAGTATATTAGTACTGCATGTTCTGCATACGCAGGTAGCTGTTGTAACGCCATTTAGCGTTGTCCTCAGCTGCTTGGAAGAGCTCTTCAGCCTCGGCAGGGTATTGCTTCATTACTGAAGCGTAACGAACCTCGCCTTTGAGGAAGTCTTTGAAGCCTTCCCAGTTTGGCTCCTTGCTGTCAAGTGAGAATGGGTTTTTACCCTCAGCCTCAAGTGCTGGGTTATAACGCCACAGATGCCAGTAACCGCAAGCAACTGCTGCAGCCTCCTCAGCCTGTGATTTACCCATGCCTTTCTTTAGACCGTGGTTGATACATGGAGCGTAAGCAATGATGATTGAAGGACCATCGTATGCCTCTGCCTCACGGATAGCTTTCAAGCACTGAGCCTGGTCAGCACCCATTGCAATTTGAGCAACATATACATAACCGTATGTGGTTGCAATCATACCAAGGTCTTTCTTACGTACACGCTTACCAGCAGCGGCAAACTTAGCTATAGCACCTATTGGGGTAGCCTTAGAAGCCTGTCCACCAGTGTTAGAATATACCTCTGTATCAAGTACAAGGATGTTTACGTTCTTGCCTGATGCAATTACGTGGTCAAGACCGCCGTAACCTATGTCGTATGAAGCACCGTCGCCACCTACAATCCACTGGCTGCGTTTTACAAGGTAACCCTTGAGCTCCAGTATCTGTTTGCTGTAGTTACATCCGCAAGCCTCACAAGCTGGAATAATCTTAGCTGCAAGCTCTTTAGACTTGGCTGCATCGTTGTGGTTCTCAATCCAGTCACGATATAGAGCCTTCATCTCATCTGTGCACTTGGTGCAGTTCTGAGCCTCTGTCATTATCTTAACAAGGCGTGCCTGCATCTTCTCATTTGCAAGCTGCATACCAAGACCGTACTCGCAGAAGTCCTCAAACAGTGAGTTAGACCATGCAGGACCCTGACCCTTCTCATTTGTGGTGTAAGGGGTTGATGGTACTGAACCAGAGTAGATAGATGAGCAACCTGTTGCGTTAGCAATGATTTCACGGTCACCAAAGAGCTGAGATATAAGTTTCAGGTATGGAGTCTCACCGCAACCAGAGCAAGCGCCTGAGAACTCAAAGAGCGGAGTAGCAAACTGTGAGTTCTTTGGATTAGACTGAATATCAACAAGGTCTTGTTTAGACTTAACGTTAGCTACGCAATACTCCCAGTTGGCAGCCTCAGAAAGCTGTCCTTCAAGTGGAACCATCTTAAGCGCAGGACCGCCAAGTTTTGGGTTGCCAGGGCAGACATCGGCGCAGTTACCGCAACCAAGACAGTCCATAACACCCACCTGAATACGGAACTTCATGCCCTTCATAGGTGCAGGAACCTTCATTTCTATCATATCGGCGTTAAGACCTGCAGCCTCTTTCTCATCCATTACAAACGGACGGATGCAAGCGTGAGGACAAACAAACGCACACTTGTTACATTGGATACAGTTCTCTGCATTCCAAACTGGAACAAATGCTGCTACGCCACGTTTCTCACAAGCGGCTGTGCCTGCCTGCCATGTACCGTCTTCAATACCTTTGAAAGCTGATACAGGAAGTAGATCACCATCCTGAGCGTTTATAGGACGTACAATATTCTTGATAAAGGCTGTATCGTTGTTTTTAACCTCCTCATCGTCTTGAAGATTTGCCCATGACGGGTCAACGGTTAGTTGTTTGTACTCTCCTCCGCGGTCAACAGCTGCGTTGTTTTTGTCAACTACATCCTGACCCTTCTTGCCGTATGATTTAACAATGAATTTCTTCATCTGCTCAACTGCAAGCTCTACAGGAATTACGCCTGTGATACGGAAGAATGCAGATTGAAGAATTGTGTTGGTACGGTTGCCAAGGCCAATCTCTTGTGCAATCTGTGTTGCGTTTATGTAGTAAACGGTGATGTTGTTCTGTGCAAAGTAGCGTTTTACTTTGTTTGGTAGGTTCTCAACCAAGGTGTCACCGTCCCATACTGTGTTTAGAAGGAATGTGCCGTTCTTTTGCAGACCGCGTGTAACATCATACATCTTGAGGTATGCTTGTACGTGGCATGCTACAAAGTTTGGTGTGTTTACCAAATATGTGCTGCGGATAGGGCTGTCACCAAAACGCAGGTGAGAGCATGTGAAACCGCCTGACTTCTTAGAGTCGTATGAGAAGTATGCCTGACAGTGCTTGTTGGTATTGTCACCAATGATTTTTACAGAGTTCTTGTTAGCACCTACAGTACCGTCTGCGCCAAGTCCGTAGAACTTAGCCTCAAACATACCCTCGCCGCCAAGAGCAATCTCCTCTTTCTTAGGCAGCGATGTAAAGGTTACATCATCAACCACACCTATGCAGAACTGGTTTTTAGGCTCGTTCATTGCAAGGTTCTCATATACTGCAAGTATTTGTGCAGGAGTGGTGTCTTTAGAACCGAGACCGTAGCGGCCGCCTACTACAAGCGGAGCGTTCTCCTTTCCGTAAAGAACCTCTTTAACATCAAGATACATAGGCTCTCCGTTAGCACCTGGCTCTTTTGTACGGTCAAGCACTGCAATACGTTTTGCTGTGGCAGGAAGTACAGAGAGGAAGTGTTTTGCAGAGAAAGGACGGTATAGGTGAACTGCTATAAGTCCAACCTTCTCACCTTTTGCTGTGAGGTAGTCAATAGTCTCACGAATGGCCTCTGTAACAGAACCCATTGCAACTATTACACGGTCAGCATCTGGTGCTCCGTAGTAGTTGAACAAGCCATACTCACGTCCTGTAATCTTAGAAATCTCCTTCATATAGTTCTCAACTATCTCAGGAACAGCGTTGTAATATGGATTGCAAGATTCTCTGTGCTGGAAGAAGTGGTCTGGGTTCTCAGCCATACCACGCATTACAGGCTTGTTAGGGTTGAGTGCTCTCTCACGGAACTCGGCAAGAGCCTTCTGGTCAATAAGTGGAGCCAGATCATCATTGTCAAGAGCCTCAATTTTCTGAATCTCATGTGATGTACGGAAACCGTCAAAGAAGTTTACAAACGGAACACGAGATTTGATGGTGGAGAGGTGTGCAACACCTGCAAGGTCCATAACCTCTTGTACGGAGCCTTCGCAGAGCATGGCAAAACCAGTCTGACGGCAAGCCATAACATCCTGGTGGTCACCAAATATACAAAGAGCGTGTGATGCAAGTGTACGTGCTGAAACGTGGAATACGCATGGAAGCAGCTCACCTGCAATCTTGTACATGTTAGGAATCATGAGGAGCAAGCCTTGTGATGCGGTGTAGGTGGTGGTTAGAGCACCTGCCTGCAATGAACCGTGTACGGCACCGGCAGCACCTGCCTCTGATTGCATTTCTTGTACTAAGACTGTCTCGCCAAAGATGTTCTTACGTCCGGCTGCAGCCCATTCATCAACGTACTCCGCCATTGTGGATGACGGTGTGATAGGGTAGATGGCAGCTACTTCTGAGAACATGTATGATACATGTGCCGCTGCCTGGTTACCATCACAAGTCAAGAATTTCTTTTCTTTCGCCATGTTGGATTGATTTTATAAAGTATTAGAAAAATTGTATTAGTGCTAATTGCGCTTATAAACTGCAAATTTAGTAATAATTGTTCAAAAACAGATGGCTGGAAGGTTTTTTTTATTTGTTAAAACAATTTATTAGTAAATTTGCGCTCAATTTTACTAACGTTGTTTTCCGGGGCTCCTTCCCGGAGTTAAAATTAATTTTTATGAAAAATATGTACTTTAGGAGAAACGTCTTACGTTTCCGCCGTTTCAGCCGCTACGGCTATGCGGTCTTTAAGTCCATTCACAGCGAGGTGACCATAGGGCGTGTTGCGTCCTATATCGCTGACAAGCAGCTGTGTAAGTCGGGAATTTGCGGGCAAGTGGCCGCATTGGTTGCTGCTATGGCCATCTTCATGTTTGGTTATAGTCCTGATGCTCTTGCCGATGAACTTGAAAAGAATGTTGTATTGAATGAAACAGTTGTTGAAGCGTCGTTGCTGACAAGAACCGCCCCCACGTTTGGTGTTGGTTCATCGGTTGAATCTGCTGATATTCAGCTATTACCGGTAAACAACGTTAATGAGATTCTTAGCAACATGCCTGGTGTGGATGTGAGAGAGAGGGGAACGGGCGGCGCCCAAGCCGATATTTCTGTGAGGGGCGGCTCTTTTGACCAGGTTCTTGTTCTTCTTAATGGTGTGAATATTACGGACCCACGTACAGGCCACGCCACTCTTGATATTCCAATAAGTCTTAGTTCTGTTGACAGAGTGGATGTAATACAAAACGTATCATCATCTACATTTGGCCTCACTGCTTTTAGTGGTGCGGTGAATATTGTAACCAATTCTAAAAAGGAGAATAGTGTTACAGCAGGTGTGGCCACGGGACAATATGGCTTTATAAATCCTTATTTGAGGTTAAAGCTTAACAAGGGCTCATGGAGTGCTGTGGTTACCGGAGACTACAATGGGTCGGACGGTTTCAAAAAGAACACAGATTACAGATACGGCAATATTTTTGCGCATTTGCTGTGTGAAGACTCGAAAAGTGGTAATTGGAGTCTTCAGCTTGGCGGGCAGCTAAAAGCCTTTGGAAGTAACTCTTTCTACTCTTTGAAATATCCTGACCAGTTTGAGAATACTAAAACCGCCTTGGCGTCGCTTAGCTGGGATAAGGCTATAAAATCATGGACACTTTACAGTAGTGTTTTTGGTAGGGCTCATTATGATAGGTTTGAGCTCTTCCGTGAGGGCGTAGTGGCTTTCCCATCGTGGTATAAGGGTCATAACTACCACAGCACTACTGTTGTGGGAGGCAATATAAAGAGCCGTTTCAACTTCAAATACGGCCATACGGATTTTGGCGTGGAGGTTAGGAATGAGCATATTCTCAGTAATGTGCTCGGCGATGAACTTGATAAGCCTGTCCATGTGTTTTTTGCCAACGACACTACGTTTTTTACGCATGGGAAAAACCGCTTTAACTTGAATTATTTTGCGGAACAGTCTCTTGTGTTTGGAAATTTTGCAATGGTGGTAGGTGCATCGGGCAATTATAACACTATGTTCGGGAACAATTTCTCATTCAACAGCAATTTTCTCTACAGGTTCCTTCAGGGTGGTAAGGTGTATGCAAGCCTTAACCGTGCCGTGCGTCTGCCTACTTTCACAGATTTGTACTATAAAAGTGTGACTCAGATTGCTAATCCAAATCTTAAGCCTGAAAAGGCTCTTACGGTAGAGGTGGGTGCATCGTGGAGTAACAAAGGCTTTACAGCTTCACTTAGTGCCTATTACCGTTACGGCGTGGATATTATAGACTGGGTAAGACAGCCAGGTGAGGAGATGTGGCACAGTGTGAATCACACACGTGTGGATGCTTGGGGTTCAGAGGTGTATGTGGGGTATAAGATGGGCTATTGGTTGAAAAATGTAGCGGCATCATACTCTTACTGTCAGATGACAAAGGAAGCAGGGGGGCTTGTCTCTGGTTATGCTCTTGATTACCTCAAACATAAACTTACGCTTACTGTGGAACATGGCATTTACAGTGGTCTGGGTGCAAGCTGGACTTTATGCTACCGTGACCGTAACGGCTCCTATACTGACGCCCTTAATAATGTAGTGAACTACACTCCTGTCTGGCTGCTTGGCGGCAAAATATACTGGCAGGATGACCGTGACCGTTTCAATATCTACGTGGAGGCTACAAATATGCTAAACAAGCACTACTATGACTACGGCGGAGTGGAGCAGCCAGGAGTGTGGGTTAAAGTGGGAGGAAAGTTTAAGATTTTTACAAACTGAAAGCAGCGACTTTCAGTTTGTAAAAATCTGTGAGAGAGGTTAACTTTAGTTCCGTAATGAGTTAATTATTGCTTGACACCTAGTGTGTTATATTTTGTTCCATCGGGTAGGACAATGTATATTCGTCCATTCTCAATGGTTTTTATTTCTTTATTCTGCTTACTATCTGCTTTTGCTTCTTCAACGTCAACAGATAATGCGTAAATTTTATTAAACCATTTCCAACCATTTGCATTTTTGTATAAATCAATGCTTTCATATGGCACATAAAGAGTAATTTTATAGCAAGGCATCATTTCAAACTTATCTTTAGAAACGGTTGGTGGATTTTCATTCTCACAAATTATCTTCTCGATAGAAGAACAGTTATAAAATGCCTTTGGGTGAATGTAGTTAACGTTTTCAGAGATGTAGAAAGTTTTTACGGATTTACAACCCATAAAGGCTCCTTCTCCTATAGATTCAATGTTTTTAGGAATATTGATTTCTTGTAAGGAACTGCATCCCTTAAATGTATTTGATAGAATTACTCTAACATTATTAGATAGACTTAATTTATCCATTGATGTGCATTCTTCAAATGCGGAATATCCAATGCCTGTGACACTATTGGGAATAGCGATGGCTTTTAATGAACTGCAATCCTTAAATGCACCATCGCCAATAGTAGTGACACTATTGGGTATAACTATAGATTGAATGGAAGAACATTTTTCAAATGCCGACGTTTCAATAGTTGTTACCCCATAAGGTATTTGTACATTGGAAAGCGCGGTGCATCCAGCAAAGGCTGACATACCGATGGTTGTTATTAGATATCCAAATGATATTTCTTCCAATCCAGACCCTGCAAATGCACCTTCCCCAATGTTTTCTACGTGACTGATATTTATGTGTTTAAGCGACGTGCAATTATAAAATGAATAATTTTCAATAGATGTTACTTCTTGTGGAATTACTATTTTTTTTAGTTTAGAGCATCTTTCAAATGCACCGTTACCAATGTAGTTTAATTTAGATGGAAGGTCAATCTCTGTTAAGGAAGAACAACCACCAAATGCGAATTTTTCAATTGTTGTTGTGTTGATTGGAATGTTAATTGATGTCAGTGAACTACATCGGTAAAATGCGGATTCCTGAATAGACTCAATACTATTTGGTAGTGTAATGGATTTGAGTTTCTTCATTTCCCTAAATACACTATCAGGAATAGTCTTAATATTTGCTCCGATTGTTATTGATACGATGGAATCACGGATGCATCCATAAATGTTTTTTCGCGATTCGTGAATAGGTGCTGGAATCACAGAACTATTCCATACGATGTTTTTTAGTGAATAACATTTATCTAAGGCTCTCATATCAATGTGCTCGACATTATGAGGAATTGTAACTGATGTTATTAAATCACATCCTGAGAAAATATATGCTCCAATGGATGTAGTGCTTTCTGGTAGTTTTATTGTTGAGAGAAATGTACAATCGCTGAAGACACTGTTTTTAATTGTTGTGATGCTTTCTGGTAGTTCTATTGTTGAGAGAGACGTGCATTGGCTGAAAGCGTTATCTTCAATTGTTGTTACGCTGTTTGGTATTGTGATTGTCTTTAATGATGAACATAATGCAAAGGTTCCTTCTTCAAGGATTTTAACTCCGTTGGGAATAATAAATGATTTTAGAGAAGAACAATTGTGAAAGGCAGAATAACCAATTTTTGAGATTTTATTTGAGAGATTAGTTATATTGTTTAATTTTGTGCATTGTGAGAACGCACTGGAACCTATTGCAACAACATTCTTTCCGATTGTGATTGATTCTAAATGATCCATGTTTCTGAAAAAATGGCTTCGTATTGTATCAATATTATCACCGAAAGTTATAGTTCTTATTTGTGATTTTACATCATATAGTGGTGAAAAATAATCGTCGATTAATTGAACATTGTTAGAATCCCACACAACTGAATCTAATGCTGTATTAGTAAATGCATTTTGCCCAATAGTTTTTATGCCTTTTGAAATGTTTATGCTTTTCAAATTACGACATCCATAAAAAGCTTTATAACCTATAGAAGTTACATTTTCTGTTAAAATAATATGTTCAACGTAGCTCCTGCTTTTATACCATGGAATATCTCTTTCTGATGACCAACCGTACATCTCACCAATCCCTGTAATGGTAAGAGTAAATGTTTTTGTGTCAAGCGTGTATGTTAAATTCGCACCACACTTTCCAGTCTCGTTTGCAAACAAATAACAGCTTGTAGTACAAATGATAAATATAAAAGTAATTAATCTTTTCATATTTCTTTGAATTGTGAGATAAGGTGAATTAAACATTTAATGAGAGACTGCTCGTCCTTACCCTGAGGGTGCTCAGTAAGTATTACATAGCGGTTTGCAATTTTATATACAGTGGCTTTGTATGGCTCTGACCAAACTGTCTCGGCTACAATTTGTTCGTCAGATGGCCATTCGTTGCCATTTAGGCTTGAAATAAAGTTCTCAGCCCAGCCAAGCCCTGTCATCATAACAATGAATTTTGGTGATAAAATCTCAACCTCTTTATTAAGTATATTGCAGGCATTAAGTAGTTGAAGATTGAAAAGGGTGTTGTTAGGATTGCCAGCATCAGGGGCTAATTTGCATAAATTTGACCATGCTACATGGTTTAGTTCGTCTTGTAAATAAAAATGTTTTGACACGTTTCTAATTACATACCAAAATGCCGAGTTGTAGTTTTTTGCCCATATCATCTGATCCTCTCTATTAAATATCTTTTTATCACCATCGAATAGGTTGTCAACGTTATGATCATTATTGTGCCAACCATGAGTTGCACGTCCAACAAAAAGAATTCCATCTCTTTCTGCTGTTGGAAAATCTTTACCCCATTGCACAATAAATGGCACTATGCTCTCGTCGCAATATGGTCCGCAATGATTAATTAATTCTTCGTAAAGAGGCTTTAGCCCGTCGTGCAGTTTTTGTGTTAGTGTTTCCATGTCTTTTGGTTTTAAGGGTGATGCCTACTATTGTGTGCGGATTATCGGCTTGTTCCGCTAGCACCAAAACTTGTGAAATAGGCACATAAAAATAGCGTGGTGCTATGTTGTTAAATTTGGGTCTAAGGATTTGCTGGACTACCTGATATGCCAAATTTATATGAACAAAGCCCACGCCTCAAGCGCAGGCATTTTGGCTTGTTCACTTGGCATATCTTTAAGTCTACAATAAGTGTCCAGCTTTTATAGACCCAAGTTTCAAACTAAAACGCTATTTCATTATGTATATCGCCTTTATTTGTTTTTCTTCATAGGCAAAAATGTTTGCAAATGTGTTTTTTTATGTCTTTCTATTTCGTCTCTAACTCCTTGATGTATGCATCTATTTGAGGGCGGAGGGTAGGAAAGTCATTCTGAACGATATCCCATACTATAGGCATTTGAATTGCATAGTATCCGTGTACTAACACATGGCGCATTTTGATGATTATTGGCCAAGGTGTTTGTGGATGTGTGTCCTTGAACTCTAGTGTGAGTTTATAGGCGGCTTCTCCAATTATCTCGATGCATTTAACCACGGCATAGCGAAGCATTGCATCGTTCTCTAAGTCTGTCAGTGTTTTCCCGTTTAAAAATTGGTTCGCTCTATCAATGTGTTCAAGCATGTGAGTCAAACGACCAGCGTCTCTAATGGCTTCTCTCATACAATAGGATTTTATCTTTTTCAACGTATGGACGGGCAAAAGGAAGTAGTCCATCCTCGGAAACTAAATCAACTTTTCTACCAAGCTTTTTCTCTAAATCACATATCATGCCAAAATATTTAAGGCCTATTGGCTTGGTATAATCAAGTGTGACTAGAATGTCAATATCACTATCTGGTGTCTCTTCTCCACGCGAACAAGAACCAAACAGATAGGCTTTTTCAACAGGCTGTGTTGCAAAGTAAGCCCTGATTTTAGGAATTAATTTTTGAACTTCAACACTTGGCATGGTTATCAATATTTAGAAATCGCAGTTTACGCAGCGTGTACGCATAAATTCATAATCGTTCTGGATGCGTTCTTGCTGTGCCTCTGAAAGCTGATGCGGATTAAGCATCTGCACTTCAAAACGGCGTGCTTCATCACCGAAAAGAATAGGGGTTTCTTTGATTGGACGTGCCATGGTTATTCCTCCTTGATGTACAATTCTTTTGCAAATCTACTATTTTTTTGTGAAATATGCAAATGTGTGAGGTGCTGTATTATTTCTGTTTCGCCCTAAACGCTTTAGGGCGAAGGCCTGTATGGCGGTGAAAGAATGTGCCAAAGTGGCTCTGGTTCTGGAACCCAAGGCTGTCAGAAATCAGCTGTAGTGTCAAAGTCTTTATTTGCATTAGGGCTTTGGCCTGACGTATAATGTTAACATCGATGCAGTCTCCGGCTGTCAGTCCAGTGACTTCCTTAACCACATTTGCTACATATTTAGGGGAAAGACAAAGCTGAGAGGCGTACCATTGTATGTCATGGTGCTTTTTGCAATTTCTTTCTACAAGCGATACAAACACGTCATGCTGAACAATGTTTCTGCGCCATTGATTTCCAATAGGAGATTAGTGGCGCAGCTGTTTTAGGAAATGAGCCTTTAAGCCACTTTCTATCAGGAAAGATGCTCTTGAATATGAATCCTAAGACTCTTGGCGTGCTGCCAAGGGTCTTGAATTTTTTTTGCATAGACTGGCGGAATGTCTGTTTGCCTGGTGTGGTTCCGCAGTGTGTGAGCATCGTTGGAGTAATTTCACGCCCTTCAAGAACAGAACTCTGATACTGAACGGGGATGGTGGTGCTGAACAGCTTGTTTACGCAGTTGAGACCAAGCAACACGGCACTGCGCATCGAGGTGTCAGAAGTCTGCATTTTGAGTATTTGCTCCACCATGTTCCAGCGTATGGGGCGGCTTAGCAGAAACTCGTTGATGTCGCACAAGTTACGCATGAAAATAACTCCGTTCTGCGTGTAATCAAGATAGTTGTTCATGCAGAGATGTACAAGTTGCATCTCATTGGAGTGGACATAGATGTTACCGTCAAGTTTTCTGTCTGTTTCAAAGGCAAGGTCAGCCACCGCATCGTCAGCCTCACCACAGAAAAATTTCCAATGAATATCAGCAAAATATCTGCCGCTTGGAGTCTCACGGTAGATGTAGTGCATGGTCTTGTACTCCACATCGCTGAGCTCAGCATGGTATTTTGATTTGAACCCTGGCCAGTTGTCACAGTTCCAGCCTCCATGCAGCATAGCCTTCCAAACACTGTCACGGTCTGATTTTCTGACCATTATATCCACATCGCCCATGTAGCGTGCGCCAAGGTCATTATTTTTGTTATTGTAGCACAGCGATGCAATGTTTTCAATGGTGCCTTTCAGTTTTGTATTTAAAATTGACACCTGATAATATTTGGTACGCAGCATCAACGCCACTTTATCAGGAAAAACATCAGTTATAGCGTTTGTACGGGCGTTGCTATATATGAAATTATCTATTTTATGAAATGCGGCAAGTTTGATAATGGTACCCCAGTCAGCGTCTTGAGCCAGCGCTTTTAATACATTCTTGGCCTCCTCGTCAATTTTTTGGCAGGATAGCAGTATTATAATTTGTTCCTCTTTTGTCATATCGAGGTAATTTAATATATAAGCACGCCGGCTATTCCAGAGAGGCAGAGCAGCATTATAGGGTTCACTTTAAGCACCGATGCCACTGCCACCACACCAAAAATCACGTAGCTGTACATGTCAATAAAGTTCTCAGGGTTACAAAGCATTATGGCCGCCGATGCTAAAAGTCCCACAACAAGAGGCTTCAGACCTGAAAATGCGTAAGTTACATACTTGTTCTGTTTGAATTTGAGGAAGAACACAGAAACTATTCCCACCAAAATTACAGAGGGTAGGGTGACGGCAAGCGTTGCAAGTGCGGAGCCCCATATTGTGCCTGTGGCTGCGTAACCTACGTATGTGGCGCAGTTTATGGCAATAGGACCGGGAGTGGCTTGTGATATGGCCATGATGTCAGTAAAATCAGCCACTGTAATCCAGCCGTTCACATCCACCACCTCATTCTGTATAAGTGCTGCAATGGCGTAACCGCCGCCAAATCCAAAAAGGCCAATCTTAAAGAAGGTGAGAAATAACTGTAAGTAGAGCATCACTTGGCACCTCCTTTCTGTAGGTTGTGTTTCTCCATTGCCATACCGTATGCAATGCTCAAAACAGCTGTTCCAAGTATAACCCACACGGGCGATACTCCCGCCCAGCATATCAATACAGCTGCGGCCACAGGTATCCATACGTTCTTAATGTTTACGCCCGCCACTCTGTACATATTAACAATGGGAGCCGCTATAAGTGCCACCACGGCAGGCCTTATACCCTTGAAAGCCTTTGCTACAAGCGGGCTTTCAATAAAATCTGTGAATACCATTGCAATGAACAGTATTATTACAAAAGAGGGTATTACAATTCCAAGCAGGGCAAGCAGTGCGCCCCAGAATCTTGCTGTTTTGTAGCCAATAAAAAGTGCAGAGTTCACAGAAATAGGACCTGGCAGTGATTGTACCACTGCCAGCATCTCTACAAACTCCTCTTTTGTGAGCCAGCCACGCTTATCCACCACAACATTCTGAATGATGGGAATCATGGCGTATCCGCCCCCAAAAGTGAACAGTCCAATCTTGAAGAATTCTGTAAAAATTTGTAATAAGTTCATATTAAATATGAGCCTCCACCCACTTTCTGGCATTTACAAACGCCTCCATCCATGGGGTTATCTCATCATTGCGGTCTTCTACGTAATGCGCCCATTGCCAAGGGAATATTGCTCGCTCAAGGTGTGGCATCATGGCAAGGTGACGACCGTCTGCAGAGCAGATGCCGGCTACGTCATAGTCTGAACCGTTAGGGTTGGCAGGGTAGCCGCTGTAGGTGTATTTTGCCACAATGTTGTAATCTTTTTCTGGCATTGGGAGTGAGAATCGGCCTTCTCCGTGCGCCACCCAGATGCCAAGATTGCTGCCTTTGAGCGTTGAGAACATCACAGAGTTGTTCTCTGGTATGTCAACGCCTATGAATTCACTCTCAAATTTATGGGAGATGTTATGAAGCATTTTAGCTTTCTTAGGATGTTCTGGGTTCACAAGACCGAGCTCAATCATAAGCTGACAGCCGTTGCAGATGCCAAGGCTCAGAGTGTCAGGACGTTTGTAGAAGTTTTCAAGCGCAGTGCGAGCTTTCTCATTGTAACGGAATCCGCCTGCCCAGCCCTTTGCACTGCCAAGTACATCGGAGTTGGAGAATCCGCCGCAGAACACAATCATATTCACATCTTCAAGGGTCTCACGGCCTGTGGCAAGGTCTGTCATGTGAACATCCTTTACATCAAAGCCTGCAAGGTAGAGTGAATATGCCATCTCACGCTCTCCGTTTGTTCCTTTCTCACGGATTATTGCGGCCTTGGCTTTGCTCTCTCCATGCACTCTTGTAAGCCCAAACTGGCTCATCTTGCCTGAGAAACTGTTGCGTATATGCAGTTTAAGTGGCTGGTTCTTATAGTTTTGGAAACGTTCAAGCGCACATTGCTCACCGCTCTGGCGGCGGTCAAGCAGGTAGGATGTATGATGCCATACGTCACGCATCTCATCAATGTCAAAGGTATATACATCAGAGTCTTTCTTAACAGTAAGAGTGCGCTCATCCACAGGGTAGCCAATCTTGGCGTAACCTATGCCGGCATCCTTGAGTATCTTCTCAACCTTGTTGCCATCCTTAACCTGTATGCAAACGCCAGGGTTTTCAGCAAACAGAATCTTAACGATATCCTTCTCGCCAAGCTGTGAGAAGTCAATCTTCAGACCGCCCTCCTTGTTTGCAAATGTCATCTCAAGCAGGGTGGTGATTATACCGCCCGCCGATATGTCATGACCTGCAAGAACAAGACCTTTGTCAATGAGTTTCTGTATAGTCTCAAACGCATCTGCAAAGTACTCAGGGTTGGTAACCGTAGGAACGTGACTGCCCACAGCCTGCATGGTCTGATAAAGGGTGGAGCCGCCAAGTTTCAAGTTGTCAAATGAGAAATCTATATAGTAAATATCTGTCTTGTTGTCTTTTACAATAACAGGGCTTACAGTCTTCTTAACATCGCTCACCTCTGCGCCTGCAGAAATTATCACAGTGCCAGGGGCGTAAACTTTGTCCTGGCCGTATTTCTGTGTCATTGAGAGTGAGTCCTTGCCTGTAGGAATGTTTACGCCAAGAGAGCAGGCAAAATTGCTGCAAGCCTCCACAGCCTTGTAAAGGCGGGCGTCCTCACCTGGGTTCTTGCAAGGCCACATCCAGTTTGCTGAGAGTGACACGCTGCGAAGCCCGTCTTTCAAAGGTGCCCATACAATATTAGTAAGCGCCTCTGCTATAGAGAGTACAGAGCCGCTCTCTGGGCTTGCCAACGCTGCCACAGGTGCGTGACCTATAGATGTTGCAATACCGCTTGTGCCAGTGTAGTCAAGTGAAACCACGCCAAGGTCATTAAGTGGCAGCTGAATCTCACCAGCGCACTGCTGGCGTGCCACCTTGCCTGTTACAGAGCGGTCCACCTTGTTAGTGAGCCAGTCTTTGCACGCAACGGCTTCAGTTGTAAGTACG
>ONEZ01000029.1 GCA_900316995.1 uncultured Bacteroidales bacterium | reverse complement strand
ACCCTATGGGCCCTTTCGCAAGCGCCTTTTGGGCGGCGTGTTGGCATAATCCAAGCAAGCTTGGCTTCTGCGCACCACTGGCTCCAAAATTCCCGCTATGCGTCTCCGCGGGTGGAGACGCTTACTTTTGCAATACAAGATTCAAAAAACGTTGCTTGCTCTTTGAATTATCAAAAAAATCTCTTAAATTTGTGTTTCTTTATTACTAATACTTTTATTCTTACATTATGAAATTCGTATGTTCAGTTTGCGGTTATGTTCACGAGGGTGACGCCGCTCCAGAGAAATGTCCACAGTGCGGTCAGCCAGCATCTAAGTTCAAAGTACTTGATGAGTCAGCAGGCCTTAGTTTTGTAACAGAGCACGTTATAGGCGTTGCCACCGATACAGATGATGAGATGAAAAATGACCTCCGCGCACACTTTAACGGTGAGGCTACTGAGGTAGGTATGTATCTTGCAATGAGTCGTCAGGCAGATCGTGAGGGTTATCCTGAGATAGCTGAGGCTTTCAAACGTTACGCTTTTGAAGAGGCGGAGCATTGCGCTAAGTTTGCTGAGCTTCTTGGTGAGGTGGTATGGGATACCAAGACCAACCTTGAAAAACGTATGAACGCAGAAGCAGGTGCATGCGCAGACAAGATGCGTATTGCAAAGCGTGCAAAACAGCTTGACCTTGATGCAATCCATGACACCGTTCATGAGATGGCTAAGGATGAGGCACGCCACGGACAAGGCTTCCAAGGCTTGTATAATAGATATTTCAAGTAGTTCCCGTGATTTTGGCTGCACCTCAGCATAATCCAAACAAGTTTGGCTTCTGCGTTCGGTTTGCACAAAATTCAATTTAATACGAATCACCGATTCGCCGATTCACCGAATCACCAGTTCACCGATTCACCATTAAAGAAAAATGAAAGAAAAGTTATTAAGATTTCTTCGTTTAATTTCAGTCAGCCCCAAGAGATTCCCAGTAGAGTTCGCCTTGGGGCTTACTTTCTTTTTTGTTGCAGCCTATAACACCGCATTCTCACATTGGGATAGTGACATTCATTCAATGGTCTGCAATATTAGCGGCACAGCGTTGCCGTTTTTTATCCCGCTCGTGGTGCTGTCATTCTGGCTGGGCAGGGTGAATAAAGTGGCGTACTATGTGTCCTATCTGCTGTTCCTTCCCCTTATGGCTGTTGACCTCCTGAAGGTGACGGGAGAGGTAGGCTATGTCTTCATGTTGTTCTTGTCTGGCTTGTTGCTGATAGTAGGCACCAGGCGTATGGATAACCGTACATTCGTGTACCATGCCTTGCATGTGTTCACCCAAACTTTGCTTGGACTCTGTATTGCCGGTTTGCTGAACCTTGCGCTTTTTTCAGTCTTTGCATCGGTGTTCTATATATTTGACATAACCACACCAAACAATTTCTACAGCTATATTTCACAGTTTGTGTGGTATGTAACCGCCCCGCAGTTCTGCTGCACTCTTATAAGCCGTGAAGACAATATGTTTGATGAGCCGGCCAAGGTGCTGCAGTTCATTCTCAATTACATTCTAACACCGGCACTTGTGATATACGCAGCTATAATGTATATCTATTTTGCCGTGATAACAGTGGAGTGGGAGCTGCCTAAAGGAGGCATAGCGTGGATGGTAATTGTTTATTTGTGCCTGGCAGGTGTTGGCTTCCTTGCCCAGTTTATCCTGCCCAAACGTCATTATGACTGGTTTTACGGTAACTTAGGCTGGTTTGCCATACCGCCAATAATAATGTATTGGGTTGGTGTCATATACCGCATCAGCCAGTACAGCTTCACAGAGGATCGTTTCTATCTTCTGCTTGCAGGTGTGATTATGGTGCTTTTTGTGGTTATGATTTCATTCCGCAAGATTTGCAAGCTTCAGCTCATGGCTGTAATTCTGGGTGTCACCATAGTTGTGTTCACCTATATTCCTTGGATTTCAGCAGCGCATATAGGTTTGGTGTGTCAGGAGAAACGTATGTGTAACCTCATGAAAGAGCTTGGCGTGGCTGATTCAGCATCGGGAATGTTTATAGACTCAGTTGATGTCAGGAGAATAAATGCTGACAGTGCGCTATGTATGCGTTACCGTGAACTCAGCGATGTGGAGCATTATGTGCGTTATGGCATGAGTGAGAAGGACTTTCAAAAAGAGTACGGTAAGTGGAACTATTCCACATATAACTTCAATTATCTGCCAGACTCCATCAGTGAGCCGGAAAAAGATTGCGAGCGTAATTTCCCGTTGCAGCTTGGAGAATACACAATTCTCCTCCCCGATGCCTACAGCCTGCGCTTTTCAGATGGCGTGATAACCATAAGAACAAAAGAAAGCGGCGACAAAGTTCTGGAGTACCCTATAGAGGAACGAGTGCGGCAGAACCCAGGTTGTATGAACAACCCGTCAGAACTTTTCACCTATAGCAATGATTCCTTGCTTCTTGTACTTGGGAGTATGAACATAGCTTTTCGTGAAGTACGTTATGTAAATGACTATGGCTTTTCCCTCTACCGCAAAAACGCAGATGAACCTATCTACGAATCAGAAGCAGATACGTCCATGATTATTGAAAAAAATGATGATTCGGTATCATTTTAACATTGTCAAGGTGTTTTTTAAGGAATATTCAGTATCTTTGCAGCCGCAAAAGTAAATAAAAGTTAAAATTATGAAGAAAATTATTACAATTATTACGTTGTCCCTATTGAGCGTGGCAGCTATGGCACAGTACAGTGTTGGTGCCAAAGTTGGTTTTAACACCACGTTAGGTCTTAACAGAGAGTGGAAGTATGATAACCAAAGTTTCAAAATCAACGATACTGAAACATACGGTTTCAATGTTGGTCTTACAACCCGTTTCGGTTATCGTGCATTTGCACAGATAGAGGCTGTTTATCATTTTGAGACAACCCTTCAGAACATAGGCCGTGCTCTCTCATTCCAGCCTACAGAGCGTGTTTCAGACCACTGGATTAACCTGCCTGTAATGTTTGGTATCAGACTGGTTCAAAGTCGTAATTTCAACTGGTATCTGCTTGCCGGTCCGTCATTCAACTTCCATCTCACTAACAAGCAGACCACTTACACTGATGCGTCAGGAAACAGCATCACTGCAGAGCCAGTGCCTGTTACATTCGGTCTTGACTGCGGTACAGGTTTTGACATCTCTATTGTAACCATAGAGCTTCGTTACAAACTTATGCAGAACAGTGAGATTTACAAGAGCGGCGATGTTCGTATTAACACAAACGTGAACACAAATCCAGACCACGCATTTGAGGTGGCTCTTGCATTCCGTTTCCTTGATACCACACACAGATAATCTGCTTTAACAACTAACAAAGAAGGAGGCTTAAAAGTCCAATTCTTAATCAGTGAGCGTCATCCTGAGCGTAGCGACGAGTTGATGAGGGCTCGTCCCGAATAAGGATCTCGACCTCAACGATTAAGGACTTTTTAGCCCCCTTCTACTTTTTGTGAAAGAAGGTCCAAACTTACTTCTTCATTCCAAAGTCAGCAGGAATTTTCAGCATCGCCGTAAGTATGAAACCAGGGATGGTGCAGATGCAGACCCAAATAAAGAACAGTGGGTAACCGCCCATTGATGTGGGTAGTATGTTTTGCGCCAGTGCGGCTATGTTTTCCTGAATCCAGCCAGCCGCCATACCTGGTAGCATCATTCCAAGCGCCATAAAGCCAGTGCAGAGAGCGTAATGTGCAGTCTTGTATTCACCCTGTGCCACCAGTATAAGGTAGAGCATGAACCCAGTGAATCCAAAACCGTAGCCAAACTGCTCCAAGGCAATGCATGAGCCTATGACGTAGATGTTTTCAGGTTGAGCCATAGCCAGATATACGTAAACAAGATTGGGTAGGTTCATCGCTGCCACCATAATCCAAATCCAGAATTTCAAGCCTTTGCGTGATGCAGCAATACCTCCAAGTATTCCACCAAGCAGAAGCGCTATGACACCTACGGTTCCGTATAGCACACCCACCACATCAGTGGTTATTCCCAGTCCGCCTGCCTCACGGCTGTCAAGCAGAAACGGCGATGCTATCTTTACAAGCTGCGCTTCGCCCAGACGGTAGAGTAGTATAAAGGCAAGTGCCAGCCAGATGCCTTTTTTGGTAAAAAATGTTTTGAAAAGATTGCCAATTTTCTGCATTGACTTTCTATCATCGCTCGCTGGACGTGGAAGAATAAAGCCATGATATACGGCGATAAGCAAAAACAGTGCCGCTGTAATGCCAAAAATAATGGCCCACGATGTTTGAACATTGCCCGTGCGGTTAATCAGCGTTCCTGCGGCAAACACTAAAAGTCCCTGGCCAGTGATGCTTGCAATACGGTAAAAAATATTCCTTATGCCAGCAAATAAAGACTGGTCCTGTTCACTAAGGGCAAGCATGTAAAAGCCGTCAGCGGCAATATCATGTGTGGCTGAACTGAATGCCATAAGCCAGAACAGAGCCATAGAAGCCTGAAAGAAAAAACTTGTGGGCAGAGTGAAAGCCACTGTGGCAAGACTTACCCCTATAAGGCTCTGCATTGCTACAATCCACCAGCGTTTTGTCTTTGTTAAATCCACTACAGGGCTCCATAGAGGCTTTATTACCCAAGGCAGGTAGAGCCAGCTTGTGTAAAAGGCAATATCTGTATTGCTAAGACCAAGATTCTTGTACATAATCACCGATACGGTCATTACAACTACGTATGGCAATCCTTCTGCAAAATACAATGTGGGCACCCATGCCCAACCGGATTTATTCTTATTCATAGTTGATAGTTGATAATAATGTTTATTCGGTCAATCGTTTAATCGGTGAATCGAATTTATAATTTTATTTCGGTTCACCGGTTCACCAGTTCACCGATTCACCAGTGTTGTGTGTTTATAGTAATAATTTAAAATCTCAGTAAACCCATGCCCTTCCGCCGCCATCACGGCTGCGCCAATCTGGCATAGCCCAACGCCATGCCCCCAGCCCTTGCCGTTTAGGGTGAACCCACCGTCAGGGGTGCGCACCACATCAAAAGCGGAACTATATAGATGGCTCCTTGAAAGCCATTTGCGTATCTCAAGCTCCTTGCCAATAACCATTGTCTGCTTTGAACCTGTGATACGCAGCTCATATATTCGGCCGCTGTCACCACGTTTGAGCGGCTCCAACGCCTCTATCGTGCCAAAATCAATGCCAGAACGCTCTCGTATAATCTCAGATAGTTCTGTTGTGGAGTAGTGTAAACTCCAGTCATGGTAACCTTTGGTGGCAAAATCATAATCATTAAGCATCTGCTTTAGCACAGCGTCAGACGCCCTGCCGCAGTAATCGTCCTCCACACTTCTCAGATACGGAATGTCCTTATCCTCCCAGCATACGTCATATCGCTCGGTCCTGCCTCCGCAGCATTTGTGAAAGCGGCAGTCACAAATTTCACCATTGTAGCTGAGTACCATGCCTTTAGTGGCTCTGACCGCCTCCGCCACCTTAGGGTCTGAGGCGCGTGTGTTGCCGTAGTACCGCTGGCAGTGGTCATCGGCGCACACGTCAAACAGAGTGTGAGGCTGGGCTCCGTACCATGCTATGTGGCGGCCGTCAGAGTCCATGCTCACATTTGTTTTACAATCATTGCAGTGTGCGGTCTGTAGTTTATGGCGTTCAAGGATTTTTCTCATGGCCCAACTGCGTGATATCACAGCGTGAGCTTTCAGTAGTTCAAGCAGTGATGTGCTGCTCATCTCAGACGATATCACGCTGCACAGATACTCTTCAATATCCAGCGTGTTCACGGCTGTGAGCAGTCCGTTCTCATCAAGTATTATGCTAAGCGAGCCTCTGAAACTTTGCTTCTCATTGCGCTGCCAGTGAAACTGTATGCCAATGGTAACATCTTCAAGCTCAAAATAGGCATCGGCGGTGGCAGGCGTAAACACATCAGGGGCGGTGATGGTTCTTTCACCGCTCACTCTTGCGCCACGGCTGTCTCTGAACTCTCCGTGAAACACCGCCTCAATGCACTCCCTGCTATATATTCCTACGCTTATATCCACTGTTTATATTTTACGTGACACTTGATGGTACACGTCAATTAGCACCTCTTTGCTAATCTTCTCAAAATCCTCCTTGCGCGCCACAATAAGGTGTCCGGTCATGTCAATGGCGCCCGGACTAATCATTAGTTTGCTTTCATCTTCAGCATAGAACTGGCGAGGACGGTGGCAGTTACGAGGAAACACAGTAGTTATGAATTGTCCGTTTTTGTGCTCGCAGAAAAGATTTATCTGAGGCTCGCTGCTGTCTGCAGGGTCACTGCTTTCAAGTGAGAGCCATTTGCCGTCAGAGAGTTTCAAAAGCGTCTCCTTCAGCTCTTTAGCGGCGTCATCGGCAGTCTGGCTTGAAAAACTGATTTTGCTTATAAGGCCAGGCATCGGGGTCTCAATAGGGTAGGTGAAATAGTCTGTGTTAACCACCTGAAAGTGGAAGTGGTCTGGAGCTGAAGCTCCGGATTTGGCGCCGTTGTATAACACCACCCAGTCTTTAAAATCATCGGCTAAAGAGTAGAATATGTCAATCTTTTCATTGTTAAGCCGCTGAAGCTCATGCTTTTTTGAAATTATGGTAAAGTGCTTGTCACAGATAGGGAAAGGATTTATGCAAATATCAAATCTATCCCTGTAGTTAACGCTCCCTTGCTCAGGCGGACGGTTCCTATCACATAGAAAACATGGCCTCTCTGCAATGCTCTTGGCATCAAGTTTTGCCAGCGATGACACAGCACGTGCAGGGTTAAAGTGAACGTAAATTCTGTAACTCTCAAAATCAAACTCCTTGGTTTCAATCAATTCCAGTTTCTTGTAGTTTTCTGCTGCCTTAGGGTAGCTTTTTAGCTCAGATTCAAATAGGAAATTAAGGTCTGTCATGGAATTGTGCTTTCATTTATAACTGCAAATTTAATCAATTATTTGCATTTGCATCCACTTATTACTAATTTTGTACCGTTAATTATTAAGAGTATGCACAAGGCTGGTTTTGTAAATATAATAGGTAATCCAAACGTAGGTAAATCCACGCTGATGAACGCCTTGGTTGGTGAGCGCATCTCCATTATCACATCAAAGTCACAGACCACCCGTCACCGTATTATGGGTATAGTGAACGGAGATGATTTCCAGATTGTCTATTCTGATACTCCGGGTGTGCTAAAACCAAATTACCGCCTGCAAGAGTCAATGCTTGAGGCGTCAGAGTCAGCGCTTACAGATGCAGACGTATTGCTTTATGTAACAGACACCATAGAGACCTATAACAAGAACCCTGAGTTTCTGGAGAAGGCAAAAAAGTCAGGCATTCCCACATTCCTCATTATTAACAAGATAGATTTGCTGCCAGACCAGAAGGCGCTTGAGGATTTAGTGGATATGTGGCATGGTGTCCTCCCCGATGCCCGCATAGTGCCTATCTGTGCCCGTGAAAAGTTCGGGCTTGACAATCTGCTCACGCAGATAAAGGAACTCCTGCCTGAGAATCCTCCGTATTTTGACAAGGATTCACTTACAGACCGTCCTGCACGTTTCTTTGTAACAGAGATTATCCGTGAAAAGATACTTGAAATCTATGATAAAGAGATTCCTTATTCAGCAGAGGTTGTTGTAGAAAAGTTTAAGGAGGAAGATAAGATAATTCACATCAACGCAGTTATTTATGTGGAGCGTGAGTCTCAGAAGGGTATTATTATAGGCAAAGGTGGCTCGATGCTGAAAAAGACAGGCATGGCAGCCCGAGCTGATATTGAGACCTTCTTTGAGAAAAAGGTATTTCTTGAACTATTTGTAAAAGTAGAGAAGGACTGGCGCAGCCGAGATCGTCAACTAAAGAACTTTGGGTATCAGTTGAAAGACTAGTCTTTCAACTGATAATATCCTTATTTTATGAGGCTTCGCCTCTTTTAACTCTCAACTGTCAACTGTCAACTCTCAACTGTCAACTAAATAATTATGAGTATAGTAGCAATAGTAGGTCGCCCAAATGTGGGCAAGTCAACACTTTTTAACCGCCTCACAGAAACACGCCGCGCCATAGTGAGCGATGAGGCAGGCACCACCCGTGACCGTCAGTACGGCAAGGCGGAGTGGGGTAAAAAGGAGTTTTCAATAATAGACACTGGCGGCGTTGTGGCTGGCAGTGATGATATATTTGAGGGTGAGATAAACAAGCAGGTGGATATTGCCATAAAAGAGGCGGATGTAATACTCTTTATGGTGGATGTTCAGGATGGTGTGGCAGACCTTGATATGGATGTGGCACGTCTTCTCAGAGGTTCCCAAAAACCAGTGCTGCTTGTTGCAAACAAGACAGACAATAATGACTTGCAGTATGACAGTGCAGAGTTCTATCGTCTTGGCATCGGTGATCCTATATGCATATCATCTGCCAGCGGATTTGGCACTGGAGATTTGCTTGATGAGATAGTGAAACTGCTGCCAGAGGATTCAGAGAGCGATATTGACGCATCGCTGCCCCGTATAGCCATTGTAGGAAGACCTAACGCAGGCAAATCATCACTTCTTAACGCCCTTATGGACGAGGAACGCAATATAGTAACAGATATTGCAGGCACCACCCGTGACAGCATCTACACTCGCTATAACAAGTTCGGCAAAGATTTCTATCTTGTTGACACAGCCGGCATACGTAAGAAGGCCAAGGTTACAGAAGACCTTGAGTTTTACTCAGTTATGCGAGCTATACGTACCATAGAGAACTCCGATGTCTGCATACTTATGATAGATGCCACACGTGGCATTGAGGCTCAGGACCAGAACATCTTCTCACTTATTCAGAAAAACAAAAAAGGTCTTGTGGTATGCGTAAACAAGTGGGATTTGGTGGAGAATAAGGAACAGAAGGCCATCACCACATTTGAGCGAGCCATACGTGAGCGTTTCGCCCCATTCACAGATTTTCCAATCATCTTTATATCAGCGGTCACTAAGCAGCGTATTTTCCGTGCCATTGACACGGCGATGCAAGTTTATGAAAGTAAGAAAACCCATGTGGGTGCAGGTCAGCTTAATGAGTTCCTGCTGCCTCTCATAGAGAACTATCCGCCACCTGCAATTAAAGGCAAGTACGTTAAAATCAAGTATGTAACGCAGCTGCCAGACACCTATGTGCCCACGTTCATATTCTTTGCAAATCTTCCTCAGTATGTAAAGGAACCTTATCGTCGTTTCCTTGAAAATAAAATAAGGGAGCAGTGGAATTTCTCAGGTGTGCCCATCCAGCTCTTTTTCAGAGCTAAAAGTAAGTAGAGTGAAGTATCTCATTCATGTAGTGGAGCATAAAAAAGAGGAATACGGACTTGTATTCCTCTCTTTTTAGTGTATATGCTACGCTTATTCAGCAGCAATAACCTCAACTATAATCTCAGCAGAAACCTCTTTGTGGAGTTTTACGGCAACCTTAGAGCTGCCAAGCTCCTTGATAGGGTTAGGAAGCTGGATAGTACGTTTGTCAACGTTGATGCCCTGTTTCTCAAATGCCTCTGCAATTTGGATGGCTGTAACAGCACCAAACACTTTGCCGTTTGAGCTTGCTTTTGTAGCAACTTGTATTGTCTGACCGTTAATCTTAGCGGCAAGCTCCTCAGCGTCAGCCTTAATCTTGGCAAGCTTGTGAGCACGCTGCTTAAGGTTCTCAGCAAGAACTTTCTGAGCAGATTCAGTAGCAAGAACAGCCTTGCCCTGAGGTATGAGGTAGTTACGTCCGTAACCATCTTTTACTGTTAGTACGTCGTCTTTGTATCCAAGTCCGTGAACGTCTTCTTTTAGTATTACTTTCATTTTCTTGTCCTCCTTAAATTATTTCAACATATCTGTTACGTATGGAAGTAGTGCCAAGTGGCGTGCACGCTTGATAGCCTGTGCAACCTGACGCTGATACTTCAGTGATGTACCTGTAAGACGGCGAGGCAGAATTTTACCTTGCTCGTTAAGGAATTTCTTGAGGAACTCAGGATCCTTGTAGTCAATATACTTGATACCGCTACGTTTGAAACGGCAGTATTTTTTCTTCTTGGTATCTACCGATTGTGGGGTGAGATAACGTATTTCAGATTGATTCTGTGCCATAATTCTTGTCCTCCTTATTGTGCGTCATTGTTTTTAACTTTACCACGTCTCTTCTCAGCGTAAGCCTGTGCGTATTTATCCATCTTAACAGTCAGGAAACGGATAACGCGCTCGTCGCGGCGGAATTGTGTTTCAAGAGTGTCAACAATTTCAGGCTCAGCCTTAAACTCAAACAACTGGTAGAATCCGGTTGTTTTCTTCTCAATAGGGTAGGCAAGTTTCTTAAGACCCCAATTCTCATCATTGAGGATCTCTGCATTGGCGCTTGTCAATACAGTCTTGAACTTCTCTACCGCTTCCTTCATCTGTGCTTCAGACAAAACGGGAGTCAAAATGAAAACGGTTTCGTAATGGTTCATAATGATTTTTGTTTGGTTAATAAATTGATTTTCTTTTACTTGTCCTTTTGTATGCCCAATTAGGCGCACAAAACGGACTGCAAAGATACTACAAATCATACACAAAACCAAAAATGTCAGTGAGTTTTTCATTTTGAAACACTAAATTTCAGATTCCTGTAGGAAAACCACCGAGCACTTGTATAACATTCCTCAAACGCCTAAATGAAATGACGTATGATTGTATGTAACTTATTTGGATACAGGTGATTATGCGTGATTTGTTTTGCTCTGGTTTTTGTGTTTGGAAAGATGGCGCCAAAAGCCACTGTAAATAGTTGCTGCGGTGACGTTTTTTTGTCGGATAATGTGGTGATGTGAAATTTTTATTGTATTTTTGCGTATGCCTTTGCTGCATGGTGTTGTAAGTAAGGCGTAATATATTTTTAATTAAAGCATTAGCTATTATTTCGCGTTCGACGAAGTCTACCAACATATCTTGAACCACTGAAATAATAACATGAGGTGTCATATTTGATACCCACGTCATGAATAAATTTCTAATGTTCGCGCTTTTAGGCGTGAGCATACTTATTTGACGTGGGGGTTTGGTAGACACCTGTCGGACGGATAAGGCTCACGTCTTTTTTTATCCGTTTGCGGATTGATAGTTGTGCTGCAAAACTATCAATCGATGGCAAAAAATAGTAACCTAAGTCAGGCTAAGAGTGCTAAAAACGATGAGTTCTACACTCAGTATGCCGATATACAGAACGAGATAAACGCCTATATAGACTACAATCCAGAAGTGTTTCGTGGCAAGACAATTCTACTCCCTTGCGACGACCCGGAATGGAGCAATTTTACCAAGTTCTTTGCTCAAAACTTTGAACGCTTTGGATTGAAAAAACTTATATCTACAAGTTATGCTGTAGAAAGTAAGGCGGTAAAATCAGGATACATGCCCAGCTTGTTTGAAACACAAAGTCCAGACTTTGATGAAATAAAGACACGCATCAAAGGAAAAATCTTCACACTTGACAGCGACACAAACGGCAATGGACGTATCGATGTAGAGGATTTGCAATGGAAATACCTTAACAGGGACGGTGATTTCCTCTCCGAGGAGGTTACGGCACTCAGAGATGAGTCAGATATAATAATCACTAATCCACCTTTTTCTCTTTTTAGGGATTTCCTGTTATGGATAATTAAGGCGAATAAGAAATTCATCATAATAGGGAATAATAATGCTCTTACCTATAAAGAGGTCTTTCCACTGATAAAAAATAATCAGGTCTGGCTTGGAAATGGATTTAATGCTGGCAACGCCTACTTTAGAATTGTTAGTGGTGCAGATAAATATGTAAGTGGTGTTTATGATGAGACAAGTGGGCTTGTTAAATTTAGAAACTGTTGTTGGTTAACCAATTTGGAGCATGGACGCCGCCATCAACCTCTACAACTTATGACAATGGCTGAAAATATTAAATTCAGTAAACACAAAGAGATTAAGGGCGTAGGATATAAGCGTTATGATAACTACGATGCAATAGATGTGCCTTTCACGGATGCCATTCCGTCAGATTATGAAGGCGTGATGGGTGTTCCTATTACATTCTTAGACAAATACTGCCCTGAACAATTTGATATAATATGGCGAGGAGGGGATATGGAATGGGCAGAAAAAGAATGCGATTTCTTTACACCACCACTACCTCTGAAAATGGCAGAGTACAAAAAGCAAGATAGAACATGGAGAGTACAAAACCCATATTTATTGTGCGAGAACGATAAGGTACAAACTGTGTATCAGAGGATTTTTATTCAGAAAAAGAAATAAACGAGAACTCTATGAAAACTATTCTCAGAACAGATCTTACGGTAGAAGATATAAGCCGTGGTTTTACCTACAACGAGTATGAAGGTAAGGGATTGTATGGATGGTCTGGAAAACTCACCATACAACCTGAATACCAACGAAACTACATATACAATGACGGCAAGAAAGATGTTGCCGTAATAGACTCCTTGCTAAAGAAATACCCACTGGGAATAATCTACTTTAACCGTGTTGGCGAGGATAAGTATGAGGTTCTTGACGGACAGCAGCGTATTACCAGTTTTGGACGCTTCCTTACTGATAAGTTTGCCATCAAGGATGAGAATGGGATGGAGCAATACTTCTCTGGTCTTGCAAAAGACAAACAAGAGATAATAATGCAATCACATCTGCTGATATACATCTGCGAGGGAGAGGAGAGTGAAATTAAAGAGTGGTTTAAAACTATCAATATCGCAGGTGTGCCGCTAAATGAACAAGAGCTACTGAATGCTGTTTATAGCGGACCATTCGTCACTAAGGCAAAAGAAGTGTTCAGTAACAGCACAAATTCACGCATACAGATATGGGACGCATTCCTTTCTGGAAATGTAAAACGCCAGGATTATCTGCATACTGCATTGGAATGGGTGTGCAAGGGGAAATGTACTGTAGGTGATTATATGTGCCGCCACAGGTATGATGATAACATTTCTGAGCTATACACCTACTTTAATAGCGTTATTGATTGGATACAGTCGGTATTTTCTGATGTAGAAAGTGAAATGAGGGGGCAGGAGTGGGGCAGGTTGTACGAAACATATCACAAAAAATCATATGACATTAACGCCATACACACAAGACTGACGGAACTTTACGCAGACCCATACGTAAAGAATCGTAAGGGTATATATGAATATCTGCTCAGTGGTGAGATATTGCCGCAACTGCTTGATGTGAGAGTCTTTGATGAGGCTACTAAAAAAGCTATATATAAAAAGCAGACTGAAGAAGCCAAAGCGGAAGGAAAATCAAACTGCCCATATTGCGCTATAGGTCATGATAACAACTCAACAAAAATATGGGAGCAGAAGGATATGGATGCAGACCATGTAACCGCATGGAGCAAAGGAGGTTCCACCGACATTAGCAACTGCCAGATGCTGTGCAAACACCATAACAGAGCAAAGGGAAATAAATAATATTTAATTACAAACTTATAAAAAATCACATTATGAAAAAGGTATTATTCTATTTGTCAATGGCCATCACATTAGTTGGCTGCAGTTCGCCATCAGAAAACGAGCAGTTGATAAAAAATTATTTATTAGAAAAAGATTATCCAAAAGTAGTTACGGCTGTCAGCCTTTTAAATGGGGAACTGAAAGAATATAGTATAAAAAATTTTAACAATAACCCGGTCGACACAATATACATGTGGCAATATTACAAAGATTGGGATTTGGAGTTTGCAGAAAAAGATTACGTTCATAGTCTTGAACGTTTAAAAGACTTATATAGTTGGAATCTGGATTTTGCAGGAACAAAACTTGTAAAATCCACAGAAGAGGAAAGGGAACTAAAAGAAAAAGTCAAACAGGATAGCATTAAACTAGAAGAAGCCCGAGCTACCTATGAACAATACAAGAAAGATAAAGATGTTTTTGCACTTGGTTATGAATTTGACCTTCTCATAAAAACAAAATTGGCTGGCAATGTAGCCGAAAAAGTTCAACATAAAATCGGTTATATAACCAGTGACAAAAAAGTAACCAAGATAGTAGATAAGTAAATTATTTGGTAATACAGAAAAATAATAGGGAAAGAAGCCGCTTCTTTCCCTTTCTTGTTGTTAGAAAAATGAACAATCTTACTTCATTTTGAATTGTGGATATGCCTCACTCAAACAGTTTTCGCAGGTCCAGTCTTAGGAATGTCTCAAGGCTTACGCCTTCTGGCCCTACAAGTATTGCTTGCTTGGGGTGATAAGCGTTCTTGAATGTGGTTAGGCCGGTGGTCATTCGCTCTCCGTTGCTCTTAACTTCAATTGCAACAATCTCACCCTCCCATTCTAGAATAAAGTCAACTTCCTCATTTTTTTCTCTCCAGTACCAGAGTTGCATATCTAACAGTTCTGCTTGGCTTAACAGATATGCCCCTACGGCAGATTCCACTTGTTTCCCCCATTCCACGGGGTCGCAAACCGCCTTGTCAAAAGATGAACGAGAGTAGGCGTTTAATAAGGCGTTATTAAAAACTTGGAATTTTGGTATGCTTTGGCGTTTGCGTGCCTCATCATTGGAATATTTTTGCAAGCCAGCTACAAGATTAGCTTCAGAGAGTAATTGCATATATGCTGCAATGGTTGTGGCGTTGCCTGCATCTTGTAGTTGCCCTATTAGTTTGGTGTATGACAGAAGTTTTGTTGAGTAACTGCATCCTAACTCAAACACTTGTTTAAGAAGTGCTGGCTTATAGATGTTGCTTGTCTCAAGTACATCTTTTGTAATGCTTGGCTCTGCGATGGAGGTTTTTACGTATGCGCGCCAGCGAGAAGGCTGCCCAATTAGGTGCGCTGCTCCAGGGTAGCCTCCGTAATAGATATATGTATTTAAATCCCAACCAAAAGCCTCTTGCATTTCACTGTATGTCCAGTGGGTCATCTTTATCAGTTCATACCTGCCTGCAAGTGACTCAGAAAGGCCAGACATAATTAGCAGACGTGATGAGCCCAAAAGCAATACTTTAAGGTTTACGTTATTCCATGTGTCGTCATCCCATTCTTTCTTAACGAACTCACTCCAATTAGGCACTTTTTGAACCTCATCTATGATTAATAATCGCTCTGGCTGGTTGTTGTATTGCATCTCTAATCGCTCCTGCTGCCAGATCATGCTTAACCAACCCTCATCTTTAACGGTATCTGCCGTATGGATGGAGTAGGGGATATTTATCTTCTCCAAGGTCATGCGGACCAAGGTCGTTTTACCTACTTGTCTTGGCCCTATAATAACTTGCATAAAATGGCGCGGCTCGTTTAAACGTGATTGCAACAGCTGCTCGTACTCTGTTCTTTCAATCATAGATGCTACTTTTGT
>ONEZ01000021.1 GCA_900316995.1 uncultured Bacteroidales bacterium | reverse complement strand
AAAATTTAAGGAACTCTGCGAAGAAGCGATTAGTAATCATAAGGATTTTTCATTTGAATGCAATTTGAGAGAGGAACAAGTAAAGTATCTGCAACTTTTATAATTTGTGTATTAACATGTCTAACCTCGCCATATACACCGTAATCACTGGTGATTATGACACCATAAAGCAGCCTCAGGTTATTACGCCTGGGGCTGAATACTTTTTGTTTACGAATAATCATGGATTTGAGGATGCTGGGGTGTGGAAGGTTGTTTGTTTGGATGAATCTGAGTTAACGGCAGCATGGTCTGGCTCTGTGAATAAAAAAGAAGCTAATGCATCTAACCATGAGCGAATTAACAACATCCTTCTTTCAAGAAAAGTTAAAATGCTTGCTCATAAATATCTGTCAAAAGGGTATGATATGAGTATATACTTGGATGCCGATATGCTGATTAGGAGTGATTTGAACAGTTTGTTTGATTTGCTGAACGGCGATGCGCTGATGGCTGCATTTAGGCGTAGTTACAATGATTCTGTTAAGGGTGAGATTGATGATTTAGTAAGCCGTGGAGTGGTGAAGCAGGATGTTGTTGAGAACCAATGGCAGAGGTATCTGAAGTGGAGCTTCAGGGATGACATCGGGGTAACGGAGAATGGGATTTTAATACGCCGGCATAACCATCCAAAAGTTGTGGAACTGATGGAGCTTTGGTGGCAGGAATATCTGAATGGTTGCCTTAGAGACCAGGTAAGTCTGATGCCATGCATTTACAAGTGTGGCTTTATGTCGCATCTAAAGTTTATAGAAGGTGATGTAAGGCATAATGAGTGGGTGGAGGTGATGCAACACCTGTGACATTTTTGGTCGCATTTTTACAATGCCAAGGGCCCATAAGACCTGCTGCGCATATTTAATGATTTCCTGCAAAACCGGGCTGCATACGAGCAACAAGCTACGGAAAATGCTGCCTTAATCAGACAGAAGTTCAGCATCCAGAAACATCTGTAAACGCTGAGTGAGGTGTATGGAAAATTGTTGCACCCATAATTAATACGGTTCGAATAAAATAATTTTAGAAAAAGTAGATCCGTAAATTGAATAACATTACTAGGAAGCATATAAAAAAGTGAAGGTTACACCACCTTATGTGTCAAAATGTCATATATACATTGTGGCACGCTTTTTGACGGCACAGTAAGAGAATGTATCAGCGGATATGCTCGTTACTTGAAATAGTTGAACCAGTTTTACCTGTTGGACTTCAGGTCGCCTCGGCGATATCGAGAACAATAATTAAACACTATAAATTTAATAAAAAAGTTAATAATATGGTAACGATTAGAAGGCAAAACATAGGTATTGTGGAAAGTTTTTTTGTGTTCACATCCAAACTGTTCAAGAAGTTGAGGGAAATGGAGATTCAGTATAAATACTGAGTTCAACTAAAATGAGTATGTCATTCCCCTCCACCCAAAAATAACGAAACTATATATGATGATGGCGACCCAATGCTCTTTGTGGTCGCCATCAATGTTTTTTTATTGTACTGGCCTGTCAATAATTTTTACATTGGTGAAGGTTTCAGAAAACGAGAGGATTAGAACCCTTGCATTCCGCATAAATTTTATTATCTTTGCATTGTTTATACGCAAACGCAATCATGGGCAGATTCATTAACATAGGAAATACTGGATTTGAAAGAGCGAGGAATGGCGAGTACGTGGATAAGTCAAAACTTATTGGATACGTGAACCGCTCTTTGAACACGGAGCATAATATGCTTTGTGTAACTCGTGCTCGTAGATTTGGTAAATCCATGGCTGCTAAGATGTTATGCGCTTACTATGACCAGTCCTGTGATTCCAAAGTACTTTTTAAAGACTTGGCCATTGCCCAAGATGCATCTTTTGAAACTCACTTGAATAAATATCCGGTCATTTACTTGGACCTAACTGATTTCACTACGCAGTATAGTGATTATCTGAGTGATATTGTGAAGGTGATGCAGGGTGCAATAATACAGGAGGTTGAACAAGAGTATCCTGATGTGCAGTTTAACGCTTCAGATGATTTGATGTCTTGTCTGTTAAACATAGCCACATCCACGGGTAAGAAGTTTATCATGATTATAGATGAGTGGGATGCTATATGCAGGGAGGCAGATAAGAACCCTGATGTGATGAGACGTTATGTGGATTGGCTAAGACGATTGTTCAAAGGCGGCAATACCGATAGGGTATTTGCTGGCGTTTATATGACTGGTATCTTGCCGATTATTCAATATGACACACAATCTGCTCTCAACAACTTTGAGGAACTCACGATGATTAGTCCGGGTGCACTGGCTGGTTATTTTGGTTTCACAAAAGATGAGGTTGCATATTTGTGTGATAAATATGGGCTGGACATAGAACAGATGACATCGTGGTATGATGGATATCAACTTGGAGAAACTCAGCATATTTACAATCCATATTCTGTTATGTCTGCCATACGCAAACATAGTATTGAGAGTTATTGGGCAACAACAGGAGCGTACGAGAGCCTGAGGAAATATATTATGCTCAACTTTGACGGCTTGCGTGAGTCTGTTATAGAGTTGCTGTCTGGCAATGAGGTGAACGTCAATGTTTTAAGATTCTCAAACAATCTGCAAAAGATAATAAGTAGAGATGATGCTCTCACAACACTCATTCATCTTGGCTACTTGAGTTATGACAGGCAGAAAAAGACTTGTTCAATCCCTAATTATGAAGTCAAGCAGGAGTTCGAAAAATCAGTGAGAGATACGGATTGGAAGAGTGTTACAGATGCGTTAGAGCAATCTGAAGCCTTGCTCAATCAGACATTGGAAGGTGATGAGAATGCGGTGGCTCAAGCTATTGAGGCTGTGCATGAAGAATTTACCAGTGTGCTGCAATACAACAATGAGAATAGCTTAAGTTGTGTGATTACAATTGCGTATTACATGGCTCAGAACCAATACGTTTTTGTTAGAGAGTTTCCAACTGGAAAGGGTTTTGCAGATGTAGTTCTTGTACCAAAACAGAATATTGATAAACCTGCAATAATCATTGAGCTTAAATGGAATGAGTCTGCAGATACGGCTATAAACCAAATCAAGCAAAAGGGTTATGTCAAATCACTAGCAAAATATACTGGTGAGGTTGTTTTGGTTGGTGTAAATTATGACAAGGCAAGCAAGAAACATTCCTGCAAAATAGAATCCTATGTTTTGAAATAATGTAGGTGAGAATAATCAACCACAAAGCAGCCTCAGGTTATTACGCCTGGGGCTGACTACTATTTGTTTACTAATAATCATGCTATTACTGATGCTGGGGTGTGGAGGGTTATGTATCTGGATGAAGATGAATTAACTGCTGAGAGGCCTGGACTTGAGATTAAAAATAAATCCATTGCCTATGACAATGACCACAATAATAACGTTCTGCTTTCAAGGCGGGTTAAGATGTTAGCACACAGATATTTGCCATCGGGGTATGAATGGAGTATCTACTTGGATGCGGATATGATGATTAAGGCTAATCTGAGTAAACTTTTTGAACTGCTAAATGTCAATGTGTTGATGGCTGCGTTCAGACACAGCTACTGCACATCAGTACGGTCAGAGATAGAAGATTTGATAAAGCGTAGAGTGGTGGAGCAGGCTGTTGTTGAAAACCAATGGCAGAGGTATCTGGAGTGGGGCTTCAGGGATGACATCGGGGTTACTGAGAATGGGATTTTAATACGCAGGCATAACAATCCAAGGGTTGTAGAACTGATGGAACTTTGGTGGCAGGAATATTTGAATGGCTGCCTCCGTGACCAGGTGAGCCTGATGCCGTGTGTGTTCAAATGCGGCTTTATGCCTCATCTGAGGTTTATTGAGGGGGATATCAGACGGAATGAATGGGTGGAGGTGATGAGGCATCAGGGAAAATAATTTGCATATTAAAAATTTTTGATTATCTTTGCAAAAGTTGGGTCTTGAGCCTTGGGGCTAAGAGCTGGCGGAGTAGAGATTAATTAAATTTTTTATCAAATGAAAACAGCAGTAATTATTATGTTCACACTGATTAATTTGCCGTACGCCCAGGATGCATTGGAGCCGGTGATAAGCAAGGAGACTATAGCTTTCCACCACGGGAAGCATTTGCAGACATACGTTGACAATCTTAATAAACTCATAATTAGCAGTGAGTATGAGAGCATGGCTCTTGAAGATATTGTAAAGAAAGCTCCTGCCGGTGCGGTGTTTAACAATGCTGGGCAGATTCTGAACCACGAGCTATATTTCTTGCAGTTCAACGCACCAGACAAGGCTAAGAAAGAACCTACAGGTGCGCTTGCAGAGCAGATTAAGGCGCAGTGGGGCAGCATAGATGCGTTTAAGGCAGAGTTTGAGGCTAAAGGCACAGGCCTGTTTGGCTCCGGCTGGGTATGGCTATCTAAGGACGCCGATGGCAAACTGATTATCACACAAGAGTTCGGTGCCTCTAATCCAGTGGCTAAAGGGCTGAAGCCTCTTCTTACATTTGACGTGTGGGAGCACGCCTACTATCTTGATTACCAGAACCGCAGAGCTGCTCACATCTCAGAGTTGTGGCAGATTGTTGACTGGAGAGTCATAGAGATGCGCTATGAGCAGCAGTAAGATCACATTTTTACAAATTTTATCACTATTGGGAGTATATTTGATATACTCCTTTTCTGGCATTTGTACCAAGTATGCCTCCATGCAGGAGTTTCTGTCACCGGCATACTTTGGTTATTTTGCCGCGTCCATCGCCGTTATGGGCATATTTGCAATAGCATGGCAGCAGGTGCTACGCCATGTTGAGCTTTCAACAGCATTTATGTTCAAAGGCGTGAACATAATCTACATGCTAATTATTGTTCACTTTCTGTTTGGTGAGCCTATAACAATTCAAAACCTCGTAGGTTCCGCAATAATAATTACAGGCATAGTCTTATACGCAAAGAATTGATTTACATTGTTATAGTCATATTAGCCGTTTTTATGAGCGCATGCGTTCAGATACTTCTGAAAAAGAGCGCAGGCATGCAGCATAGCAATTTTATACGACAATACCTTAACGTAAAAGTTGTGGGCGGATACTTTGTACTGACCGTATGCCTTGCCATAAACATTTTTGCCATGAGCCATGGAGTCTTGCTTAAAGAGGTCTCAATTCTGGAGTCTTTGAGTTACTTCTTTGTCCCGATGCTATCAATGCTAATACTTAAAGAGCACCTCAACGCCCGTAAGATTATAGCCATTATTGTGATAATGTTAGGGGTGGTAATCTTCTTTATGTAGGCCTGTTTACAAAATATAGGCACTTCACACATACTTTTTTCTACAATTTTTATATCTTTGTGGTTTGTATAATTTATTAAAATCACAAAGGTTATGCAACTAATTCTTCTTTCGGGCGGTTCGGGTAAAAGGCTATGGCCACTAAGCAACGATGCACGGAGTAAGCAATTCCTTCAACTCCTGAAATCACCTGATGGCACTATGGAGAGCATGGTGCAGCGTGTTGTACGCCAGATAAGAGAGGCAGACATCACTCGTAACATAACAATAGCCACAAACGCCAAGCAGCGTGACGTTATTGAAAATCAGCTTGGAGAGAACGTTGGCGTAGTTACAGAGCCAGAGCGCAGAGACACATTTCCTGCCATTGCGCTTGCCTCTGAGTATCTTAAGATGGAGAAGGGCTGCCCCGATGATGAAATAGTAGTGGTAATGCCATGTGACCCATACACAGAGGCTGGCTATTTTGAATCCATAGGAAAGATGGTGCAAGCAGTGGAGCAGAACGCCGCAGAGTTGGTTCTTATGGGCATCAAACCCACCTACGCCAGTCCCAAATACGGCTACATAGTTCCCGATTCACCGATTCACCGATTCACCGATTCTCCCCTTAATGTCTCCCGCTTTACTGAGAAACCTACCATCGCCGAGGCGGAGAAACTGCTAAAGCAGAACGCATGCTGGAATGGTGGTGTATTCGCATTTCGTTTGGGATATATGACAGCCATAGCTGAGAAGTACGTGACAGCAGGCTGCTTTAAAGAACTGCAGCGTAAATACTCTGAGTTTCCAAAGATAAGTTTTGACTATGAGGTGGCAGAAAAGGCCAACAGCGTTGCCATGGTTCCATACAACGGAGCATGGAAAGACCTTGGCACATGGAATACGCTCACAGAGGAGCTGCCATCAAATATTATTGGTAACGGCATACTGGGCAACAAATGCTATAACACTCACATTATAAATGAGTTAGGTGCGCCAATATTTTGTGACGGACTAAAAGATGTGGTGGTGTCAGCCGGCCCTGACGGCATATTGGTGTGCGCAAAAAACACATCGGAGACCATAAAGGACTATGTGGATAAACTGATTGACCGCCCTATGTATGAAGAACGCCGATGGGGTACATACCAGGTTCTTAACAGCCAGGATTTTGGTGATGGTTTTAAGGCTCTGACCAAAACCATCACTTTGAAGAAGGGCAAAAACATAAGTTACCAGATACATCATCACCGCAGTGAAGTGTGGACTTTTGTTGACGGCGAGGGCATTTTTGTGCTTGACGGCAAGATGCAGCGTGTGAGAAGAGGCGATGTTGTAAACATTCCAGCCGAGCATTTCCACGCAGTAAAAGCCCTTACCAATCTCACATTCATAGAGGTTCAGCAAGGCGGCCCGCTTGTGGAGGATGATATTGAGCGCTTTGAATTTGACTGGAGCAGAGTGAAACTTTGACAGTTAATAAAAGCACGTCATCCTGAGGACTCAGTCCGAAGGATCTCGCATTGATTGTTCGGGACGAGCCCTCATCAACTCGTCGCATTGCTCAGCATGACGAGGACGGTTAACGGAGCGTAGCGACAAGAGCGCTTCTGCGCTCCGTGCGAAGCACGAAAAGAGGCGAAGCCTCATAAAACAAGGAAGAATTTTCATAAATTTTTTCTTGAAACAAAGCATAATATTAAAAATTTAAACAAAAAAATTTATGAAAATAGCTATTGTAGGAACAGGATACGTTGGTTTAGTTTCAGGCGTATGTTTTGCAGAGATAGGAACAGACGTAACATGCGTAGATGTAAACAAGGAGAAGATAGAGAGTCTGAAGAACGGAGTTATACCAATCTACGAGCCAGGACTTGAAGACATGGTTGACCGTAACGTGAAGGCAGGCCGTCTGCATTTTACCACAGAACTTAAAGATGTAATTAACGATGTGGAAGTGGTGTTCAGCGCAGTAGGCACGCCTCCTGATGAAGACGGCAGTGCTGACCTTAGATACGTACTTGAGGTTGCAAAAACTGTAGGGCAGTACATGAACCATTACATTGTACTTGTAACAAAGAGCACCGTTCCTGTGGGCACAGCCAAGAAGGTTCGCGCCGCTATTCAGGCAGAACTTGACAAGAGAGGCGCAGACATAGAGTTTGACGTGGCATCCAACCCTGAGTTCCTAAAAGAAGGAGCCGCCATCAAGGACTTTATGAGCCCGGACAGGGTAGTTATAGGCGTAGAGAGTGAGCATGCTAAAGAGCTGATGACCAAGCTGTACCGTCCGTTCCTGCTCAATAACTTCCGAGTACTCTTTATGGACATACCAAGTGCAGAGATGACAAAATATGCCGCTAACTCAATGCTTGCCACCCGTATCAGTTTCATGAACGATATGGCAAACCTCTGTGATTTAGTAGGCGCGGACATCAATCAAGTTCGCCGAGGCATAGGCGCCGATGCAAGAATTGGCAGCAAGTTCCTCTATGCAGGCTGCGGTTATGGCGGCAGTTGCTTCCCAAAAGATGTCAAGGCCCTGATACATACCGCCAAAGAGAACGGATATACATTGCAATTACTTGAAGCTGTTGAGGGAGTGAATGAGAATCAGAAGAAAGTTCTGTTCAAAAAAATAAATAAGCACATTAAATGCGAGACTCTTCGCTCCGCTCAGAGTGACGAGGTGGTAGTTGCTATCTGGGGCTTGGCGTTTAAGCCAAACACCGACGATTTACGAGAGGCCACATCGCTTGTGCTAATACGTCAGCTGTTAGAGGCAGGATGTAAAGTTCGTGTCTTTGACCCAGTGGTTAAGAGCCTGCCAAAATTCTTAGGCATTGAAAGTGAGAACCTTTACTTTGCAAAAGACGCCTACGATGCCACCTTTGGTGCAGACGCCCTCTGCCTTGTAACCGAGTGGCAGGAGTTCAGGTTGCCAAACTGGCAGATAATCAAACAGAGCATGAAACACCCAGTAATCATAGACGGCCGTAACATCTATGACCCGAAAGAGCTCCGCGACCTCGGCTTCCTATATGAAGGTATCGGCGTTAGTTGAAAATTATGAAAAAATTCTTACTATTAATATTAACACTCGCGCCATTGGTGACGATGGCCGAAAGCCGCGCTGCCCGCGATACCCTCAAACATGAGGTGCGTGTGGGCTGGGGAGACCAGTTGTTTGAGACATTGGTGTGGAGGAACCAGAACCCGCCAGGAACACTCCTTCCAGACGGCTCCGCCTTTGTACGCAATGAAAACTACAGATACAGCCAGCACATATTTGCAGAGTATCAGTACAGATTCAACAAGTGGTTCAGCTTGGGCGGTATGTTTGACGGCAGTGGCGTAACATGGCGAAGCAATCTGTATGACCGTAATGGGAATTTCATGCGCAAAGACTCAAACCATGACTTCTATAATCTGGTTATAATGCCAACTGTTCAGTTCACATACCTCTATAACGAGTATGTGTCATTACATTCTGGTATTGGAGTAGGTCTTAATATTAACGGTGGCTCAGAGCGGGATATAAATGGAAATTACACAGTATACGCACTTGCAGTGGATATAACCTATATAGGCGTTACAGTGGGGCATGGCCACTGGTACGGCTCATTTGACCTTGGAGGCCTATACTCAATGAAGGGCCAGAATGTAGTGTTTATGGCGTCATCAAAAATTTTCAGAGCAGCAATCGGTGCACGTTTTTAATGGAGACGAATTGATGAACGAAAGTGAATAATGAATAATGGATATTTAATAATGTTTTATAGTGAGTTCATTGATTAATATCGAAAGTGTCTCCACCCGCGGAGACATATAGCGGGTGGGACCCATAGGGTCACAGACCCGTATGGGAAGGCCGAAACCCCTCACAGAGGGGTTGAGTCTTGAGATATAATCAATGAAATCACTATGAGAAAAGTATGAAAAGAACTATATACATATTATCAATTGCACTAATATTGACATCGTGTCAGTTCCGCAAACCAGAATTTGTGGATTTTGAGAAGTATAAAGTAACGGCGGGAGCAGACTGCTTTCAACCGTACAGCATAGGAAACACAAGCGTGGAAGCCGAGCTGCCAGGTAACACCTATCTGCCGGGAGGTATGACAATGAGAGAGTACTCAGACGGAGTGGCGGCAGGCACAATTAGTAATACAGGAACCGCAGAAGGAGAACTCAGGACCACATCCACAAGCATGGCTACCATATTACAGAACCTTATTGACTATTATAACGGCGATGACGTGATACAAGTGGTGGGCACCTATAATTCAGTGGATGAGAATAACCAGCCTGTAACCCTGTCGGGCAAGATAGTGATGCCTATCAAGGGCCCGATTGAACGCTATATACTGGTGTCACACTATACAATAGGTTCAAATGCAGAAGCACCGTCAAACTGTTTTCCACTTGAGGCAGTGCTTGCATCAAAGGGGTATGCAATGATATTCCCAGACTACCTTGGCTATGGAGTTACAAGTAACAGGATACATCCGTACCTCTCATTGAAACTCACCGCAAAGAATGTGCTGGATATGTTCAAGGCAGTGAAACCATATATGGAGGCAATAGGCAGAAAGCCGCTACATGATGATATTTACCTCATGGGCTACTCACAAGGAGGTGCAGCAACTATGGCAGTACAGTATGCTATAGAGGAATTACATTATATCCCGGATAAGATTAAGAGTGTATTTGTGGGCGGAGGTCCGTATGACATTGTGGCCACGTATGACAGCTATGTGACAGGAGGTCAAGTCAGCTATCCATGCGCAGTACCGCTAGTTATACAAGGTATGAACCAGAGTGACAAACTTGGTTTGGATATAAAAGTACTGCTAACCCCGCATGTGGCAAACAACATTGACGAGTGGATTAACAGTAAAAAATACACTACGGTTGAGATAAATAAACTAATTGGCACCAAAGACGTTAATCAGATACTTTCATCTGTAGGACAGGACCGTACAAGCAGTTACGTGGCAGTGCTGTATAAAGCCATGAAAAACAACTCAATACTTAGTATTGACTTTGAACCTAAGGCACCCGTGTATATGGTTCACTCTATGGATGATGAGACCGTTCCATATATTAACGCACAGAATGCCAAGAACAAGTGGGACATGTCTAACATCAAATATAATTTTGGGCACTACGGTTCACACACTTATACTGCCATACGCTTTATTTACAGCGTGAGCACACTACTAAAGAGGGAGGAGGATTAAGTATGAGAAAGTCATATATAATATTATATTTGGCAAGTTTGCTGACAGTGCTGTGTTTAACATCGTGTGACCCTGATGCTAAATACTACACAAAGAAAGTATCTATAAAGATAGAACAGAAACGTAAGTCTCTAAGCTACGTGGAGGCGGAGTTCACCACCAATAAAGAGGCTTATTACTATATGAACATACTGCCAGACTCTAACACTGAGTATGTAAACCTCATGCGTAAAAACCCAAAACAGTTTATGAGTCTTATGATTGACAGTGCATACGTGGAGTATGTAGAATGGCGATACTCATTCCTCAAGTCTGGAGTTACTACTGTGGCGGACTTTGCTTCACACTCACTCAGATACGGGCCAGTGAAAAAGTTTTTTCAGGATTTGAAAGAGGGGGCAAAGTATCATATATTCGCATTTGCGGTGGATCCTTCTTCAAACAAGCCCATCGGAGATTTATATACACTTGAAGTAGAGACTCTTACACATCAGGCTGTCAACATACACTTTAACGCACGTGTGAGTGGAAACTGGTTTTATATTTATCCGCTTGATGAAAAGGGTAAGGTGATTGATTACTCTCCATACGTATGGAGTTATATTGATGAGCAGATGTTTGAAGAGATGTATCAAAAAGACCCCAATAAATTCTTAAAGCGTTGGATTTATGGAAATGAAGATGAAGAACCCATTGACTTAACTGCCAATTTTGCCAGTATGGGCATTGACGTTGATAATGACAATGATGAACATATACTTGAAAAAGGCATGATATGCTATATAATTATAGCCAGCTTGGATGGAGGTATAAATAAAGTAACAGAATACAAGTTTACATACAACGGACCTAAAACTGAGTATGAACTTATATACGGTCGTGATGATATAAAACCGTGGTAATGAATACAAAAAGCTATGGATTTCACATTAAAAAAATATACAGAGCTTATTACAGCCTTAAAAGCGGCGGGGTATAAGTTCCTGACCTTTGAAGAGTACTGTAGTCTCAATGCCAGCGGCGATGCCAAGCCTGAGCGCCTTGTAATACTCCGCCACGATGTTGACTTACAAGCGAAGAATTCAGAACAAATTGCAGCAATAGAACATTCGCAAGGAGTTAAAGCCTCATATTACTTTAGAGTGGTACCAGAAAGCAACAAACCGGCTGTTATTAAAGCAATTGCAGAAATGGGGCATGAGATAGGGTATCATTATGAAGATATGAGCATCTGCCACGGCAACACAGAGAAGGCATACCAGCACTTTCTGCAATGGCTTAAGTATTTCCGTAACTTCTATCCCGTAAAGACAATATGTATGCACGGAGCACCCACAAGCAAATATGACGGCAAAGACTTATGGAAAAAATATGACTACCGTAACTGCGGAGTAATAGGAGAGCCGTACTTTGATATAGACTTCAGTGAAATGTTCTACCTCACAGACACAGGCAGAATGTGGGACGGATACAAAGTGAGCGTAAGAGACAAAATACCACAGTATCAGGATGAGTGGGTCAAAGCAGGTCTGGTATATCACACTACAGGAGATGTAATAAACGCCATAAACAAATCCAAACTGCCGCCACGCCTTATGATAACCACCCATCCCCAGCGCTGGACCAACGACCCCATCCATTGGGCTATTGAGTTTGTGGTGCAAAACATTAAGAATGTTATTAAAAGGAGATTGATATCAAAGAGTTGAGAATTGAAATTATAATTTATGAAGAAACTACTACTAATCTTAATTGCAATTACTGCAATGATAACATCGGGGTACGGAGCAGAACAAGAAACCGCCAACGCTGCAGACACCGTCAAGACCCTTACCAAGGCAGAAAAGAAAGCCTTGCGAAAGGAGAAAGCAAAAAAAGAGTGGAAAGCCCACTTTAATTTTTACGGATTCGCCCGCAGCTACCTCACATACGACACACGTCAGGGCTTTGCGCCTATAAGCGGCCTATACTATTTTGTGCCTAAAGACGTTAATCTAAACGAGTACGGACAGGATTTGAACGCCACACCAGAGTTCAGGTACTTGAGCATAACCAGCCGTTTAGGGCTTGACGTAAAGGACTACAAATATAAAAGCACGCACTTTGGAGCCAAGATAGAGGCAGACTTCGCCTTTTCAGCCAACGGCACATTTGCAGTGGCGCTGAGGCTCAGACATGCATACTTTACAATGATGTGGAAAGACCTTCCAATAGCAAATAACAAAACAGCCAAAGTGCAGATGCTCTTTGGACAGACATGGCATCCTATTTCACGAGGCAACTGTGAGACCCTGAGTTTTGACACAGGCTCGCCGTTTGATGTATCAAACCGCTCACCGCAAATCACTATGGACGCAACATTTGACAATCGCTTTACCCTCACAGCATCGCTGGTGGCACAGATGCAATATGTGTCAACAGGACCGGAGGGGGCAAGTTCTGCATATCAGCGTTATGGTCTGATTCCGGAAGCCTTGCTTGCATTTACATACTCAGACAAAGGTTTTACCACAAGAATAGGTGTTGATGTGTTGAGCATAAAACCCAGAAAGACAGGCATTGACGCAAACGGAGTTGAAGTTCTGGTAAAAGACCGGGTGACATCGTTCACCCCGTACCTGTTTATGGAGTATCGCCACAAGGATTTCTTAATCAATGCCAAGACCTCATACGCAGAGGCAGGCGAGCACATAAACCTGATAAGCGGTTATGCAGTAACAAAAATGCGTGCTGACGGCACGTGGGAATACACACCGCTACACAGCAGCTCCACTTGGATGTTCATTCAGTATGGAAGCAAGTACATAGGCTCTGTGTTTGGCGGATATTTCAAGAATTTGGGTACGTATGAACCTATCTGCGATGCCGAGCACGTGTATGTTAACGGGCAGAGCAGCCCAGGAATAAACCAGTATTGGAGAATTATTCCAAGTTTTAAGGTACGTCTTGGCAAGTTTATGGTGGGTGTAGAATATCATTACACAGCCGCTCAGTACGGCGATGCCACCACCCGTAACCTTACAAACGGCATAGTGGAGAACAACCTGCACTGGGTAGGTAATCACAGAATACTTGCACTGTTTCAGTATTCATGGTGAACCATGAATACTGAAACATTTTCCTTGTTTTTGGCATCTTCGATGCCTTTTCGTGCTCCGCACGGCAGGCAGAAGCCTGCTTGTCGCTACGCTCCGTAATCGTTTATATAAACTTTTAACCCTCAATTATTCACTAACGTTCATCAACACGTCTCAATTCTCAATTAATCATGTTTTTTCAGTCCAACACGGCCCTAACGTTCTTCAGCAGCCTGAACTGCGTGAAGACCTTTTACGTGGCCACGCCCAACACGCATGTAATGGGTTATGTGCAACGTGAAAAGGGCAGGCTGAAAGGTTGGTTCTCACGTAGAGCAGTCATATTAGGCGGGCCGGTGATAGGGGAGAACGCTACAGAAGATGAGGTGGAAGAACTTTTAGGCAAGTTAAGGAAAGTTACCAAGGATGCAATCTACACAGAGATACGTTGTGAGCAGGATTACTCAGCATACAGGCATATATTTGAACGCTGTGGTTTTGAATACCAGCCACATTTGAACGTAAAGATAGCGTGTGACAGCATAGCCGACTGTTTAAGCAGAATGGACGCCAACCGTCGCCGTCAGATTAAGCGAGCTGTAGAAAGCGGAGTGGAAGTACGCTACGCCAGGAGCTTGGATGAAGTGAGTGCCTTCTACACGCTACTATGCAACCACTACAAGACCAAGGTTCGCAAACCCCTGTTCCAGTGGGAGTTTTTTGAGAAAATATTTGCATCGGGGTATGGAAGATACCTGCTTGCTTTTAAGAATGACCGGGTTATAGGCGGCATGCTTCAAGTCTCTGACCATGAAACAGTTTATGACTACTATGCCTGTGGCCTCGATGCTCAGTATCCGGCAGAAAGCCCTTCTGTAATTCTCTATTGGGAAACAATCATTAGAGCAATACGCTCAACCCAAACCACATTTGACACAATGGGGGCAGGCACACCAGGCGTACCATACGGCGTAAGAGACTTCAAACTCCGTTTTGGCGGAGAACTGGTGGAGCACGGCCGTTATCTCCATATCAATAACACATACCTATATTCAATAGGAAAGTTATATTTCAGCATTAAATCTATTCATTTTCTTCATTAACTCGTCAACTTTCAATTATTCACACTTCGTGTTCATCAACACGTCTCAATTTTCAATTAAAATAACTATCTTTGCAGCTTGAACTAAGAAAAGTACTATGGCAAAGAAAATCACATTTGAATTTCGTCAACTACTATTTGACGTGGTGGCACTATCAGTGTCATTCTTTCTTGTGGTTTGGATAACGCCACTGAATGCTGTAGATCCTTTTACAAAATACAGCTACATATATTTGCCATACTCCATTGCCTGGATTATTGTGGCAATGTTGCATGGTAGATACAAGAGACGACTAAAAGACCAAAGCTACGGCAAGGCTATGGGTGTGGCGTTCAACACAACGCTTATTACACTCGCAATTGGTGCTTTCATAATGTACCGTCACTTCCCAAACTACTCAATACTGCTTATTGTAGCCATTGCTGTCACCGTTTTCCTTTTCTTGGCAATAATACAATCAATCTATTTTGCACTGCGTTACGCTTCTGATCCGGAGATGAATGTCAAGCCTGTAAAGAAGCGTATGCCCAAGAGCGTGATTAAGCCGGCATCGAGGATAACAGATGAGGGGTATGAGTCACGCAAAAAAGCCATGCTGGCATGGATGGGCGAGAAGGCTTTTGAATGGCTCGACGGGCAGATAGACATTCACAGCTCTAACACTAATATTTTTGCCACCACAGAGCTGTTTAATTTTGAGCAGATTACACCATACAAGTTTGACACAATAGTCAACATACGAAGTCTGAACAATATAAGAGGCATTAACCGTATGTTCTCCACCATAAATGAGAAACTTCCAGACAACGGTCTCATTGTGGGTGTGTTTAAGGATAAGAGTGTAAAGAAACACCAAATACTGTCAAAGTACCCATGGGGTATAAATTGGATAATTTACACGTTCTACTACATTTTAAAGCGTGTCATACCAAAATTGTTCCTCACAAAGCGCCTCTACTATGATATAACAAACGGCAAACGCCGCGTGCTCTCTAAGACTGAAGTGTTCGGGCGTTTGTATTATTGTGGTTTTGAGATAGTTGCAGAGAAAAAGATAGAGCATTACACCTATTTTGTAGCACGCCGTAAGCAGGAGCCGCCTATGTATAAGAAGCGCCGCTACGGTCCGCTGATAGCCCTGAATCGTGTGGGCAAGAACGGCCGTGTGTTCAAGTTCTACAAACTGCGCACCATGTATCCATACTCTGAATTTTTACAGCAGTATATTTATGATACCTGCGGAGTGCAGGAGGGTGGCAAGTTTAACCATGATATTAGGGTTAGCACACTTGGTAAATTTGCCAGAAGATGCTGGCTTGATGAGCTTCCAATGCTTATTAACTGGTTCAAGGGTGATATGAAGCTTGTGGGTGTTCGCCCGCTCAGCAACCAGTATTTCAACCTGTACTGCATTGAGTTACAGGAGTTGAGAATAAAATTCAAACCAGGCCTCATGCCTCCTTTCTACGCTGATATGCCTAAAACCCTTGATGAGATTCAGGCATCGGAGATGAAATATTTGAAAGCTTGTGAAAAGAACGGAGTGTTTATAACTGACTTCAAGTATTTTTGGATGATATTATTTAACATTATTTTCAGACGGAAAAGATCAAAATGATTTAAAGTTTAGGAGTTTAGGAGCTTAGGAGTTAAGGAGTTTAAAATATATAATTGTATGAGAATTAAATATCAACTGTCAACTGTCAACTGTCAACTGTCAATTATATTATCCATTTTCATATTTACATTGACTAATGTTAACGCTCAGAGTATCCCGGAGCATGTGTCCTACACTCGCATATATGATTTTGTGGATGAGCTGGCAATGGATGGCATAGTAGATATAAACTCAGCGATAAAGCCGTATAACCGCAACACCATAGCATCGGCGCTAAAGCAGGCAATGCAAAAAGACTCCCTGCTTTTCAAGCGTCAGAAAAAGGATTTGAACTTCTTTATCAGTGAGTTTGCAAATGAACTTGACACTATGCCTAAGGCTTACGTCCACTGGACTAACAAAAAGACATTTGACCTCTCTCTGCTGCAGCCGCAGTTTCTTTATAACAACAGAAAGTTCAAGGCCCAGATTCGCCCCATAATAGGCATGGATCTCTACTATAACAGTAACGGTCTTATAATGAAACGCTGGTATGGCGTTGACCTACAGATGGATATCATTAGCCATATTTCTATATGGGGTAGTATAAGGGACAACTCTTTTAACGGCAACTTTTTGAATAAGAAGATATACACTGATGTGTATAAACGCATTCATGCCGCCAAGATGTCACAGCCTGACTATCTTTACAATCTGCCTGGCTGTGCCTATAAGGAGGCTAATTACGGTGGTGACTACAGCGATGTTAGGGGCGGTATAAGAGCTTACGCCTGGTTCGGCAGCATAGGTTTTATGAAGGATAACATCAGCTGGGGCGACACCTATAACTGTAGTAACATTATATCAAGCCGTGCGCCGTCATTCCCGATGATAACGCTTAACCTAACGCCATGCAAGTGGTTTGAGTTCAACTATATACACGGTTTTTTAATTAGCAATGTTATAGACAGCACACGCTGGTACTATGAGGAGTACTACAATGCTGAGGGTGGCAAAAAGCACTACAGGCCTATGAACAAGTACATAGCAGCCAATATGTTCACTTTTAAGCCTGTTAAGGGTCTGTACATAGCGTTTGGTAACTCAATAATATATTCTGGAGATTTCCAGCCAATATTCCTGATTCCTTTTGCATTCTTTAAGTCACTTGACCACCTTATGACCAAGGCGGCTGGCGGCTCTGGCGTAGAGAATCAGAACTCACAGGTGTTCTTCAACATTAGCACACGAAATATTCCGCACACACATATATACGGTTCTGTGTTCATAGACGAGTTTAGCATCAGCCGATGGAGGAAGGACAATCCACAGCAAAATCCAGTGTCATTTAAGTTAGGTGCCACTGTTAGCAACTGGCCGCTCAAGAATGTGCAGGTGGGCTTTGAATACACCCGTTCTAACATTATATGCTACAAGCACTCAATACAGAGCCTGACTTGGGCGAGCAACAGCTATAATTTGGGCCACTATTTGGGCGATAATTCTCAGCAGTTCTACGCCTTTATAAACTATAAACCTATACGCTCCCTTAATCTGAATCTGTCATACACAAAAGATCAGAAGGGAAATGACTATAATTATGAGCGCCGCAATATCAGCCAGATTATAAGCCAGCCTGTGCTGAAGGATATTGTTTGGGAGAATGACATTGTATCTTTCAAGGCTCTCTATGAGGTTTGGCCAAACGCATACGCAATGCTTAATGTAGATTGGAACTACGCCCGTGGGCATAACCCAACATCGGCCGCCATAGAGGGAGAGAACCGTATGGACGCCACCGGCTACCTTAACAAATATACCCCTGATTTCTACAAGGGCAGCAATATTTCTCTTATGGTTGGCTTCTCAATTGGCTTCTAGTAGTGTTGATAAATTTTTTCAATTTTCAACTTTCAATTTTCAATTTTCAACTATATTTGCACATTATTGTAATCAAACACTCATAAAAATTATGTAACCGTGCCGGTTTCTGCCGGCTGCGAAGCGAAAAACTAACAAAAGTTATGAAAAAAATTCAAATGGTTGACCTTAAAAGCCAGTATGAGAAAATCCGTGAGGAGGTTAACGCTGGCATTCAGGAGGTCATTGACACCACATCGTTTGTGAAAGGCGGAAAAGTGGTGGAGTTTCAGGCAGAGCTTGAAAAGTATCTTGGTGTAAAACACGTAATTCCTACAGGAAATGGAACCGACGCCCTGCAAATTGCACTTATGGGTCTGGGCCTTAAACCTGGCGATGAAGTCATTACACCAACTTTCACCTTTATTGCAACCGCAGAGGTTGTTGCACTGCTTGGACTCACTCCAGTAGTTGTTGATGTTGATTTTGACACCTTCAATATGAGCATCGATGCAGTTAAGAAGGCTATCACACCTAAAACCAAGGCAATAGTTCCAGTACACCTTTTTGGCCAGAACGCCAATATGGAGGAGCTGCTTAAACTTGCCAAGGAGCATAATCTTTACATAGTTGAAGACGCCTGCCAGTCAATAGGTGCTGAATATACATTCTCTGATGGTAAAAAACTTAAATCAGGCTGCATAGGCAATATAGGCTGTACATCATTCTTCCCTTCTAAGAACCTTGGATGCTATGGTGACGGTGGCGCTATTTTTACCAACGATGACGAACTTGCAGCTCGTATGCGCGCCATTGCAAACCACGGTATGGTTGTACGCTACCACCATGATCTTATTGGTGTAAACAGCCGTTTGGATAGCATTCAGGCAGCTGTACTGCTTGCAAAACTTCCACACCTTGACGAGTATATTGCAGCACGCCAGAAGGCTGCTGACTACTATAATAAGGCGTTTGCCGGTAACAAGCACATCATTACACCAGTATGTGAGAAGTTCACAAACCACGTGTTCCACCAATATACACTTAAACTGGTGGATGTTGATAGAAACGCACTCCAAGCTGCACTCAAGGAGAAGGGCATACCAGCCATGATATATTATCCAGTGCCATTGCACCTGCAAAAAGCCTACCAAGACCCACGCTACAAGAAGGGAGATTTCCCTGTTGCAGAGCGTCTTATGGACTGCGTTCTCTCACTGCCAATGCACACAGAGCTTGACGAGGAGCAGCTCAAATACATTACAGAGGCGGTGAATGAATTTACGAAATGAGTTGAGAATTGAGACGTGTTGATGAACACGAAGTGTGAATAATTGATAATTGAGAGTTTTCATTCAATAATAATAATTATTATTATGGAAAATTATTTCAAGCATGAGTCATCTTACGTAGATGACGGCTGCATCATAGGAGAAGGCACTAAAATATGGCACTTCAGCCATATAATGAGCGGTTGCAAGATGGGAAAGAACTGCAACATAGGACAGAATGTGGTAATATCGCCCGATGTAATCCTTGGCAATAACGTTAAGATTCAGAACAACGTATCAGTATATACAGGTGTAATAGCTGAAGATGACGTTTTCATGGGTCCGTCTATGGTATTCACTAACGTTATTAACCCACGCAGCCACGTAAGCCGCAAGGACGAGTACAAGCAAACCCTGCTAAAGAAAGGCTGCAGCGTAGGCGCTAACGCCACTATAGTTTGCGGCCACACAATAGGGGAGTATGCTCTTATAGGAGCAGGCACCGTAGTAACAAAAGACGTTAAGCCATTTGCGCTTATGGTAGGGAACCCTGCCCGTCAGCTTGGCTGGGTTAGCGAGAACGGCCAGAAACTTCACTTTGGCGCAGACGGCCTTGCCACTTGCTCCGCCACAGGACAAGTCTATAAGCTTGAGAATGGGAACGTTACAAGAGTTAGTTGACAATTAGTATAAAGAAAATTATGATAAAATTTGCAGTTGTAGGACTTGGTCACATCGGGAAAAGACATGCGGAGATGATTCGCCGTAATCCCAATGCAGAGCTTGTAGCCGTTTGTGATGTTCTTCCAAAAGAGAAGATAGACCCAGAAATTAAAGAGGATTACTATAATAACTATGATGAGCTTCTTAAACGTGAAGACATAGACGTAGTGAATATCTGCAACCTTAACGGTTACCATGCAGAGTATGCCATCAAGGCGCTTGAAGCACGCAAACATGTGGTGCTTGAGAAACCAATAGCACTAACCAAGGCAGATGCAGAGAAGATAGTTTTCAAGTCACTTGAGATGTCACGCTCTGTATTCTGTGTTATGCAGAATCGTTACTCACCACCAATGGTTTGGCTTAAGGAGCTTATTGAGAACAAGACACTTGGTGATATATACTTTGTAAAGGTTGACGCTTTCTGGAACCGTGATGGGAAATACTATCAGAAAGGCAGCTGGCACGGAACCAATGCACTTGACGGTGGCACGCTCTTTACTCAGTTCAGCCACTATGTGGATATGCTTTACTGGCTCTTTGGTGATATTACTAACATTCGTGGCAAGTTTGCCAACTTCTCTCACGGGGACCTCATTGAGTTTGAAGATACTGGATGCGTGAACTTTGACTTTATTAACGGTGGCATGGGTAGCTTGAACTACTCAACATCTGTGTGGGACAAGAACCTTGAGAGTTCTGTTACAATTATAGGTTCAAAGGGTACCGTTAAGGTGGCTGGCCAATACATGGATACTGTGGTTCACTGCCATGTGGAGAACTATGAGATGCCTGAACTAAAGGAGCCTACTCATGATAATGACTTTGGCGCATACAAGGGTGCTGCTCAGAACCACGGTTTTGTGATTGAGAATGTTATACAGACTCTGAACTCCAAAGGCGCCATAGCTACCAATCTGCTTGAAGGCATGAAGGTGGTTGACATTATAGAGCGAATCTATCAGGAACGAGACCGCAACTTTAAATAAGTAACTGATTAATAAGGAGGGTGAGAAATATCACCCTCCATTTTTTATATGAAGAATGTTTGTAATTTCATTGCAAGATGGGTGGCTGTATTTGTATTAGTGGCAGCCATCATTTCTATGGCGTTTCCAGCACCTTTTAACGCCATACCCACAAGCCTTATCAATCCGTGTTTAGGGCTAATAATGTTTGGTATGGGGCTTACCATTTCATCAAATGACTTTAAGGTGGTGTTTACTCGCCCTAAGGATATTATTGTGGGTGAACTGGCGCAGTTTATAGTTATGCCTGCTCTTGCATGGCTGCTAACAAAGATATTTGCTCTGCCTACTGAGCTTGCCATTGGTGTAATATTGGTTGGCTGCTGCCCTGGAGGCACTGCTTCAAATGTTATAACCTATCTCTCTAAGGGTGACACTGCGCTGTCTGTGGGTATTACTACTGTCTCTACACTTGTGGCTCCGCTTTTAACGCCTGCGCTTGTGTATCTTTTGGCTGGTACTATGGTTAATGTTGATGCTTTGGGTATGTTTATGAGCATAGTTTATGTGGTGATTCTGCCTATTCTGGCAGGTCTTATATGCCAGCGCTTTCTGCCTGCTTTCACTGTAAAGGTTAAGGATTATCTGCCTGCTTTCTCCACTCTTATGATTACATTTGTGGTTTGCATAGTGGTAGGGCATAACGCAGAGAAAATATTGACTGGCGGTGCGCTTATCATCGCCGTGGTCATACTGCATAACCTCTGTGGTCTTGGGCTTGGATATGGTATTGGCAGGCTTGTGAGACTGTCCCGCCCTAAGTATATTGCGCTAAGTATTGAGGTGGGCATGCAGAATTCAGGCCTTGCAACCGCTCTTGCCACCATTCACTTTGCCATGTATCCGCTTGCCGCCATTCCCGGTGCTATCTTCAGCGTATGGCATAACATCAGCGGCGGCATCATGGCACGCATCTACTCCCGCAAAACGGCATGATGAATATTTTGTTTAATAAAAATAGCACCTATCGGGTATAAAATTAAAAAAAATTACTATCTTTGTACCCGATAGGTATCATTTTTCACGTTTTAATTATTTACTATACCCTAACGGGTGTATTCTATTATGGAATTAGGAAAGTACATTAAAGAAAAACGTAAGTTATTTAAGCTGACACAGGTAGAACTTGCTGAACGTAGCGGGGTAGGATTACGTTTTGTAAGGGAATTAGAGCGAGGGAAGGCTACTGTACAACTTAATAAAGTAAACCAGGTTTTAGAACTTTTTGGAGAATCCCTATATCCAACCAAGATAAATGAGCAAGGCTAAGATTTACATAAACAACCAATTTTGTGGTGTTTTGGTTGAAAATTCAGACGGATATTTTTTTAAATACGACGCTGAATATCTGAAACGGGAAGATGCCGTTCCTTTGAGTCCCACTATGCCTTTACAGGAAGAAGTCTTTGAAAAGGAATTCATGTTCCCTGTATTTGACGGACTTATACCTGAGGGATGGTTGCTTGATATAGTTGACAAGAACTGGAAAATAAATCCACGAGACAGAATGAAACTGCTTCTTTTATGCTGTAAAGACTGCATCGGGAATATAACTGTTAGCAATTATGAAGAATAGATGCCTGTGTTGTTATAAGGAACTTGAAAATGATGAATTAAATTATCATCCTGGTTGTGCCGCCAAATTATTTGGCAGTAGAAAAGCTCCATTTTTGCCATACAACAGAAGCAATATAGAAGATTTGGCTCTTAAAATAATTGAAAGGAGCACTTCTATTACTGGTGTCCAGCCTAAAATTGCTCTGGATATTAACAGAGGAGGAAAAAATGAGCCTGACAAGCTTACCATCGTGGGACTATGGGGAAACTACATTCTTAAACCGCAAAGCTCATCATACAATTGTATGCCTGAAGTTGAGGACCTTACAATGAGTTTGGCTGAGATATGCGGTATAGAGACAGTTAAGCATGGTCTAATACGCATGAATGATGGTGAACTTGCCTATATAACGCGCAGAGTTGACCGTGGCGAAAATGGAGAAAAACGCTCTATGCTTGACATGTGTCAATTGTCAAACAGGTTGACAGAGCACAAGTATATGGGGTCATATCTTCAGTTAGCGGATACAATTAAGAAATATTCTGTGTCATCGATGTTAGATGTACAACGTTTCTGGGAGATTGTTCTGTTTTCATGGATAACAGGCAATTCAGATATGCATTGCAAAAACTTTTCCTTGTTGAATTCCAATATTGGCTATAGGCTTTCTCCTGCTTATGATCTGATATCTGTCAGACTGGTATTAGACAAAGATCACGATGAGCTGGCCATGCCTCTTATTGGTGCTGGAAAAATGAATAATGAAATTATTGAAGGCTTCAGCAAGTGCAATTTTGTTGAGGCAATGGTTTTATCTGGCATAAAGGAATCCGTTGCAAACAAGCTGATTCACAATATGACACTTAACAAAGACAAATGGTTTGAGCGCATCGACATCTCCTTCCTTACCCCTGACCTCAAGGCAAACTACAAAGCCTTAATTACTGAAAGGGTAGGGAAACTTATACCGTGACGACTGGCAGTTTTTTCTTATAGCTAAGCTAAAATCTTGGGGGTGTAACAAAGATATCAGCCACATCGCTTTCAACAGTACAACAAAAATACAGGCGAAATAAGAAGTAGACAAGTTGAAGAGCCCAAGGAGTATCCGCTTGCAGCCATTTCTGGCTCGGTGTTCAGCGTATGGCACAACATCAGCGGCGGCATCATGGCCCGCATCTACAGCAGACGGTCTGAGCTGATAGTTGAGAACTGAGACCCTTCTCTGCATAAACATTTAGTCATAAAGTGCCATAATAGCACTTTATGACTATTTTTTTATGCGTTATATTTGGATATAAAGATTAAAAAGTTTATCTTTGCATTGTAAACAATAAGCATCCCATAGCAATGGTAAACTATTTCATGAGTGACAAGGCCATTAGAGAAGAACTTGGCCGGCACATCAAGCAAATGAGAATCAATGCACGTATCAGTCAGCAGGAGCTGGCGGAAAAGGCTGGTATAGCCCGTGCCACCATCACAAATTTTGAGAACGGTAAGGGAGGTACAATTGATTCACTAATAACCATCCTCAGGCATTTGCAAAAGCTTAACATTCTTGACGCTTTTGAAACAAACGCACCAATCAGCCCTATTGCAATGGAGGAGGCTGCACCCTACATAATAACCAGAGTACGAAACAAAAAGAATTAACCTATGGTCAATATTGCAAAAGTAACATTATGGAATCAAAAGGTAGGCTCATTAGCAAGAGATGAGCAGAGTGGTAATATATTCTTTGAATATGATCCTGAGTTTTCAAAAAAAGGAATTGAGCCATCACCATTGTTTGTCCCTGTAAAAAAGGGAGTTGTATATAATTTCAACGAATTGAATTACAATACATACAGAGGACTACCTGGCTTTATTGCTGACAGCCTGCCAGACACATTCGGTAATTACCTAATAAACACATGGCTTGCCAAGCAGGGTAGAGACCCTGAGACATACAACACCATAGAGCGTCTCCTATTTCAAGGTTCTAGAGCAATGGGAGCACTATGTTTCGAGCCAGAAACATCCACCACACTAAACAAGTCAGTTGAAATTGAGCTGAATACACTTGTTGACATAGCATTACAAGCACTACAATTCAAAAAAACTCTTGACACTAATATTTCTGATAATGAAAAAGCTCTGCAAACAATTATAAGAATAGGCACATCTGCAGGAGGATCAAGAGCCAAAGCTGTAGTTGCATATAATAAAAGCACTGGTCAGATTTTATCTGGTCAAGTTGATGCGCCAGATGATTTTGAGCACTACCTGCTGAAAATGGATGGTGTAACAAACGGAAACCTTGGAGATCCGGCTTATTATGGTTGTTTGGAATACTCATATTATAAGATTGCATTAGACTGTGGAATTGAGATGACAGAGAGCTTCTTGTTGCCAGACAGGAAGCGAAAACACTTTATGACAAAACGTTTTGACAGAGTAGGTGGCAAACATCGAGTCCACATGGTAACACTTTGCGGTTTGGCTCACAGCGATTTCAACACCCCAGGCGCATTTGCATACGAATATCTTTTGGGCGTTATGCGCCAAATGCATTTAACAAGTGCGGAGATGGAGCAGGTATTCAGGAGAATGGTGTTTAATGTTATAGGTCGTAATCAAGATGACCACACAAAAAACTTTTCATTCCTTTTAGATACAGATAATGTATGGAAACTATCCCCTGCGTATGATATGACATACGCCTACAAACCAGATGGGGATTACACAAACATGCACCAAATGAGCATAAACGGCAAAAGAGATAACATAAAGCGAGAAGACTTACTTGCTGTTGCAGAGAACGCCTCAATTAAAACATCAAAAGCTCAATCCATTATAAGTGAGATTGAAGATGTTTTCAAAAATATTGACAACTACTTGGAACCAGATATTCCAGAAAGCACAGTAAAAAGAGTAAAGTCAAACCTTAGAGTTGGGAAACTATAATATGAAAAAGATTGAAACAATTGAGGAATATAATCAGGCTGTTGAAAGAGTAGAAATCCTCCTAAAACAGCTTGATGAAACAGATCCTAGCTTTACGTCTAAAATAGATGAACTCGAATCCGAGCTCAAACACTACTCAGACCTTGTAACCGATTATTGTGACGAACATTTCAGTGTTGGAGAGCCAACGACTGAATAACTTGCTCAACTTAGTAATTATGTAAAGAGTCAAGGTATGTCCTGAAATAATCAGCTCTTATAATTTTATCTGAAAGTTCAAACGCCTCATCCTCAGTGATGGGGCGATTCTTTCTGGCAACAGAATCAAGCAGATTTACACCAAATCCCTTCCAATAATAATCTTCACATCCTATTAAGTGAAGGATTGTAGGGTATATGTCCATTTGATAAGCGATATCAGTAATATTGATATTACCATTGATTTTTGGAGAATATACTATCAATGGGCAATAGGCTTCTTCTACTGAAAGTTCCAACTTCTTTTCTTTACAATATTGTACGAATTCATCTCGTTTCTCATCTTGAAATATAGTATGATCACCTGTTATTACAATAGTATAATCAGAAAAAACAGGATCATTTTCAATATGATCAATTAAAATTTTAACAGACTCATCCATATAATTGCAGCTCTTTATGTATGCTTTCATAAACTTTGGCATATCATCTAGCACTGATAGTCTTGAGCTATCTGATTGTTTTGTGAATGGAGAATGAGTGGAAGATGTAATAAATAGCATGTTTGAATAATATCTTGCAGAATCACAAACTGTTCTAAATAACACGTTATCATACTCAGGCACCACGTAATTTGTATCAATCATATATGCTTTACTCATCTCTTCTTGATTCCAAACTGTTAAGTTGTGTGGGAAGAATGCACAATTAGGCTCTTTCTTGTAAATTTCAAAAACTGAGGGAAATCTATTATGAGGGTACCTAAAACACACAGCTCCACCCCTTATAGGTAACATACCTGTTACGGCTATCATTTGACCATCGGCAGATGTACCTCTACGTGCCTGTGAGGTAATTTTGTTACAATACAATATATTACTCATTTTAGATAATTTGAAAAGGTTAGGAGTATAATCAGGAGTAATTACCCAGTTTTCAAGGCTTTCAATTAAACATATTAATAATTTACCATCATGACTAACTTCAATACTTCCATGATTTAATAAATCTAAGTTTATATTATCTAACTCAGTTTTATCACTTTTCATTGATATAAGTTCTTTCAAATTATACAACAATGCATGTATAATGGAGTAATCATATAGATATTTGTCATTTGTTCCATATAGTTGACCAACCATATCAAAAGAAAATGGATGAAGAAATAAATCAACACGCTGACCATTTGCACCTGGAGGAAAAATTTCATCACCTGATTCTCCTATTAATTCAATCAACATTTTGGAATGTTCATTATCAATTTTTTTCCATTTAACGAAGCAATCAATTGTATTCGCCATAAGACAAACTACAAATACAACAAGAAATGTTTTCCATTCAAATTTATTATTATTAAAAATGCATGTTAGGGCAAGAAACACCAATGATAATATGAAATATATAACATCTATTGGATTAATAAGCAATAGTAAACTCGACCAAAAGCCTTCCATATTGCTCACCATTATCATTGTATATGAATCAAGTGTAAGATGATTTGCTCTGAAGTACATCAACTCAGCATATATCCAAACATTTACAATAATTGAAATAATTACAGACCACCGTTTATCTTTGAACAGGAAAACAAAGCTTGCAAGTGATAATGAAATTATCAGTTTTGGGGCATAAAACGACAATGCTACTACAGGCTGACTTATTATTGACGATATTAGTATCGAATTAAAAATCTGACAATGACTTATAACACACTGAAGAAATAAATTAATTGCAAGAAAACAGAAGATGATTAACGAAACGTACTTTGACTCTCTACATTTGTCCCGAAACTGGATAAATTTGTTCATAAATGTGAATTGATTGTAGCAGTTCTATCAATTCACGTCGGTGTACGTACAAAAGAAATGCGTGGTTTTCTCGCACGTTCACCAAGGCAGCCTAGGATTGGAACCTTTGATTTTCCGAAGAAAACACACGCATATAATGCGGTGATTCCTATCGTTGAAAATCAATGTGTCAAATCCAGACTACATCTTTTCTCGTTTCTGTATGTTCTATTCCAAATAAGTTTCCTAGGCCTTTCGGGTGAACGTGAAACGATAGTAATGCTTAGTTAATATTTATAGTGTCTAATAGTTTTTTGCTATAGGCTATTGTATATCTATCAATTTTGTGCCAAAGATAATAATAATATATGAATTTTGGGCTTTTGATAATGTTTTTTAAACAGAAGTTACAGTGAGCCCCTTGTACAGTGCCCATACGAAGCGTCTCCACCCGCGGAGACATATAGCGGGAGGGGCCCGTTATGTTACTCAGCAAATGAGAGCAGAAGCAAAACTTGTTTTGATTATGCCGAATGCAGCGAGTAATCACCGTAGGTAGTGCCCTTTACAAAAGGGCTGAGCCTGAGAATGGGCACTGTACAAGGGGCTCACTGTAATTTATTCCGGTTTGGGTTTGAGGGTGAGAGGGTAGCGAGCCATCTCTTCAGCCTTGGGGAATGGCCTCACTCCAAACTGGGCGGAATTAACCTTAATGGAGCCTGTCTGTTTAAAGTCAATAGGCTTTTTGCGGCGACGATCCTCTATGTGAATGTTTGTAATAACATTCTTCTCTTTAACACCATAACGGTCATCGGGGTAGGAGGTGTATAGGATATTACGTTTGATGTCAACATGAGCACGTTTTACCCTATATTTATCAAACTGCACTCCTATCACAATTGTATTCAGCATCTGAATCTGCTCTTTAGTTAGCTTATAACCAAATGGAATATTAACGTCAACCTGTAGCTGCTGAGACTGCTTTAAGACACGATATGTAATTGGGTCAAGAAAGAAAGATAGCACAAGGTTTCCCTTCACAATGCCAATGTAATTACGGCTTTCTGTGTAGGAGAAAACAACTACAGAATCACGTTCCTCAACATCCCAGCGGTTAGGGTGGTCTGAAAATCGGTCAAAGCCGGATTTAATGCCACTGCCCCAAAGGAATTTGTGCACCCATCGGCTGGAATCGGCATAATGTACTAATTTAGCGTTAGTGCTTTTCTTGAGTGTGGAGTCAAGACGCTCATAGTTACGCTGAGTGTGGGCGTCGCGATAACGTGTAATCCAATTAATACGCATCTGAATAATATCTTTCTTGTCTTTGCCTCGCCCGGTCATCTCCACTATGTCACCACCTAAATCTTCAATAGCCACCACTTCATCTGAGTTATACACGCCATAATCAGAGTTAACATTATAACGTACGTTTGTGCTGTCTGGAAAATCACGCTCCATTTGCCGGCGCACATCAGCAATCATAAGTTTCATCTGTTTTTTATGGCTGAGTTTTTTATTTTTGGAGTTCACTGACGCCTCCTGTAGAAGAATAGGTTGCTCCACAAGTCCAATACGTAACGTGTCTTTAGGCGCCTTTTTAAGTTTAATATCCATGGTTTTATAACCAATAAATGATACCACTAAGGTTTGCCCTGCATTAACATCATCAAGAGAAAACACACCTTTTAGGTCTGATATTGTGCCGTTTTGAGGATTTTCCTTTACATAAATACTGGTGTATGGTACAGGTACGCCTGCGTCAGTAACCTTGCCATTTATAGTGAAGGCATTTGAACATATTGCAAACAGTGTAAATAATGCAGAAAAAAGCGTACGTTTCATAAAATAAAATTGAGTTTGTTTGTAAATGTAATGATATTTATTAGATATTCAAACATTTATCACTAAAAAATAACGAAAAAGCATTTAAATTATTGCTATTGAAGGTAATTTGAATTATCTTTGTAAAATGATGGGCAAAAAGCGTATCTATGAGCAAGAATGAAAAAATAAAAATTTTAGCTACAGCTGCTGCTTTAAGTGTTTCTGGAGTATCTTGTAACAGCGCCGAAAATGATAATAATGATATGGAGAAACAAAGTCTAATAGAAAAACTCAAAGGTCTTGCGGGTAAAGGGGCAAAGACCGTCATGCCTGAGATGGCAATGTGTTATGACGTGCCGGCACAGCCCAGAGAGGAGTTCACCTGCCCGCAATGTGGAGAATTGATATATGTGTGGGATGATAGGTTTGATGAGATTAAAACCATTATAGAGCGTCTTAAAGCCAAAAGCCACGATGTCAAGGTGGAGCGCATCTGTAAGAAATGCGCAGGTCTAATACCTAAAGAGAGTTATGACAATGATATTACCTTCAAATTCTCTTACAAAGCCCCAGATGCCAAGGAATACCATATAGCATATTCTACTAATATAGTTGATTTCTATGCTCTGGAGGCTGCCTTAAACGGAGATAACCAATTTGTTATATGGGGAGATTCCATTCCACTTTCTGAGAAGGCTGACGCTTTGAAAAACATGCTTGGGAGATGAAGTTTCCGCAATCAGCGGTATTAGAGCTTACGTACAGGTGCAACCACTTGTGCAAGTTTTGTTCATGCCCATGGGAGAACCCCTCTGGTGGTTTTGAAAAGGGCGGAGAGCTAACTACAGAGCAGTGGTTTCAGGTAATAGACAAGGTGCTCAGCAACGGCTCGCTAACCATAACCTTTACTGGAGGTGAAGCCATATTACGCACTGATATTAAAGAAATTATAAACTACGCATCGATGGCTTTTCACAAAAGAGAAATGTCGTCAAGGATTGTGCTTATATCTAATGGCAGGTCACTCACTGATGAACTTTTAGAGTGTTTCAGGCAAAATAACGTGCAGTTAAGCCTCAGTCTGCCAGGGTACAAGACATTCAAGGAGCATACGGCTGTGGACAATGCAGAAGGCGTTCTAAGCTGGATAAAAAAATCTCATGATGCAGGACTGCGCACAACCGCCAATATCACAGTTACAAAACTTAACTATGATGAGCTTTTCAAGACCATGTCTCTTGCCCTTATAGCAGGGGCTAACACAGTACTCCTTAACCGTTTTCTGCCTGGAGGCAGAGGCTTGCAATACCGCCAGACACTTGAGCTCACAAAAGAGCAGATAAACGGTATGCTTGACACTGCAGAAGAGGTCCTAAGCTATGCAGACCGCTACGGTTTCACGGGCACAGAGTTTCCTAAATGTATAATCAAAAAGGGTATAGACCACTACAAGCACCTGAAGATAGGAACACATTGCAGCGCAGCCAAAAGTTTCTTTGTAATCAGTCCTAACGGCAGTATAAGAGTCTGCAACCACTCTCCAAGAGTGATAGGACATATATTCTCCACACCAGAGATAACAGACACAGCCTACTGGAACACTTTTATAAACTCTACATACAAGCCGTTAAAATGCGCTTCATGCCCGCAGGTGCAAGACTGCGACGCCGGCTGCCGTGAAGTGGCGCACATTCTAAACGGTTCTCCCTCCGCCACAGACCCTCTCATAGACTGATTCCCTTCTGCCATTCTGTCAGTTTTGATTTGATTTTCAGTATATGTTTCTTTTGGTACATGTTTTGTCATACCATTGTGTAGATACTTTGGTTTGATAGTGTTGAATGGCGTCTCCACCCGCGGAGACGTATAGCGGGAGGGGCCCATAAGGTCATAGACCTGTATGGGAGGGCCGAAGCCCTTTACAAAAGGGCTGAGTCCATGAAACACTATAAAACCAAAGTGAACAATTGAAAAATATTAAGGAGAAACAATATATGGAAAACAACAATCAGAATCAGAACCAGTATCAGGCTCTAAGCAAATACGCCATTAACCTTAATGAGCGTGCAAAAAGCGGCAAGCTTGATCCAGTTATTGGCAGGGATGAGGAGATAAGGCGAGTGCTCCAGATCCTTAGCCGTAGAACTAAGAATAACCCTATTCTTATAGGAGAACCAGGTGTTGGTAAGACCGCCATAGCGGAAGGCCTTGCCCACCGTATAATACGTGGCGACGTGCCAGAAAATCTAAAGCAAAAAATACTATTCTCACTTGATATGGGAGCTCTTATCGCCGGAGCAAAGTACCAAGGAGAGTTTGAGGAGAGGCTTAAAGCCGTTATCAATGAGGTAATCAAATCAAACGGGCAGATTATACTGTTCATTGATGAGATTCACACCCTTGTGGGTGCAGGAGGCGGTAACGGAGCTATGGACGCAGCAAACATACTAAAGCCTGCATTAGCACGTGGAGAGCTTAAGGCAATAGGCGCAACCACCCTTAACGAGTACCAAAAATACTTTGAGAAAGACAAGGCTTTGGAGCGTAGGTTCCAGATAGTAATGGTTAATGAGCCAGATGAGGCTTCAACCATTTCAATTCTGCGTGGACTGAAGGAGCGTTATGAGAACCACCACAAGGTGCGTATCAAGGATGACGCCATTATAGCTGCCGTGGAGTTGTCAAGTCGTTATATATCAGACCGTTTCCTGCCTGACAAGGCTATTGACCTTATAGATGAGGCGGCTGCACGTCTTAGGCTTGAGATGGACTCACTGCCAGAGGAGCTTGATACTATAGAGCGTAACATCAAGCAGCTGGAAATTGAACGAGAGGCTATTAAACGTGAACACAACGATGCCCGCTACAAGCAGCTCTCAAATGAAATTGACGAGCTAAAGAAAAAGGAGTCAGAGGGCAAGGCAAAGTGGCAGACAGAGAAGAGCTATATAGAGCGAATACAGCAGAACAAAATTGACATTGAGAACCTTAAGTTTGAGGCAGACCGTGCTGAGCGTAACGGAGACTACGGTAAGGTGGCAGAACTGAGATACGGCCGTATCAAACAAAAAGAGGATGAGATAGCCAAACTGCAAAAAGATTTAGAGGCTCTTGATGGTGAACCATACATACGAGAGGAGGTTAGCGATGAGGACATCGCTGAGATAGTAAGCCGCTGGACAGGCATACCGGTAAGCAAGATGAACCAGAGTGAGCAAGATAAGCTGCTGCACCTTGAGGAGGAGCTTCACAAACGTGTAGTAGGGCAGGACGAGGCTATAAGCAGCGTTTCAAACGCCATACGACGTAGCCGTGCCGGGCTTAATGACCCTAAACGTCCTATAGGCTCATTCATATTCTTAGGCACCACAGGCGTGGGTAAGACAGAGCTTGCAAAGGCTTTGGCAGACTTCCTCTTCAACGATGAGAACATGATAACCCGTATAGACATGAGTGAGTATCAGGAGAAGTTCTCAGCCACACGTCTTATAGGAGCGCCTCCTGGATACGTAGGTTATGATGAAGGTGGTCAGCTTACAGAGGCTATCAGGCGCAAACCTTACTCTGTAGTGCTCTTTGATGAGATAGAGAAGGCTCACCCCGATGTGTTCAATGTGCTGTTACAGGTGCTTGATGACGGCCGTCTGACCGATAACAAGGGACGTACAGTTAATTTCAAGAACACCATTATAATCATGACCTCTAATCTTGGCTCACAACTTATACGTGAGAAGATGGAGAGCATAAATGACGGCAATAGGGCAGAAGTGCTTGAAAAGACCCGTAGTGAAGTGTTCACCATGCTTAAGCAAGTCATAAAGCCAGAGTTCCTGAACCGTATAGATGACCTTATTATGTTCACACCTCTTAATAAAGAAGAGATACGTAAGATTGTAAAGCTTCAGGTTGGCTCTATTGCAAAATTGTTACAAAATAATGGTATAGAGCTCAAACTCACCGATGCGGCCATTGACTACATAGCCACAGCAGGTTATGACCCGCAGTTTGGCGCACGTCCTGTTAAACGAGCACTTCAGAACCTTGTACTAAACGAGCTGTCAGAGCAGATTATTGCTGGCAAGGTTGACAGAAGCAAGCCAATCACGGTGGACTTTGCTGATGGACAGCTGAAAATGGACAATTGATAATTTGTTGAGGGCTTGCCCCCTACGTGCTGATAACCGTTAAGGGATATAAAGCATCTCATAATAATAGCGTCATACTTTGCTCCGCTTAGTATGACGCTAATTTTTTATAGTAGAATTGAACGCCTGTTCAGTTTTTATTTTGTAACTTTGCAAGGATTTTGAAAAAAGACATATAAAATATATAACATAATATGGAAACAAAACACTTCTTAAGCAGGCTTCAAACCACTGTGGTGAACCAATGGAATGAAGATGCAATGACCGACATCGACGGCACAGCACATTACACCTATGGGCAGGTTGCAAATGAAATAGAGAAGATGCATGCTCAGTTCAAAGCATTAGGACTAAATGAGGGTGACAAAATTGCACTTTGCGGACGTAACTGCGCCGCATGGGCTATCACATTCCTTGCAATATCCACATATAAAGCGGTAGCGGTGAGTATCCTGCATGACTTTACAAGTGAGAATATTCACAATATGGTAAACCACTCTGATGCAAAATTGCTCTTTGTAGGTCCAAACGTAAAGGCTAAAATTGATCCTTCTGCCATGACAAATCTCATCGGCATAGTGTTTATGGATGAATTTGCAATGTATTCAGCCAAAGAAGAAAAGAGCATTAGTGTGTTTGATAAGGCGGCAGAAGACTACAAGTCACAGTATCCTAACGGATTCCCTAAAGACAAGATTTCATATCCTACAGATAACATTGAAGATCTGGCCATGATTAACTATACGTCAGGTACCACAAGTTCTCCAAAGGGTGTTATGCTTTCTAACAGAAATCTTAGCGCCAATGTTGATTTTGGAGCAACCCGCATTCCACACAAACTAGGTGACAGGGCTATCTCAATGTTGCCAATAGGTCACATGTTTGGTCTGATGTACGAGTTCCTTTATCAGATTTGTGATGGGGCGCACATATTCTTCCTAACCAAAGCTCCGTCGCCAACCACACTGCTTAAGAGTCTGAAGGATGTACAACCATTTATGATTCTTACAGTTCCTCTTGTTATTGAAAAAATTGTACGTAAAGCCGTATTCCCAAAAATTAAAACACCGCTGATGAAAGTACTTTGGTACACACCTGGTATAAATATCATCATCAGAAATAAAGTTAAAGAGAGTTTATTACAGGCATTTGGCGGCAAGTTGCGCCATCTTATAATTGGTGGTGCTGCATTTAACAAAGAAGTGGAGAGATGCTTACGCCAAATCAAATTCCCATACACAGTAGGTTACGGCATGACAGAGTGCGCACCGCTTATCACATACGAAGATTGGTGGAATTTCAAGCCACGTAGCTGCGGTAAGGCTATTGATTCAATGCAGATACGTATAAAGAAGAAAGACGGCGACTTCCTTAACCGTGAAGGTGAAGTAGAGGTAAAAGGTGAATGTGTAATGATGGGGTACTATAAAAATGAGGACGCCACCAAGAGCTCATTCACAGAAGACGGCTGGTTACGTACAGGAGACCTTGGCTACCTTGATCTTAGAGGCAATCTTGTGCTCAGAGGCAGAAGCAAGAATATGATTCTGCGTCCAGACGGCCAGAACATCTACCCTGAGGAGATAGAAGATAAGCTTAATGCACAACCACTTGTACTTGAGTCTCTTGTAACAGAACAGGATGGCAGGTTGGTAGCCTTGATTGTTCCTGACATGCAAGCCGCCAAAGAACAGAAGAAGAGCGAGGAGGAAATAAACGCTCAGATGGAGAGCAACCTTAATCACATAAACAAGATTATGCCTCCATTCTGTAAGGTTTCCACCTTTAAGCTTATGGACAAAGAGTTTGAGAAAACACCAAAACGCAGTATTAAGCGTTTCTTGTATGTTTAAGTTTAGTTAATTGATATAAGTTTGAGAAAGGGGAGTGACTAAGGACTTTTAGGTCACCCTCTTTTTTATTTACTTCCTCACTTTAATCATATCAAACAAGCAGTTATAGGCAATAGGGAATGAGGAGAAATCCATCTTACGGCTATGCAGGCCGGGATCATAACTGTCTTTTAAGTGTGTAAACATATTTGCCACTATCTCAATTGGGACATCGCTGCGTACATCACCTTTTTTGATACTGTTCTCAATGGCTCTTTTCCATAAGCCATATTCAATCATATATAAACGCTTTGCCTTTCTTGCCATATCATCAAATCTGCTGTAGGCTGAATACATAAGCATCATAACATTAGAAGTGTTAATAATATCCTTATATTCAAGGGTTTCCAACGCCTCTTTTAAACTATCAAGGTAAGTTAGAAGCGAGTTAATCATATCTGGCACTTCTATGTTATCAGACATGTTAAGCAATATATTCTCTTTAGGCTCAAGAAAATAATGATTCATAACACTCTTTAAAAGATCTTCTTTGTTCTTAAAATGAAAATACATGGTTCCGCGCCCCATGTCAAGTTCTTCTTGTAAATCTGATATGGTTGTATTATCATACCCTTGTATTGCAAAAAGCTCCACAGCCTTGCGTAAAATATTTTCGTACCTGAGTTGTCTCTTTTTCTTATCACCAATCATAAATTTAGACTATTTGAATATCTATAACTTAATGCTAATTATGCAAAATTACAAAATTTATTGGTATTTTTGCAAAAAAGAAATACACTTTTGAGCATGAAAACTAAGCTGATTATCTTTGATTTAGACGGGACGCTGCTTAACTCTGTAGAGGATTTGGGCAGAGCGGTAAACCATGCGCTACAGCTACGTGGACTTGTGACACATACAATGGGGGAGTACAGATATTTTGTAGGCAATGGCGTAAGGAAATTGATAGAGAGAGCCTTACGAGCCTCTTTAGGCCACGATGCAGACACAAAACTACAGGAAGAGGTCTTGGCTGATTTTATGCCTTACTACATAGAGCATAAGTGTGATTATACCAGACCGTACGATGGCATACCAGAGCTTCTGCAAGCGCTTGAAAAGCACGGTGTTAAGATAGCAGTGGCATCTAATAAATTTATTGACGGCACACAGGCTCTTGTTAAAAATTTCTTCCCCGATGTCAACTTCACATCAGTGTTAGGCCAGCGTGAAGGTGTGCCGGTAAAGCCAAACCCTCAGATTGTGTATGATATTCTTTCAGAGGCTGGTGCCACGGCATCGGAGGCGTTATATGTAGGAGATACAGGAATAGATATGCAAACAGCAAGGAACGCCGGCGTTGAGAGCATCGGCGTACTATGGGGTTTCCGCACTAAGGATGAACTAATTGAGAATGGGGCGGTTCATATTATTTCAAATCCCTCAGAAATTTTAAATTTACTGCAGGAATAATCACCTTTTTAGCATGTCTTTCAATGAAATTTGAGGGTGATGATACAAATTATTTGTAACTTTGTGATAAGTTATGAAGGTTATATTATTAGCGAGTAAATAATGGATATTTCAAAAGGAGACATAATCAGATATCTAAACTCACAAGGTGGAGGTATTGTTACTGGATTTACTCCGGATGGGAAAATTCTTGTATTGGACAACAATATTGGAATGGAAATTCCGGTTGAGCGCAGCGAATGTGTAGTTGTGAGTGGAGTAGAAGGCATGGCAAAAAACATGAAAATGCACTATGTTGGTGGCGTAGGGGTTAAAAAAGCCGCTGATAATGGAGTTTTGCCTAAGCCAAAGCCTAAAGAGCTGAAAACCAGCGCGGAAACTGGTATATTGGAGGTTGACTTACATATAAGCGCTTCAAATACAAACAATTATATCAACACACAGTTAGATAAATGCCGTAGAACATTAAACGAGCACAGAAAACAGAAAGGTCTTAAAGTTGTGTTCATCCACGGTAAAGGAGACGGGACCTTGCGTCTTCAACTTATTAAGCTAATAATGAAAGAGTTTCCAACATTTTCCTTCAGCGATGCCTCCTTTACCAAATATGGTATGTATGGTGCCACTGAAGTTACAATTCAATAAAATCTACAATCTCATAATACTATGAAATTTTTCTACAAAATTCTGTGTGCTGTTGTATTTCTCATTGTAACACCACAAATTTTATTCGGCCAAAAGGTTTACAGCGTAAAATATTCATCACAAGCCAAGGTTAAAGTTTTTGTGGTGAAATATGAGAGTCAGGCTGATTTATGCGTTTATAAAGTAGATTATGAGTCACAGGCCGGAAAGAATGACGGATGCTGGTACTTTGTAAATTATGAATCTCAGGCTGAAAAGAAAATTTTCTTTGTGGACTATGAATCCCAGGCAGATCTCAAAATATTTTTTGTAAAATACAAAAGCCAGGCAGGTTGGCGCAATAAATCCAAACAACATTTGATGTATTAGTATTCATCCAAATAAAGATTAGGGGATAACTGTAAAATACCTATTTAACATAATATAAATTATAAAACAGACATACGTATAACAACAAATTCAAAAATTATTCGTAAATTTGTTGACTATGAAAAATTCAGAACCTTCATTAATATACGCAATTGATAAAGCGACAGGACATTTAGTTAGCGTAAAAGATGTGCCCAATGGCGAATCATGTAATTGTATCTGTCCAGAATGTAAAGAACCTTTGATTGCTCGTCAAGGGAAACATAACACGTGGTCATTTGCTCATTCAAAAGACTCTCAATGTAACCCACATAAAGCATTTGAATCAATGATTCATATTTTGAGCAAAGAAATCATTTATGAACAGAAGGCGATCGCTACACCAGATTATATAATGGACGGTAAAATAATATTTCAAGCTCGTATTTTGCAATTTGCAAAAGTTGAAATAGAAAGAAAAGATGACCAAAGCAATCTACGCCCAGATTGTATAGGACATTATATCAATAAAAACGATATTGATGTCGAGATATGGATTGAAATCAATAATACACATTCTGTTGATGAGATTAAACATAAGTATCTGCAAGACAAGAAAATATACTGCATTGAAATAGATGTAAACCAATTCAACAATGACAAATTTAGTAAAGAAACATTAACTAAGTATTTATTGCACGATTTTAATCCCTTTTGTAGAAGGTGGGTTAATTACCCAATTACCATTAAAGAAACTAATCCAACAACAAACACAACAAAATTAATCAATCGGAATCATCATCAATATGATTTAGTTTGGTCAAGAAGAGGTAGATGGTATTTCAAAGGGAGGGAAAGATTTTAGAACCAATTTTATAAAAATAGCACTATGAAAAAATTATTACTCACTACTCTATTTATTTTATGTTCATCATTAGCTTTCTGTGAAATACCAAACGTATATCCATACAATAATAATGCGGAGTATCAATTATATCCAACAACTAATATGTGGACATTCTTGAAATTAGACACTTCAACAGGGATGATTTGGATAGTACAATATAGTGTAGAAGATTTTAAAGATACATTTGAGATCCCATTATCAACCTCAAATCAAAATTATGCAGACTACCCTATAATATCAGATGCAAAAGCAGGAAGATATATATTATATCCAACACAAAATATGTACACGTTCATTATGTTAGACCAGCATAATGGAAGGACATGGCAAGTACAATGGGGAACTAAAAGTGAACATCGTTTTGTGAAGAAAATCAAAGCACTCTACTAAGTACTTATTTAACATTGAGGTTGACGTCAAGAATAAAAAAAATTGCGAAATGAAAAAAAATGTTTAATTTTGCAAAAGACGCAATAAAATCATGAGCAAACAAAATCTTGACATAGCATACTTTGTATCATTCTGCATAGAACAATATAAAACCAGCAAAAACCTTAACGGAGAACAAGCTTTAGCAGAACTTCAAAAATATGGTGTAATTGAATACCTTGAGTCTAACTTTGAGCCACTACACACACAGAGTCGTCAATGGATTCTTGAGGATATAGATGAATTTATTAATTTACGCAGGAGCTAAACATAATCATGAAAATATATCACGGCGGTCTAGAAATAGTAAAAATTCCAGAAATAAGAAAACCCAATCGGACATTAGACTATGGAAGTGGTTTTTATACTACTACATCCTTTGACCAAGCAAAAGACTGGGTAATTAGAAGGATTAAGGAAAACAAAGTTAAGACAGGATACGTAAACATCTACGAACTTGACCAAAAACAAACAGAGAATCTAAACTGTCTGATTTTTGACAAACCGACTGATGAGTGGGTTGACTTTGTAATGAAGAACAGGACACAAAAAGACTTCAATCATAACTACGATATTGTTTACGGGCCAGTAGCCAATGACCGTGTCTATGCTGCATTTGCTTTATTTGAAGGAGGCGTATTAAACAAGCAAGAACTCATAGCTGAGTTGAAAACTTACAAACTGGTTGACCAGTATTTATTCCATACTATAGACTCGCTAAAAGCGATATCATTTGTTGATTACAAGGAAATTTCATTATGAACCTAAACGTAACACAGCAAAATTTACATCTGTTTTTACCATCTAAAATAAGTTGGATGGCTGCGATGCTTGCCTCTGAGAAAAACATCAGCATCACTGACGCCATAAAAACAATCTACGCATCCAACACATACAAAAAACTTGAAACAGAATCAACAAAGTTGTGGCATCTTGGTCCTGTTGCACTTATGGAAGAATTACAGGAGAATGGATAAAGTTAGAGTTTCTTGATATTTTTCTTCAAGCATCTATTTGAATCAAATTAAAGGTTAGTGGAACCGCATCCGGGCAAGTTCTGCCCCATATCAATAAATACACGTGATGTAGCAGTTCTAATTTCTGTTATGCACCCACCAATCTGTTCTAATCCGCGGTGAATTATTAATTCCATTACTATGAACGTTATTAAAAGTTAGTGTATCCTATACTTCTCCCAGAAGCTTTCATTTATTGGGAGGACAAGGAGCGGAGCTTTAGCGTGATATACCAGTTTCTTGGGCAGCGATGTGTGGAATAAGCGGTTTAGAATTGAACGCTTGTTATTGTTCTTAATTACCATAAGCTTAAACGCCGATGTCAAAAAATAGTTCACAAGATCTGTAGATACAGTTTTTTCAATTGGAACTATGGAATACGTAACATTAATTTTAGGAAAATGTTCCTTTATATAAGCATCTATATCTTTAAGGATTTCTTGATAATCAGACGCTTTCTCTTTTTTCTCAAGAATGTGTACAATATTTAGGTTATACCTGTAGTCAGCAAACATAAACATAATACGCTTAAACGGCTCCATATCAAGTACATCAAGAGCAGACGCCACGCTTATTGAATCAAAATATGTGAAATTGTCAATCTTAACATTACGTGGAATGGCCATCACAGGAACACAGCAGGAATCAATAACCTCCGCAGCCACACTGCCTATAAGGTCTTGTTGCTTCTCCTCTTTAACACGAGTGTCCATTACAACCAGCAAAACATTGTTTTTCTCTGCAAATTCAAGGATTTCATTCTCAGGAATACCCTTTTTTAGAACAATCTGATATTTGATATTTGGCAGACTACCCTCTTTTTTCATCTCCTCGATGCGGTCTGAGAAAGGCGCAAAATTGATTTCAGAGAGGTTTTTAATATCTGCGACATTAAGAATAACCACCTCACTATCAGTAACTTTAGCAATAGAAAAGCCGAGCTTTATCATACTTTCACTCACCTTTTCAAAATCAACAGGAAGAAGTATCTGCTTTTTAGGTTCCATATAATATAATATTTGCTGTGTAAAGATAGGAAAAATCCCTAATAATCTTATAAAAATACCTTAATTATTTAAAAAGATTTTGTAATTTTGCACTCCGAAAACAAGCATTCTACGTAAAGTATTAAAATACTGAAAGTTAGGCATTTCAAACTAAAATCAATATATTCAAAATGGCAAAAATCAAAGGAGCTGTTGAGGTTAACACCAATCGTTGCAAGGGTTGCAGACTATGTGTTGTAGCCTGCCCGTCAAAGGTTCTTGCAATGTCAAAACAAGTAAACGCCAAGGGTTATAACTACGCCTACATGGAGAACCCCGATGCCTGCATCGGCTGCGCCAGCTGTGGTATTGTATGTCCTGACGGCTGTATTTCAGTGTATAAAGTAAAAATAGAGCAATAATTATGAGTGAAGAAGTAAGACTAATGAAGGGTAATGAGGCTCTTGCCGAGGCTGCCATCCGCTGCGGATGTGACGGCTACTTTGGTTACCCTATCACCCCTCAATCAGAAGTTCTTGAGACTTTAATGAAGTTAAAGCCTTGGGAGACCACAGGTATGACAGTGCTTCAGGCTGAAAGTGAGGTTGCATCAATTAACATGGTGTATGCCGGAGCCGGCTGCGGCAAGAGAGTCATGACCTCTACATCATCACCAGGTTTCTCTCTCATGCAGGAGGGAGTGTCATTCATAGCTGGTGCAGACATACCTGCGCTTGTAGTTAATGTAATGCGTGGCGGTCCGGGTCTTGGAACCATTCAGCCAAGCCAGGCAGACTATTTCCAGACTGTTAAAGGTGGCGGCCATGGTGACTACCGCCAGATTACACTTGCACCTGCATCTGTTCAGGAGATGGCTGATTTTGTGGATCTTGGTTTTGAACTTGCATTCAAATATAATATCCTTACAATCATTCTTGCTGACGGTCTTATAGGCCAGATGATGGAGAAGGTGGTGCTTCCACCATACAAGCCTCGCAGAACTGAGGAGCAAATACGCAAGGAATGTCCATGGGCTTCACTTGGCAAGACTCCAGACAGAAAGCGCAATGTGATAACATCGCTTGAGCTTGAGCCTGAACCAATGGAGGCACGTAACAACGCACTTCAGGAGAAATACGCTCTTATTGAAAAGAATGAGGTTAGATATGATGAATTTATGGCAGACGATGCCGAATATCTGTTCATGGCATTTGGTTCTGCAGCCCGTATTTGTCAGAAGGCTGTGGAGATAGCAAGAGCAGAAGGCATTAAAGTTGGCCTGCTCCGCCCTATCACTCTGTTCCCATTCCCTTACAAGAGAATACAAGAGCACCTGTCTCATGTTAAAGGTATTCTTTCTGTGGAGTATAACGCAGGACAGATGATTGAGGACATAAAACTTGCAGTAAACAGCAATGTTCCTGTTGACCACTTTGGCCGTCTGGGTGGTATTGTTCCTACTCCAGAGGAGGTTGTTGATGCGCTTAAAACTAAAATCATAGGTAAATAATCATGACAACACAAGATATAATTAAGCCGGAGAATTTGGTTTACAAAAAACCTACTCTGATGAATGACAACACTATGCACTACTGCCCAGGCTGTAGTCACGGTGTGGTTCACAAACTTATTGCAGAGGTTATAGAGGAGCTTGGCCTTGAAGAGAAAGCCATAGGCGTATCTCCAGTAGGTTGTGCGGTTTTTGCATATAACTACATTGACATTGACTGGCAGGAGGCTGCACACGGACGTGCACCAGCCATGGCCACAGCTATAAAGCGTCTGCTACCAGACCGTCTTGTATTCACATACCAGGGCGACGGTGACTTGGCTGCCATTGGTACAGGTGAGACAATTCACGCCTGCAACCGTGGTGAGAATATTGCTATTATCTTCATTAACAACGCTATCTACGGTATGACTGGCGGTCAGATGGCACCTACCACACTTGAGGGTATGAAGACATCTACCACCCCATACGGCCGTAGTGTTATTCTCAACGGTTATCACCTGCCTATCACAAACCTTATTGCCCAGCTTGAAGGCGCACGCTATGTAACACGTCAGAGTGTTCACACAGCAGCAGCTGTACGCAAGGCTAAGGCCGCCATTAAGAAAGCGTTCCAAAACTGTATGGAGCCAACCAAAAAGGGAGCTTCATTTGTTGAGATAGTTTCAACCTGCAACTCTGGCTGGAAGATGAGTCCTGTGGATGCTAACCAGTGGATGACTGAGAATATGTTTAAGGCTTACCCAATAGGAGACCTAAAGAACATATAATTAGATCTGGAGCGTAGCAACAAGAGCACTTCTGTGCTCAGTGCGAAGCACGAAATTAGAATATTAAATGTTTAAGCATAAAATTTTATGAAAACAGAAATTATAATAGCAGGTTTTGGCGGGCAAGGAGTGCTCTCAATGGGTAAGATACTTGCCTACTCTGGTTTGATGCAAGGCAAGGAGGTTACATGGCTTCCTGCATACGGTCCGGAGCAGCGTGGCGGTACTGCCAATGTTACTGTCATCATCAGCGATGAACAAATAAGCTCTCCTATTCTTAACACATACGATGTGGCCATTATACTTAACCAGCAGTCACTTGACAAATTTGAGTCAAAGGTTAAGCCAGGCGGAATGTTAATATATGATCCATACGGAATCACAAACGCACCTAAGCGTAAGGATATTAACGTTTACAGCACTGCAGCTATGGACACTGCTATGGAGCTTAATGCTGCCAAATCATTCAACATGTTCATTCTTGGCGGATTCCTTAAGCTGTGCCCTATTGTGGATTTGGAGCATGTAATGCTTGGTCTTAAAAAGTCACTTCCTGAGCGTCACCACAATCTGCTTCCGCAGAATGAGGAGGCCATCAAGAAGGGAATGGAAATAATCACTAATACGTCATGCTGAGTGAAACGAAGCATCTCGCAATCATTATGAGATCCTTCGTTACACTACATCTCACTCAGGATGACGGGATGGTTATCACCCCACTACCATAGCAGATTCTGCTATTTTTATCGTAGATAACACCGTATTGTCCGGGAGCGATTCCTTGAATCATGCTCTCGGATTTTATTTTATAGCCTTCTCCGCAGCGTAGCAGTGTGCCACGGGTGAACTCTGGTGTATGACGTATCTTAAAAGTTATATCCACCCCACTCTCTGGAATCTCTGTCCAAGGGCACTCTGTGATATAGTGTATTCCTTCAAGTGGAATTTCATTGCCATACTGTTTTTCTGTATCATAGCCTTGAGACACATACACCACATTCTCAGCCGCACTCTTACCTACTACGTACCACGGTCCGCCACTAAGACCCAGACCCTTACGCTGTCCAATGGTGTGAAACCAGAAACCGTTATGTGTGCCTAAAACCTTGCCGGTTTCAAGCTCCACTATCCTACCCTGCTTCTCTCCTAAATATTTGCGGATAAAGTCATTGTAATTTATTTTTCCAAGAAAGCAGATGCCTTGGCTGTCTTTACGTTTGGCGCTTGGGAGCGCTGCCTTTTCTGCTATGGCGCGAACTTCACTCTTAGGGAGCGTACCTATGGGGAATAAAATTTTAGATAGCTGCTCGTATGATATTTGCGCTAAAAAATCCGTTTGGTCTTTTACACGGTCTGTGGCTGTGCCAAGCCAGTATTTTCCATTCTCAAAAATATTCTGAGCATAATGGCCTGTTGCCACCTTGTCAAAGTCCTTTCCCCACTTGTCAATAAACGCACCAAACTTAATAAGACGGTTACACATGACATCGGGGTTAGGAGTCAGCCCCTCTTTAACAGTACGGAGCGTATATGCCACCACCGTGTCCCAATACTCTTTTTGAAGTGAAACAACCTCCATCTTTAGCCCATACTTCTGAGCTATGAAGGAGGTTATCTCAATATCTTCCTCGGCGCTGCAACCCATGTATCCGGTTTCATCCTCCATACCTATGCGTATGTAGAAGATGGTGGGTTTGTAACCACTCTCCACAAGCTGATGAACCACTACGGAACTGTCAACTCCTCCGGATACTAATGCTGCAATCTCCAAGTCTTAATTTCTAAAATAGTTATTATGCGCTCTCTGTGTAGGCTTAAATGAATCAGAATCCTTTACCTTCTCAAAGAACTCACGCTCTTCACGGGTAAGTTTCTCTGGTACATAAACCGCTATATTAACAAGCAAGTCTCCTGTACCGTAACGGTTCACGTTTGGCAAGCCTTTACCCCTCAGACGTAGCACTTTACCTGTCTGTGTGCCTGGTTCAATCTTTATCTTAACCTTGCCGTCAACGGTTGGAATCTCTACATCGCCGCCCAAAACAGCTGTGGTAAGAGGTAGCATCAGATTATAGATAAGGTCATCCTCATCACGTATGAACCTCTCATCTGAAACCTCTCTGATAACCACAAACAAATCACCCGGAACTCCTCCGTGTGGAGCCGCATTACCCTTGCCGCGTACAGGGACTGACATTCCGTCTTGTACGCCTGCCGGTATGTTTATGGTAATAATCTCTTCAGCCACTACAACGCCCTCTCCATTGCATTTAGGGCATTTGTTCATTATCATCTTACCTGTACCACCGCACTTAGGACACGGAGTCTGAGTCTGCATGGCTCCAAATATGGAGTTAACTGTTTTAACAACCTTTCCAGTTCCATGACAGTGGTCACATGTCTTTATGTCAGAGTCACTCTTGGCACCCTTGCCGCCACAGTCAGGACAAGCCACATAGTGCTTAATTTTAATCTTCTTTTCACATCCTTTGGCTATCTCCTGAAGCGTCATATTAACGTGGATACGCTGATCTGTGCCTCTGCGCTGGCGTGTTCCGCTACCACCGCCAAAATCACCGCCTCCAAAAAATGAGCTGAAGTGACCGCCAAACAAATCTCCAAACTGAGAGAAAATATCATCCATAGTAAAGCCGCCTGCGCCAAATCCGCCGGCACCTGCTCCGTTCACGCCTGCATGGCCAAACTGGTCATAACGCTGACGCTTCTGCGGGTCAGATAGTACGGAATATGCTTCAGCAGCCTCCTTAAACCTCTCTTCAGCAGCCTTGTCACCCGGATTCCTGTCTGGGTGATTCTCCAATGCCTTCTTCTTGTAGGCTTTCTTTATTTCTTCTGCCGTAGCGTTTTTACTAACGCCAAGCACTTCATAATAATCTCTCTTTTCCATTCTCAACTCTCAATTTGTTATTGAGCCACTACAACTTTTGAACAGCGTATTACTTTGTCATTGTATGTGTAGCCCTTTTGAATGCAATCAATAATTTTATTCTTCTGGTTTTCATCGGCGGCAGGGAAAACAGCGGTAGCCTCATGAAAATCAGTACTAAATTCCACATCCTTGGTTGGTATCTCCTTAACATTGTTCTTGGTAAGGAAATCAATGAACTTTTTGTAAATAAGTTCAACACCTTCTTTTATAGGTGAGTCCTCTTCTGGCATGTGAGCCATAGCACGCTCAAAATCATCAATAATTGGGAGCATGTTCCTAATTATGCCCTCTCCCCCGTATTTAATCAGGTCTGACTTATCTTTAAGCGTATGCTTCTTGTAATTGTCAAAATCCGCCATAAGACGCAGATATGAATCTTTAGTTTCATTAAGCTGCTTCTTAACAGCCTCAAGCTCTTTTTCAACACTCTCCTGCTCTTCATCGCTCTGCGCCTCATTAGTGTTTTCTTCAACTTCAGGAGCATTCTCCTCTATAGTTTCCTGAGTGTCTTTCAACTCTTCTTCATTTAACTTATTTTCCTCTTTTTCCATAACTTTTTTATTTTTTACACCTTTCCATGCAAAAAGCTTGCCAAACTTCATAATTTGCAAAAAATGTCAGTTATTTTCTTTTCTTTGCCTGTTCACGCTGCATAGCGAGCTGCTCACGCTGCATCTTTTCAAGGCGTGCCATAAACCCTGATTTCTTTTGAGGTTTCTTCTTGTTAGCCTCTATCTTCTGCAATAGTTTCTCGTCATCAACAAACAGGCGGAACAGGAATGTCTGGCCAATAGTTATAAGTAGCGATACCAGATAGTAGTAGCTAAGACCTGCCGCATAGTCATTGAATATGAATAGGAACATAATAGGCATAAAGTACATCATATATTTCATCATAGGCATTTGGTTATTGCCCGGCTGATCCTTCATATTGATATAGGTGTATATGATGTTTGTTATGCACATAAGCAAACAGAATAGTGACACATGATTGCCATATATTGAAGATATGATAGGTATGTATGTGTCCCAGCTAAGGATGCTATCGTAGGCAGAGAGGTCATCAGCCCAGAGGAACGCCTGCTGGCGCAGCTCTATACACGACGGGAAGAATGTGAACATTGCAAACAGAATAGGCATCTGAAGCAGCATTGGAAGGCAGCCACCCATAGGGCTTACACCAGAGCTGCGGTAAAGCGCCATTGTAGCCTGCTGACGCTCCATTGCCTTATCCTCAGGGATGCGGGCGTTAATCTCCTCTATCTGCGGACGCAGAACCCTCATCTTTACTGTTGACATATAAGACTTGAAAGTGAACGGCAGCAGAATGAGCTTTATTATAATGGTAAGCAGGAATATTATTAAACCATAGCTTACAAAGTATGAACCAAGCCAGTTAAATATAGGTATTATAAGATACTTGTTCACCCAGCCGAATATACCCCATCCAAGAGGCAGCATCTTATCAAGATGAAGTTCATCATCACCGTCAAGATTGCTGTCAAGGTCACGCAGAACCTTATACTGGTTCGGACCAAAGAAGTACTGGAGATGTGTAGTATGCTCTCCTTTAGGGTCAAAACTTACCACCATCTTACTGTCATACTGCTTTAGATAGTTAAAGCCGCCGCTACGCTCACCGTTTGTAAGTGTAGATGAGAGGGAGGCATCGGTGAAGTTATCATCACCCTTGGCAATAATCACCGATGAGAAGAACTGGTCCTTGAATCCAATCCACTGCAAGCGGTTGCTTATCTTCTCACTGTCATTGCTTTCAGCCTCCAGATTCTCAACATCATCACCTTTGAATTTATAGTAAAGAGCTGAGTAGCGGTTCTCAAACTTCTGTCCACGCTCCTGCTGACGGAGTTTGAGGTTCCACTCCATATCCATGCCATTGTCACGCTGGCTTATGTAGCCTGCCATATTTACAGCCTGAATGTCATAATCAACCAAATATGAGCCGGCAGAGAGCTTGTAAGTGAATTTCAGAGCGCCATTCCCTATTGGCAACGCCATCTCCACGATGCTGTCACCCTTGCAAGTGGCCTTGAAATAGAGCTCTTTGGTATCCACAACTCTGTTATTTGCAGTAACAAATGTTAGATTCTGCTGAGCGTCTGAACTGTCAAAAAGCACTAAAGGGCGCCCGTCATTTGTGGTGTAATTCTTTAGCTCCACACTTGAAACGTGACCGCCTTTATTTGAAATTTTAACTTTAACAAGTTCGTTCTCAATAACATACTCCTTTTCCTCACCAGTAGTGAACTGAGCAAACTCACCATAAAGACTTGCTGCAAGTGAAGCCTTGACGCTATCATTAGTCTGCTCTTTTAATTCTTGTGCAGCCATATAGTCAGCCTCGCGCATCGCCTGCTCCTGCATGGCAACACGTTGCAATGAATCCTGCACTACCCTCTGTCTCTCTAACTCCTCTTCTGAAGGACGGTTCAGATAGGAGAAACCTACCATAATACCAAGAATCAGAAGAAATCCAATAAGTGTGTTCTTATCCATTATTTAATATTAAAGAAAAATGAATCTACTACCTGTTTTAACTCATAGTTTGTCCTATACCCCATAAGACCAGTATATTTACCATCCTGGCGAATAAAGAATATGGTTGGAATAGACTGTATGCCAAACACCTGTGCAAGTTCCTTCTCCTGATCAATGTTTATCTTATAGACCAGGATTTTCCCCTTGTAGTCTTTCTGCAACTGAGTGAGCTCAGGAGCCACCATTTTACAAGGACGGCACCAGTCTGCATAAAAATCAAGCACAATAGGAAGTTTTGACTTTAGAACAATAGACTTGCTGTCTTTTCTATAGTCCCATACCTTATTAGCAAAATCCTTAGTGTTAATATACTCCTGGGCTACTGCACTAAGCCCCAATGCCATAAGGCTTATAAATACAAATATCTTTCTCATATCCGCGCAAAAAAAATTATTTGAGTATTTTATCAAGCTCTTTCAAATCCTTTGCAAGAGTTGAGAGCTGAACAGACTGCTTAATGGCCTTGCGGTCAGCAGGTTCCAATGAATAACTGTAGGTATCAGCCTTTTTCACACCCTTAGAGTTCACCACAGAATCTGCAATAAGTGTAACACGTAAAGGCTTGCTTTCATTGTCTGCTATAAAAGTGGGGATATCTCCTAAATTCTCTTTAGAAATGGTAAGATACTCCCAATGGGTTCCAAAATCATCAAAGCGGTTATTGTAAGGACTGTCAAGTGAAATATGACCGGACTCTACAAAAAAATTATCCTTAGTTGACACCCTCACCTTAGTGTGGTCAAGCTTTTTACCCATATAAACGCTAATGAGCTGGAGCTCACCGTCATCCTTAACCTCTGCCATAATAGTTATGCGAGGTCCCTTTGACAAAGTGGTCTTGTGAATGTACTTTTTGTAATCAAAATATGCAGTATCAGGCGACAATGCAAAATTTTTAATAAGAGCGTCAAACTCCGCCTGGCGTATAGGCCTTACACTGTCAGCATAGCGGCGGGTACGCTCCTGCTCTGCTGAAATAATCTCTGTCATAAGAGATGACGCCTTTTTTCTTACCTCAACGTTACGGCGATAAGAAGTATTGATGCTGTCAATAAGCACCTTACTTCTGCTGTAGTTGCCTTCAGAAAAGCATTTCTCAGCCTCGATGTAAAGATTCTCAGCACCATTGTCCTCCTCTTTAGTATCTGTACACGATGCTAAAAGAAGCATAAGAAGAGCCGATATGATAAAATAATTCTTCATTTCCTATAAATAAGGTACAAAGGTAGTGCAAACCAAGTGTAAAAGCAAAAAAATAGAAAAAAATATCTATCTTTGCCGTATGATTAAGAACTGGGAGCACCCTATATTCAAGACAATATCCGCTTGCGCTGATGAACTTGGCGCAGAGTGCTACGTTATTGGCGGTTATGTGAGAGACCTTATGTTAGGAAGAGCGTCAAATGACATAGATATAGTTACTGTAGGAAGCGGTATAGCATTGGCGGAGAAAATACAGCATACACTTGGCAAAAGAGCCTACCTGAGCGTATTCAAAAACTTTGGCACCGCCCAAATAAAATACAATGACATAGAGCTGGAGTTTGTGGGGGCGCGTAAAGAGTCATATCACCGTGAATCCCGTAAACCCATTGTAGAAGACGGCACACTTGAAGATGACCAGAACCGCCGAGACTTTACCATTAACGCCATGGCAATATGCCTTAACAGTTCAAAATACGGCACTCTTCTTGACCCGTTTAATGGCCAGACAGACCTCAAAAACAAAATTATCCGCACACCGCAAAATCCCGATGTCACATTTAGCGACGACCCTCTACGAATGATGCGATGCATACGATTCGCAACACAGCTTGACTTCTATGTGGAGCAAAAGACATACGATGCACTGTCACGCAACAAAGAGAGGCTCAACATAGTGTCAAAGGAGCGAATAGTAACAGAGCTTGACAAGATTATGATGAGCCCTAAGCCATCAAAAGGGTTCATTATGCTTGAAGACACAGGTCTGCTACGCCTCATACTTCCTGAGATAAGCAACATGAAAGGCGTGAGCGTAATTAACGGCAAAGGGCACAAAGACATATTCTACCACACACTACAGGTGGTTGACAATGTGGCTGCCGCAGGAGGCTCGCTTGACCTACGCTACGCCGCCCTTTTCCACGACGTGGGCAAGATTCCAACAAAACACTTTGACGAGCGTGTGGGCTGGACATTCAAGAACCACAACTATGTGGGAATGAAGATGATTCCAGGAATATTCAAGCGTATAAAGTTTCCACTTAACGAGCGCATGAAATACATACAGAAGATGGTGGAACTGCACATGCGCCCTATTGCTCTTGTAGAAGATGTAGTGACAGACAGTGCAGTGCGCCGCCTGCTCTTTGAAGCTGGTGATGACATTGATGACCTAATGACGCTATGCCACTCTGACATAACATCGCGTAATGAGGCAAAGGTAAAGAAACACCTTGAAAATCTGGAGCTTGTAAAGCAAAAGATGAAAGAGATTGAAGAGAAGGATCACATACGCAATTTCCAGCCGCCAATTTCAGGCGAGGAGATAATGAGCACATTCAATCTGCCTCCGTGCCGCCTTGTTGGTGATATTAAGAATGTAATAAAAGACGCCATTCTTGACGGCAAAATCCCTAATGAGTACGAAGCGGCTAAGGCACTGATGCACGAGACGTACAAGCAGTTAACAGTGAAGAGTTAACGTCATCCTGAGGCAACGCCGAAGGATCTCATAATGATCATGAGACTCGTCGTTTCACTCAGAGTGACGATAATTTTTAACTATTACTCAAAATTGAACGTGATAGTCAACATTCTGGCGGTGAGGCGCTTGGTTGACTGAGTGCAGATAAATTCACGTGTGCCTTCAGCTTCCGGGTGATTACGGTTAAGCTCATCAAGCAGTCCAAATCCAAACTTTATCTCCGGGCATAATTTGAAGTACTCCAAGTAGATATTAAACCCAATACCAAAAGCAATCTCAACATCCACTGGTTTTAGAAGAATGGGCTTGTCACGGTCAAGATTCATATTGAAGAGCGGACCAGCACCCACAATTATGTAAGGGCGCACGTTGCCGTAACGTTTTGCGCTGTATTTCAAGAAGATAGGAGTATCCATAGTAACGCAGCTAACAGCCGTGTTAATGCGGTCAACCACCTCACCGGCAGCGTTAAACGCTGAATACTGGAACTGTCTCTGCCCTAACCCAAGACACGGCGTAAACCTTAGATTCAAATACTCCACAAGGCGCAAATCCACAATCATACCCACAACAAAAGAGGGTTTTAACCCACCCGATGCTGCATACCAGCGGTTACCATCCTCATCCACGTAGTTGTTTGGAACAGTTCTATAGTCATTAAATCCAAGACCAAGGATAAAGCCAAAGTGCCAGCGGTTGTAGTCAACCTTGGTAAGGCGCTGCACTATATTGCGGTCATACTGTGCGTGAGCTGCGGCGGAGACGCATAGAGCAAGGGTTAATATGAGGAAGAAGCGTTTCAGTTGAAAATTAATTAGTTACGTCATCCTGAGTGAAACGACGAGTTGATGAGGGCTCGTCCCGAATAAGGATCTAATAATGTTTATGAGATGCTTCACTACGTTCAGCATGACGTATATATCCATAACGTAATGTATATAAATTTATTTTACAAACTTGGAAATAAGTTCATCTGGCGTAAGGTTCTGCTGCTCACCGGAAGTCATGTCCTTGAGGGCAATGACACCATTCTGGAGCTCGCTCTCCCCCACAATAGCCACATACGGTATGGCACGGTCATTAGCATAACTCATCTGTTTTTTGAACTTGGCGGCATCGGCGTAAATCTCAGCTGGAACACCAGCCTCACGTAGCCGTTTAAGCAATGGCAGAACAAATGCGGTTTCAGCATCGCCCATGTTAAGGAATATGACCTGAGTCTTGCGTGTGGTGGCCTCTGGATATAGGTTCAGACCGTTCAAAACGTCATAAATGCGGTCTGCGCCAAAGGATATGCCCACACCTGAAACGCCATCCATGCCAAACACACCTGTAAGATTATCATATCGGCCACCACCTGTAATGCTACCTATCTGGTAATCAAGCGCTTTAACCTCAATAATAGTGCCAGTGTAATAGTTTAGGCCACGGGCAAGAGTAAGGTCAGCCTCCACAGCACAGCGTATGTTCACAGTATCAATAAGAGAGAATAGCGTACGCATCTCCTCCACACCCTTCATGCCAGTTTCAGAAGCAGAAAGTATAGAAGCCAACTCATTGATTTTATCAGCGTTAGAGCCCTCCATTGCAAGTACAGGTTGAAGTTTTGATATAGCCTCTTCTGTAAGCCCTTTCTCACGTAGTTCTGCATTAACATTGTCAAGACCAATCTTGTCAAGCTTGTCAATAGCCACAGTAATATCCACTATTTTATCCGGCGCTCCTATTATTTCAGCAATTCCAGCTAATATCTTACGGTTATTGAGTTTTATTGCCACACGCATACCAAAACGGTGGAACACCTCATCTATAATCTGGATAAGCTCCAGCTCATTAAGCAGAGAGTTTGAACCCACGATGTCAGCATCGCACTGGTAAAACTCACGGTACCTACCCTTCTGCGGGCGGTCTGCACGCCACACTGGCTGAATCTGGAAACGACGGAACGGAAACTTAATCTGGTCACGGTACTGCACCACAAAACGGGCGAATGGAACCGTAAGGTCATATCGCAGACCCTTTTCTGAGAGCTTAGATGTGAGTTTCACACTATTGCGGCCAAGCAGCTCATCATCAGCAAGACCGTTCATAAAATCACCTGAGTTAAGTATCTTGAAAAGAAGTTTATCTCCCTCTTCACCATACTTGCCCATAAGCGTGGAGAGGTTCTCCATGGCAGGAGTCTCTATCTGCTGAAAGCCATACAGTGTATAAACACTCTTTATAGTGTCAAAAATATAGTTTCTGCGAGCCATCTCCTCAGGCAGAAAATCACGAGTTCCCTTTGGAATTGAAGGTTTTGTAGCCATAATTGCTTCTAAAAAAATTCAGGGTGCGAAGTTACGAATATTTTATTAAATTTGCAGATTGTTATGATGAATGTTAATAACATAGAATACTCACGTTACTTCTTGGTGGTGACCGACGGTGTTAAGTTCCCGTCAAAGGCTATGGCGGCTGCTGTGCAGTTTGCACGTGGCTATGACAAAGGACTGTGCCTACTGGCTCTTACTGAGACCGTTACAGATGAATTTGCAGAGAAAGAGAGGCTTTGGGAGGCAGAAAACCAAGATGTTAAGTTCTGCTATTACATAGCCTTCGGGAACCTCAATGATGTATGCCGCATGAGCGAGCGTACTGAGACCCCCATGATGTTTTTTGAAACAGGCCATCATGACAAGTTCCAAGACCCAATGACAGTTTTCAAGGGGCTGCGTGAGCTGCGTATCCCTTTTGTAATAGTAAAAATGGACGCCGATGTCAGAGATTTCTCAAAAATAATAGTACCAGTGTGCTACCTTACAGAGGAGAAGGAGAAAGCCCCATACACATCAAACATGGGACGTTTTCTTGGCTCAGAGATAGTGGTGCTTGAGGCTAATGACTATGGTAGCAAGACACCGGCTAACGTACAGGCAATCACCACCCTATATGATAAATTCTCTCTAAAATACACCGTAGTGAAGGCAAAGAAAGACAGCTTTAAGGTGGAGAAAGAGGCAGCCTACATGGCTGATGAGACAGGTGCCGGAATGGTGGTTATTTCAACATCGAGGGACTATGGGCTTGACGATATAATATTCGGTCCTAAGGAACTTCACGTATTACGTGCTGCAACCACCCCTGTAATGTGTATAAATCCACGTGGAGATTTATATGTGCTTTGTTGGTAAAAAACTTTTGCGGAGGATTTTTTTTCACTACCTTTGCACTAAATTTTGAGGGAAAAAAGCCCCACTTATCACAGTATAATGCCAAAGAACAATAAATCAGCTTCTAAAACTGCATCAGCGGAGCCATCCAAGAGTTTTCTTGAGAAGGTTAAGGCGTTCTGCACAGATGAAACTGTAAGATTCATTACAGGTGTTATATTTTTCTCTATAGGCTTATTCATTTTTGTATCAGAAATATCATTCCTTCTAAGCGGAAGAGAGGACTACAACCTGCTTATGAAGGATATGAGCACTCTACAGGAGGAGACACGCCACTTCTCAAATGTATGTAGCGCACTTGGAGCAAACATTGCTAACGCAATGATAAACAACTGGTTTGGCATACCGTCAATACTCGTTTCCCTGTTTCTGCTATCAGTTGGGCACCGCCTCTGCAACCCTGACACCAAATACTCCCTTCTAAGGCACTTTATATTCTGTTTCTTTATAATGATTTGGACATCAGTGCTTTTAGGCGCTGTACTGCCCACGTCATCTGTCCTTGATTTTATTATCCCGGGCGGTTTGCACGGCATCATAGCCGCTAACTACCTGAACTTGGCGGTAGGACCAATAGGCCTGTCTATCATACTGGCAGTGAGCATGATAATTTTCTGCGCACTAATGTTTGCATCGTTCGTACCCAAGGTACAGTCATGGCTTAACATTAGCAACTGGAAAAAGAGCGACGAGAATGAAGCGGACAAACCTGAGGTGGAGAATCCGGAGGTGGAGAACGCCAATACTGAAAACACCGATGCTGAAAACACTGACGTTGAGAACATAGATGCAGAGAATCCTGACCTAATAATTACAGAGGTGGAGATTACAGATGATGGGAAGCAAACTGATTCAGAAAATCCTAATCCAGAGAATCCAGAAACACCATATACAACAGAAGTTACAGCGCCGGTTGTAGGCGTACACCCTGACCTTGAAGACCCTGATGACGCTGAAGGTACAAGCACAGATGAGAAGGTTGAATTTGTGGCAGAGGTGGCAAAGGACTCAGAATCAGAAATGGTTGAGCAAAACACCAGCATGAGCCTTGTGGAGAAGTACGGCGAGTATGACCCCACACTTGAACTGCCCCACTACAAACTTCCAACATACGATTTGCTTAAGGATTACGGCAAGGTGGTGTCTATTGACGCAGATGAGCAGGAAAAGAACAAGAACCGCATTATAGAGGCTCTCAAGAGCTACCACGTATTTATTAAGGATATAAAGGCAACCATTGGCCCTACCATCACCCTTTATGAGATAGTGCCGGTTGAAGGCACCAAGATTTCTAAGATTAGGAACCTTGGAGATGACATTGCCATGAGCATAGCAGCCAAAGGAATACGTATCATAGCCCCTATGCCAGGTAAGGGAACCATAGGTATAGAGGTGCCAAACAAGAACGCCCAAACGGTTTCTATGCAATCTGTTCTGGCATCCAAGAAATTCCAGGAGACCACTTTTGACCTTCCAATAGCACTTGGAAAGACCATTACTGATGAGGTGTTTATGGTGGATCTCTGCAAACTGCCTCACCTTCTTGTGGCAGGTGCCACAGGACAAGGAAAGTCCGTTGGACTCAATGCGATTATAACATCTTTGCTTTACAAAAAGCACCCGTCGCAGCTTAAAATAGTACTTGTTGACCCTAAGAAAACAGAGTTCAGCATCTATAGTGACATAGACAAGCACTTCCTTGCAAAGCTCTCTGAAAATGACGATGCCGTTATTACAGATGTGGATAAGGTGATTCACACCCTACAGTCTGTGTGCAAGGAGATGGATGACCGTAATGACCTGCTTAAGAAAGCACACGTGCGTAATATTAAGGAGTACAACGCCAAGTTTGTGCGCCGTGAGCTGAACCCGGAGCACGGACACCGCTACCTACCCTACATGGTTGTAATCATAGATGAGTACGGCGACCTTATCATTACCGCAGGCAAAGAGGTTGAGACCCCTATAGCCCGTATTGCGGCTGTGGCACGTGCAGCTGGTATCCACATGGTTATAGCCACACAGCGTCCGTCAGCAAATGTGGTTACAGGTCTGATAAAGGCTAACTTCCCTGCACGTATGGCATTTAAGGTGGCATCGCAGATTGACTCACGCACCATTCTTGATACAACAGGCGCCAACCAGCTTATAGGCCGTGGTGATATGCTGTTCCTCACAGGCAGTGAGATTACCCGTGTACAATGTGCTTTTGTTGACACACCAGAGGTGGAGAATGTTTGCAAATTCATTATGAACCAGCAAGGCTACCCCGATGTGTATGCCCTGCCTGAGATTGAATATTCAGATAATGGCGGAGATACTAACATGAAAGGTGTGGATCTTAATAAAGACCGTGACCCGTTCTTTGCAGAGGCGGCGCGTATGATAGTGCTTAACCAAGACGCTTCAACCAGTATGATTCAGCGTAAGTTCAGCATTGGATTTAACCGTGCAGGACGCCTTATGGACCAGCTGGAGGCTGCAGGCATTGTAGGCCCTGCCAAGGGGAGCAAGAAGAGAGACATCTATGTGGCCACAGAATTTGACTTAGAGAATCTAATAAACAATTTATAATACACACTATATTATTTATATTATGAAACGCGACAACGTTATTTTTGACATCATCGCCCGTGAAAGGGAACGTCAGCTTAAAGGTATTGAGCTGATTGCATCTGAGAACTTTGTTAGCGACCAGGTTATGGAAGCTATGGGTTCATGCCTCACAAACAAGTACGCTGAAGGGTATCCTGGCAAGCGTTACTATGGTGGTTGCCAAGTAGTTGATGAAAGCGAGCAGCTTGCCATTGACCGCTTGAAAGAGATTTTTGGTGCTACATGGGCAAACGTACAGCCCCACTCTGGCGCACAGGCAAACGCAGCTGTATTCCTTGCAGTTCTGAACCCTGGCGACAAGTTCATGGGTCTTAACCTTGCACACGGTGGTCACCTTTCACACGGCTCACTTGTAAATACATCAGGTATAATATACACTCCATGCGAGTATAACCTTAATGAGGAGACTGGACGTGTGGATTATGACCAGATGGAAGAGATAGCACTGCGTGAGAAACCAAAAATGATTATTGGCGGTGGTTCAGCATATTCACGTGAGTGGGACTACAAGCGTATGCGTGAGATAGCAGATAAGGTTGGCGCTATTCTTATGGTGGATATGGCTCACCCAGCAGGTCTTATTGCTGCAGGCCTTCTTAACAACCCACTTGAGTACGCTCACATTGTAACATCTACAACCCACAAGACACTGCGCGGGCCACGTGGCGGTATCATTATGATGCGTGGTGACTTCCCTAACCCTAAGGGCGTTAAGACTCCTAAGGGAGAGGTTAAGATGATGTCTGCATGCCTTGACTCAGCTGTATTCCCTGGTATTCAGGGCGGTCCGCTTGAGCATGTTATTGCAGCCAAGGCCGTAGCATTTGGAGAGTGCCTGCAACCAGAGTACAAAGAGTACCAGAAACAGGTTCAGAAAAACGCTGCACGTCTTGCAGAAGAGCTTATCAAGCGTGGCTTTAAGATTATATCTGGCGGTACAGACAACCACTCTATGCTGGTTGACCTGCGCACAAAATATCCAGACCTTACAGGTAAAGTGGCTGAGAAGGCACTTGTGGCTGCTGATATTACGGTTAATAAGAACATGGTTCCATTTGACTCCCGTTCAGCATTCCAGACATCAGGTATCCGTCTTGGCACACCAGCCATCACAACCCGTGGTGCTAAAGAAGACCTTATGGTACAGATAGCAGAGATGATTGAAGAGGTGCTAAACGCTCCAGAAGATGAAGCAGTTATAGCTAAGGTGCGCGCACGCGTAAATGAGACCATGAAGGCTTATCCTTTGTTTGCTTATTAAAATTACCACGTCATGCTGAGGCTTTGCCGAAGCATCTCATAACCATTTTGAGATTCTTCGCTACGCTCAGAATGACGTTAACTCTCAAATTTCAATTAAAAAAATGCCTCAAATAGCTCCTTTCAAGATTTTTTCGGGAACCAAGTCCCGTTACATGGCAGAGCAAATATGCAAGCACATTGGCTGCCCTCTTGGTGAAATGAACATTCAGTATTTTGCTGATGGCGAGTTTGTTGTATCATACGAGGAATCTATCCGCGGATGTGAAGTGTATCTGGTTCAGTCAACATTCCCAAATGCTGACAACCTGCTTGAGCTTCTTCTTATGATTGACGCTGCAAAGCGTGCATCGGCGCGTAAGATTATACCTGTAATACCCTACTTTGGATGGGCACGTCAGGACCGTAAAGACAAGCCACGTGTATCTATAGGCGCAAAACTTATTGCAGACTTGCTAAGTGCTGCCGGTATTGACCGTCTTATAACCATGGACCTGCATGCAGACCAGATTCAAGGATTCTTTGATGTACCAGTAGATCACCTCTACTCTTCATCAATATTCCTGCCATACATCCAGTCAATGAAACTTGACAATCTGGTAATGGCATCGCCTGACGTGGGCGGTTCAAAACGTGCAGCAAGCTATGCTAAATATCTTGGCACTGACCTTGTACTCTGCCACAAGCAGCGTGCTAAGGCAAACGTGGTTTCTGAGATGAAAGTCATAGGCGATGTACAGGGCAAGAACGTAATCATTCTTGATGACATGGTTGATACAGCTGGTACAATTACCAAGGCTGCCAACCTCTTCATTGAGCAGGGTGCGCTCTCTGTACGTGCTTTTGCACCTCATGCAGTGCTTTCTGACCCAGCCACAGAGCGTATTAATGACTCTAAGCTTACAGAGATATACTTCACTGATTCTATTCCTCTACGCAAGCAGAGTGATAAGATTAAGATTATCAGTGCAGCAGACCTCATTGCAGACAGCATTATAAAGGCTAACCGCAATGAGTCAATTTCTGATAGCTATTTGATTAAGTCTCACTAAATAATTGAAAATTGAAAGTTGAAAATTGAAAGTTATTGCTTTTAACTATCAATTATCAACTATCAACTGTCAAATGAAGAAACCCTATCCTATATTAGAAGACGTCCTTATCACTGACGTGGCGGCTGAGGGTAAAGCCTTGGCGCGCGTTAATGATATGGTGGTGTTTGTGCCTTACGCGGTTCCTGGTGATGTGGTGGATATCCAACTCACCAAAAAGAAAAAGAGCTACGGAGAGGGGCGCGCCATACGCTTTAAGGAGTATTCTAAGGTTAGGGAGGTTCCGTTCTGCCAGCATTTTGGTGTGTGCGGAGGCTGCAAATGGCAGAATCTGCCCTACTCTGAGCAAATCAGATACAAGCAGCAGCAAGTTTGGGATAATCTTACAAGGCTTGCCAAGATTGAGCTTCCTGAGATTAGCCCTATATTAGGCTCTGCCAAAACACAGTTCTACCGTAACAAACTTGAATTCACATTCTCTGATAAGGCGTGGCTCACCTCTGAGCAGATGAGCCTACCTGATGAGGAGAAACAGCATGAGGCTCTTGGGTTTCACATCCCCGGTATGTTTGACAAGGTTCTGCATATTGATAAGTGCTACCTGCAGGATGACCTTTCAAACCAGATTAGGAACACACTCTACAGTTTCTGCAAAGAGAAAGGCATATCATTCTACAATCTGCGCACACGTGAAGGCATAATGCGTAACATAATTGTGCGTAACTCAGTAACCACTGGCGAGTGGATGCTTATTGTGGTGTTTGCCCAACCAGAAGAGACTGTAATAAAGGCTGTTATGCAGCATCTGGCGGAGAAGTTCCCTCAGATAACATCGCTGCTCTACATTGTAAACCAGAAGTGTAACGACACCATCTCAGACCAGGAGGTTCACATCTACCGTGGCAAGGACTACATGATTGAGACCATGGAGAACCTGCAGTTCAAGGTGGGTCCGAAATCATTTTACCAGACCAATACACTGCAAGCATACGAGCTTTACAAGGTGGCACGTGAGTTTGCTGACCTTAAAGGAGACGAACTTGTATATGACCTCTACACAGGCACTGGTACCATAGCAAATTTTGTGGCAGGCAGATGTAAAAAGGTGATTGGTATAGAGTATGTGCCAGAGGCTATTGAAGACGCCAAAGTTAACGCTGAGCTTAACAAGCTGAGCAACACCCTATTCTACGCTGGCGATATGAAGGATATTCTGAACCAGCAATTTATAAATGAGCATGGCCGCCCCGATGTCATCATCACAGACCCGCCTCGCGCCGGTATGCATGAAGATGTTATCAAAACCATACTCTTTGCCGCTCCAGAGCGAATTGTGTATGTAAGCTGCAATCCAGCCACTCAGGCCCGTGACTTGCAGCTCCTTGACCCCGCCTACAAGGTCATAGCCATCCAACCCGTTGACATGTTCCCTCACACGCAACACGTAGAAAACGTGGTGAAGCTATGTAGGAATGAGTTTAAGTGATCAGTTCCCTATTAATTACAGGAAATAAGCCATATAAACAGGAAGATACTTAACAGACTCTTCTCTAAAGTAATCTTTGGAGTAAATAAGATAGCGTTCATTAGCTATACGGGATGAGTATTTCTTGCAGAAAGCAAAAACAGAGTATGCAAAGAAAACATTACTTGCACCTTAAACGGTAGAAAAGTGATTACGTAGATTAATAGCACACAAGTGTGCAATAAATTGATTGTTTTTTTGTATTTTTGTGGTCGGAAATATTTGTTATCATTCCGACCATAATTTATATACAAAATCAATGGAGAATGCAGTAGTACAACAGATTAGAAAAAGGATTACTCGCAGTAAGTTCGGCGAGATATTCTTTGTTTCTTCTTTTCCCCAGTATGATGTCGAGTACGTCACCAAACTGCTCGCCATTTTTGAGAAAGAAGGATTGATTACACGAATAGCCAAAGGTGTGTATGTCAAGGCACGTAAAACACGTTTTGGCATCCTTTACCCTTCAGCTTACGAATTAGTGAAAGAGATTGCTAAACGAGATAAGGCAAAAGTTATACCTACGGGAGCCACTGCTGCTAATCGCTTAGGATTCTCAACGCAAGTACCCATGAATACTATTTTTCTAACTACTGGGTCTGGGCGAAAATTGAAATTAGGGAATAGAACAGTGACTCTGAAGCATGGGGCACCTAAGAACTTTGCATTCCGAGGACGTTTGATGCCAGAACTGGTACAGGCATTACGCAACATTGGTGAGCATAACATCACTCAGGATGTTGAAGCGAGGATTGGACAATTGTTCTCGGAAACTCCTGAGACTGACACCATAGAATATGATTTGTTGTTGGCTCCTGTATGGATGCGACAAATTATAAAGAAAGGAATAAAGCAATGAGTAGATGGATAGATTTCTCGCTCGACGAGCGAAAGGCGATGATACAAGGTGTAGTTGAGGCACGGCAAATTGATGAAGCTGCGGCCGAGAAGGACTGGTGGATAACGGCAGTGTTGTATGCCCTGTTTCACACCAGTGTATCAGAATATCTATTGTTCAAAGGTGGTACGAGTCTCAGTAAAGGCTGGGACATCATCAACCGATTCAGTGAAGATATTGACTTAGCATTGAGTCGTGACTATTTTCTGAACGTCAAGCAACTATCTTGTGCAAGTTGTACCAGTAATACACAAATACATAATCTTCGAGAGAAAGGGCAAGACTTCCTGTTTGGTGAGTTTAAGGACGAGCTAACTGCCAAACTTGCCGAATTGGGGCTTGAAGTTACAGTTCTCACAGACAATGACATATCCAATGAAAATGGCGAGCCAAGAAAGGTTCCACATGACAAAGACCCCTCTGTGCTTTACGTTCAGTACCCCTCACTCTACGATAGCCAAGCCGCATACGCAATACCAACAGTTAAAGTAGAGATTAGCGTGTTGTCAATGTCCGAACCTTACGAGATGAGAAGAATTTCATCACTTATAGAACAAACGTTCAAGGATGAAGATGTGGATTCCGACCTTGTCCAGACAATCCGCACCGTCAGTCCCGCCAGGACTTTCTTGGAAAAAGTTTTCCTCTTGTGTGAAGAGTTCCAAAAAGACAAACCGAGGACGCACAGAATGACACGTCATTTCTATGACTTGGAGAAACTGATGCAAACCCCATACGCTGCAAAGGCTCTCGGTGATATAACTCTCTATCATGAGATTGTGGAGCATCGTCGCAAGTTCTATCATGTTGGTTATGTAGATTACGACAAGGAACTACCTGCCAATATTCAGATTGTGCCAAGTGAAGAACTGACGTCTGCTTATGAGGCGGACTACAACGAGATGAAGGTGAGTTTCATATATGGGCAATCACTAGATTTCAAAGAGCTGATGCAGAAGATGGCTGAGTTGCAAGATTGTATAAGGCATATTGAATAAAATTTTTAGCAATGACAACAGAGCAAATTTTTACAAAAGTAGATCCAAGAAAAACAACCCCAGAAGAAAGAGACTTCTATGTGCATCAGGCACAACTACTTTTTAAGTTTAACCACACAATGCCATACACCGATGAGTATAACTCAATACCTAAAAAACTTTTTGGTGAATTTGGAGATAGCAGCGCCGTTCAGGCTCCGCTCAAGGGCGTTTGCTTTGACAAAGTGAAGGTAGGTAACAACGTGATGATTATGCCAGACTGCCTTATGATGTCAAGAGGCGGAATAGTTGCCGGCAACCCCGCCAAAATAATTAAAATGATTGACTAAGCAAGAGATTGCTGAACATCCTCAAACTGGTACAGGACATTGACTTAACCTGAAAAAAGTTGACACTATACGGGAATAAAAAAGTATAGTGAAAATGCAAAAAGTAGTCAAAACAAAGGTTAGGTTCCGTCGTGGAGAAGACGGCCGGCCAGAACGGGTGGAAATCCCGTAT
>ONEZ01000027.1 GCA_900316995.1 uncultured Bacteroidales bacterium | reverse complement strand
TATCATTCCAAGCGTAGGTACATTCTACAGAATAATTAACGCCCTTGGGAAAAGAGTTGATATTGTTCCTGTATCCTCAGCCACACCCGTCACAGATTTAGCAGTATTGCAGGAATAATGGCAGCATCCCTCAAAATCACGGGTGCGGTTTTTCTTGCAGAAACACACATAAATGCGTAACTTTGAGGCTCTGTATAACACCCATTGCAAATACATAAATATAATATGTTTAGCTTCATACACAACAAACCAGGCACTCAAAAATCTACTAACAAAACAGACAGCAAAGTTCAAAAAGAGCAGGCTCTGCAGGATAGAGTCAGAGACTGCATCTACGGCAGCCTTATGGCTGGTGCAGCGGGTGACGCACTGGGCTACCCTGTAGAGTTTATGAGCCGCCATTCCATACTAACAAAATACGGGCAAAACGGAATCATCAAGTTTGAGCTTGACAACATTATAAAAGCACTGGCTGAAGATCTCTTCAATGGTTGTCCAATCTCAGAATACGCCCCGATAGACACCCCTGAAAAACAGCAGTGGTATGACAGATACTGCGGAATGGAACCGGTGGGGATATAACATTTGCAAACACTTTCAAGTTAAGCGACAATTATGAAAATATGGAGTGTACGAAGATATGAGATGGAATCATGCTGCAGAATGCAGATTAAACCGCTTCTTGAACTTTTGGAAGGATGCAGACAGAATAACATCACAACTGGGATTTCAGTAAAGCCTAAGTTTATGGCGGCGCCAGAAAACGACTCTCTTTTTGACAGCCTACAACTCTTTGCAAAGTCTACTGAAAATGATGCCATTGAGATTTCCGGCACAGTATATTATGGTTATCCTGACAACACAGAGAAATCAGCAGTAATAAGAACATTTAATAGTCTCGATGATTGCATTGCATGGTTAAGTAGTAAGGATTCTGCGGAAGAATGTGCTGAAAAGCTGATGCCTTGCTCTGTAAAGGCATGAGGCAAAGATAACGTCAAAGAGATGGGCAACATTGGCTAAGTGTTCAACGGACACGGTTATACGAGACTTATAACGTACAAAATAAAAAAACTTGCAAACATATTTTGCATATTGGAGTTTTATTTTTACCTTTGCAGTCCAAAATGTGGGATAGTCCCGCTGAACAAAGAAATAATAATTAAAAACATATAGAAATGAAACAAGGAATTCACCCAGAAAGCTATCGTCCAGTTGTATTTAAGGATATGTCAAACGGCGATATGTTCCTTTCACGCTCAACAGCAGCCACAAAGGAGACCATTGAATTTGAAGGCGAGACTTACCCATTGGTAAAACTTGATATTTCAAGCAGCTCTCACCCATATTACACAGGCAAGTCAACTCTTGTTGATACCGCAGGTCGTGTAGATAAGTTCAACCAGCGTTATAAGAGAAACAAGTAATTTCACTTTCTATAACAGCAAAAGAGAAGAGCGAACTTGATGGTTCGCTCTTCTCTTTTGCATTAACTGTCAACTGTCCAATGTCAACTGTCAACTGACTATAGCAGCGCTTTCAGTTTATCCTCATACATAGCACGAGGGCCTGCACCCACCACCTTGTCTACAAGCTGGCCGTTCTTGAAGAAGAGCACTGTAGGCACATTGCGGATTCCGTACTGCTCTGTGAGGCTGTCATTCTCCTCAATATCAATCTTACCTATGGCTGCCTTGCCTTCATAATCTTTTGCAAGTGACTCAATAACAGGACCTACCATTCTGCAAGGTCCGCACCATGTAGCCCAGAAATCAGCTACTACAACTGTGTTGCTAGCCAACACATCATTGAAATTTTCTTCTGTAAAAATCATAATTATAGAAATTAAGTAATAATAATCATTGCGAGATCCTTCGGAGATCCTTCGCTACGCTCAGGATGACGGAAAGTCAAGATACAATCTGCAAAAACCGTGCCAGACTAACTCACCTGCTTGGCCGTGATGCTGAAATGCAGCTGCGGCTCGTCAGATATGGTCACCTGCGCGGTGGATACATAATCAGAGTCACCAGGCTGCTCATCATCAGAACCCTGCAAAGTCTCAGCCTCAGCAACCTTTGTATATGACTGTAGCAGCTCAAAGAGCTTCGCACTCAGCATAATCTCACGCTTAGAGCGGAAATTAACCGTAGTGTGCTCATCGGGGTCATATACATTAACGTAAAGCGTGGCAGGGATGTCATCAGCACTGCCACTGCCCTTAACGCCGTCAGCCAACGCCTCAATAAGGTCAGTAAGCACGTTGCCCAGCGGAATATCCAGGTTCAAATCATACTTGAACTGCCCTTTCAGGTTGTCAAGTTCCTCCATTTTGTCAACACTGAAGCTCACCTCCACCGGTTTTCCTGCCTCTTTGTCAGCCTTGCTCTGGTAACGCTCCGCCATGGTGCCGGTTAGGTAGACAAACATGTTTGGCAGGAACCTGTTACGGTACTCCTGGAACATCTTGCCACCTAAAATCACAGAACCGCTGCCAGAGTAGTCCTCAATGGAAATCTTAATGAACGGCTTGCCAGCCTTTGAAAGCCTCTCCTCCACGCTAGTCACAATGCCGCCAAATGATAGGCGCGTGCCCACAGGATAGTTCTCTTTAAGGCGGGCCGCATTTTCAAGTTCCATTACAGGCTTCACGCTCAAGGCGTTAAGCATAACTTTATATTTATCAAGAGGGTGCGCCGATATGTACATGCCCACCACATCCTGTTCCTTGCGCAGTTTGAAAAGATTGTCCCACGGAGCCGCAAAGTCAAGCGCAGGGCGGGCTATCTCCACAGTGTCACCAAAGAGAGAGAACTGCATTGAGGTTTTTGACGTCTGGAAGCTGTTGCCATAGTGTACCAGAATCTCAAGCATTGTCATGCCGCGCTTGTTCTCAGCAAAGAACTGTTCACGGGAGCAACCCTCCACATTATCAAAGGCGCCGCTGTATGCCAGAGACTCTATAGCCTTCTTATTGCAGGCTGAAAGGTTCACACGCTCAAAGAAATCATAGATATTCTTGAACTTGCCACCCTTCTCACGAGCCGCCACTATGGCCTCCACAGCGCCCTCGCCCACTCCCTTCACGCCGCCAAGGCCAAAGCGGATATCGCCCTTGTCATTAGGCACAAAATGGAGGTAACTTTCGTTAACATCGGGGCCGAGAACCTTGATACCCATGGCGTTACACTCCTCCATGAACTTGGTCACCTTGCCTATATCATCCTTGTTACGGGTAAGGTTGGCAGCCATGTACTCAGCCGGATAGTGAGCCTTGAGGTAGGCGGTCTGGTAAGCCACCCATGCATAGCATGTGGCGTGAGATTTGTTAAAGGCGTACTTGGCAAAACTCTCCCAGTCAGCCCATATTTTCTCCAGAATCTTCTCATCGTGGCCGCGCTCCTTGCCGCCGTTAATAAACTTAGGCTTGAGCTCCTCCAGCATCTTAACAATCTTCTTACCCATGGCTTTACGCAGAGAGTCAGACTGACCACGCGTGAAGCCGGCAAGCAGACGGCTGAGAAGCATCACCTGCTCCTGATAAACTGTAATGCCGTATGTATCTTTAAGATACTTCTCCATTACAGGTATGTCATACACAATAGGCTTGCGCCCCTGCTTACGCTCAATAAACTCAGGGATATAATCCATAGGTCCTGGGCGATAGAGAGCGTTCATGGCTATAAGGTCTTCAAACACAGTAGGCTGCAGTTCACGCAGGTACTTCTGCATACCCGGAGACTCAAACTGGAACGTGCCTATGGTCTTGCCCTCACTGTAGAGTTTGAATGTTTCAGCGTCATCAATAGGAATGTGGTCAATGTCCACATCCACGCCGCGTGTAATCTTAATATTATGAAGAGCCTCCTTAATAATAGAGAGGGTGCTGAGCCCAAGGAAGTCCATCTTTATAAGGCCCACATTCTCAACCTCATGGCCGTCATACTCAGTTACAAGCACATCCTCGCCGGTCTTCTTATCCTTTACGGTACTCAGAGGGGCGAAGTTTGTCAAGTCATCAGCACCTATGATAACACCGCAAGCGTGTATTCCTATCTGGCGCACAGTGCCCTCAAGCTGCGATGCGTACTCCAGCATCTGGCTTATGCTACCGCCACCGTCAAGGTTCTTGGCCTGCTGAATCTCAGGGATGAGAGATATGCAGTTCTCCACTGTAACTTTAGGCGCCTTGCCAGTCTTAGGGTCTTCAGGAAACTTGTCTGGTATGTAGCTCACCAGCTTGTTAACCTCAGCCAGCGGAATATCCTGAATACGGCTCACATCCTTGATACTTGACTTGGTGGCCATGGTACCGTAAGTGATAATGTGCGCCACACGCTCCTTGCCATATTTCTTAGTAACCCAGTCAAGAACAAGCGCACGGCCGTCATCATCAAAGTCAACATCAATATCAGGCAGCGATATACGGTCTGGGTTAAGGAAACGCTCAAACAGCAGGTCATATTTAAGGGGGTCTATATCAGTGATGCCAAGACAGTATGCCACCACACTACCTGCAGCGCTTCCACGCCCAGGCCCCACACTAACGCCAAGCTCCTCACGTGCTGCGCGAATATAGTCCATTACAATAAGGAAATAGCCCGGGAAACCCATTGTTTTCATTATGTGAAGCTCAAACACAATGTTCTCCCTAACCTCATCAGAAAGGACCTCCCCATAACGCCGATGCGCACCTTGCCAAGCTAATTTTGCCAGATAGTCCGCCTCTAACTTTACACGGTAAAGCTTCTCATAGCCGCCAAGTTTCTCAATCTTCTTTTTGGCAGCAGCCTCATCAAGCACCACCTCACCCTTTTCATTGCGGGTGAACTCATTGAACAAATCCTCATTAGTGAATTTCTCCCTGTACTCAGCCTCAGTTCCAAACTCTGCGGGGATGTCAAACTTAGGCATTATAGGACCTGACTCTATGCTGTAGGTCTCCACCTTATCCACAATCTCCTGGGTGTTCTCAATGGCCTCCGGCAGGTCTGCAAATATCTCCGCCATCTCTTCCGGGCTTTTGAGCCACTCCTGCTTTGTGTAGGTCATGCGCTTCTCATCATTGAGCTTTGTGCCTGTGCTCAGGCATATCAGACGTTCGTGCGCCTCAGCATGCTCCTCCTTCACAAAGTGAACATCGTTGGAGGCAATGATTTTTATATCATACTTGCGGGCAATCTCCACAAGCACAGGATTAACCTCGCACTGCCGCTCGTATGTTTCTGTGTTGCCGCCTTCTTTGTCAGTCTTATGACGCTGAAGCTCAATATAATAATCATCACCAAACACCTTTTTGAACCAAAGAGCGGACTTTTCCGCCTCATCTGTCTGACCACGCATTATATAGTACGGCAACTCGCCGCCAAGGCAGGCGGAGCAGACTATAAGACCCTCTTTATGCGCCTCAAGAATCTTTTTGTCAATACGCGGACGGTCATAGAAGCCGTCAATCCACGCCTTGCTCACTATCTTACAAAGATTCTGATAGCCCTTCTTGTTCTTGGCAAGCAATATAAGGTGCCAGCCACTGCGGTCTATGGTTACATCGCGGTCTTTTTTATAGTCATGAACCTTATAGTTAGGGTCCTTGTCATATAGAGTACGGCGTGCGCAATAGGCCTCCACACCCAAAATAGCCTTCATAGGCTTATGAGTGGCCACCTTGTCCTTAAGTTTGGCTATCTTCTCCTCCAGCTCAGCCTTCTTGGCAGGGTCATCTGTCTTAGACAACTCCTCCTGCGCCTCTTTAAGTTTCTTGGCAGGGCCTCCATTATATTTATTCACTTCATTAGTGAACTCCTTGATACCGTACATGTTACCATGATCAGTAAGGGCAAGCGCCGTCATACCATAGCTGGCAGCCGTGGAAACAAGCTCCGGAATCTTTGACATACCGTCAAGAATGGAGAACTGGGAGGTTTAGGAGTTTAGGAGTTTAGGAGTTTAGGAGTTTAGGAGTTTAGGAGTTTAGGAGTTTAGGAGTTTAGGAGTTTAGGAGTTTAGGAGTTTAGGAGTTAAAAATCCTCAACTTAATAATTTCTCTATGATTTTCGGGAACCACTCATATTCAAGGGCGTGTACCTTTGTGGCTACATCATGAGGCGTATCTGTAGGCAGCACAGGGCACTTCGCCTGGAATATAGTAACACCTTGGTCATAGTTCTCATCTATGTAGTGTATGGTTATACCGCTCTCAGTCTCACCGGCAGCCACCACAGCCTCATGCACACGGTCACCGTACATACCCTTGCCGCCAAATTTTGGCAGAAGCGCAGGGTGAATGTTTATGATTTTATGAGGGAACGCCTCCACCATAGATTCAGGCACCTTTAGCAGAAAGCCGGATAACACAATCAAATCAGGCTCCATACCTCTTATAATAGAGGTCACCTCACCGCTTTCAAACTCCGCCTTTGTGAATGATGCGTGAGAGATGCCTAAATTCGCAGCACGAGTGAGCACGTATGCATCCTTCTTGTTTGAGAGTATGGACACTATCTCCACATCGTTGGAACCAGCAAAATATTTTACTATGTTTTCCGCATTGGTACCACTACCCGATGCAAGTATCACTATTCTTTTCATTGTTGTATATTCTAATGTTTGAACAACTGCAAAAGTAACTAATTTGTAATAAAGAAAGCGCCGTCACTGCAAAAACTTATTAACAACCGATGCACTCTTATGCACTTGTTATTGTTTTTAAAGAATTTTTTTATAACTTTGTACCCATTAAGACACAAAAAAATTATAACCTAAAATTTACTATTATGGCAGACAATTCAATCGCAGCACAAGTAAAAGCTATCATCGTTGAGAAACTTAGTGTAGAGGAATCTGAAGTAGTTGAATCAGCTACATTCACAGGTGATCTTGGTGCAGATTCTCTTGACACAGTTGAGATGATTATGGAATTTGAGAAGAAATTCGGTGTATCAATTCCTGATGAAGAGGCCGAGAAAATCGCAACTGTAGGCGACGCTATTGCATTCATAGAGAAAGCATTGGCATAATTTTAATTAAACACATTACATTTTGGAATTAAAAAGAGTAGTAGTAACTGGCTTAGGTGCAGTCACCCCTATTGGCAACAATGTTTCAGATTACTGGAATTCGCTGCTTGAGGGTAAGAGTGGAGCTAAGCCTATTACTTTATTTGACGTGTCTAAGCAAAAGACACAGTTTGCATGTGAGGTTAAAGGTTTTAACCCCAATGATCACTTTGACCGCAAAGAGGTTCGAAAGGTTGACCGTTACGCCCAGTACGGTTTGGTAGCCGCTCGTGAGGCGATAAAAGATGCAGACATCAAACGTGAAGAAGAGGACCTCAGCCGCATTGGAGTTGTAATGGGCGTAGGCATAGGCGGACTGCCTTGCTATGAGGAGAGTGTTTCAGAATTCTACAGAGGAGACGGCACTCCACGTTTAAGCCCGTTCCTGATAACCAAGTTTGTGGGCAGCATTATAAGCGGACATATATCCATAGAGCATGGCTTTATGGGTCCTAATTATATATGCTCAGCAGCTTGTTCGTCAAGTAACAACGCCATAGCAGAGGCTTTCAACACTATAAGGTTAGGCAAAGCTAACATTATGGTGACTGGTGGTGCAGAGGCTCCGTTAACACCATGTTCAGTAGGAGCGTTCAATTCAATGCACGCCCTATCCACAAGGAATGACAGTCCTGAGACAGCATCACGTCCGTTCTGCAAAAGCCGTGACGGCTTTGTGTTTGGCGAGGGTGCCGGCTGCCTGATACTTGAGGAGCTGGAGCATGCACTGAAAAGAGGTGCAAAAATATACGCAGAGATTGCAGGAGAGGGTGCATCGGCCGATGCACATCACCTTGCAGCTTCACACCCAGATGGCGCAGGAGCCATAATTTCAATGCGTAACGCACTTGAGGATGCTGGAATGCAGACGTCTGACATTGATTACATCAACGCTCACGGCACATCCACCCCAGTAGGTGACATATCTGAAGTTAAAGCCATCAAGGCGCTGTTTGGCGATGACGCATATAACCTTAACATAAGCTCCACAAAGTCAATGACAGGGCATCTGCTTGGTGCCGCAGGAGCCATTGAGGCTATAGCGTGCACACTTGCAGTACAGAATGACATTGTACCGCCTACCATAAACTTCACAGGCGAGGAGGACGAGAACATTGACTACAAACTCAATTTTACGTTCGGCAAACCGCAGAAGAGAGTTGTGAGGGCTGCGATGACAAACACGTTTGGTTTTGGAGGCGCAAACTCCACACTCATTGTAAAAAAATTCAACAAATAAAAGAACGGCCTTGAAAAGCAAGTTATTACCCGCAATAAGGTTCTTTTTTTCAAGGAAAAAAGAGCCTTATTTAAGTTTATACAAGATACTTGGGTTCATACCATACAATATCTCACTGTACAAGCTGGCTATGCTGCACAAATCAGCACACATACGCCAGGCTGGCGGCAGGATACTTAACAATGAGAGGCTTGAGTATTTGGGGGATTCTGTTATAGAGGCGGTGGTTTCAGACATACTCTACAACAAATACCCAGATAAAAGCGAGGGAGAGCTTACAAACATACGTGCAAGGATTGTTCAGAGAGACACGCTTGACAAGCTTGCCATAGCCATAGGGCTTGACAAGTTAGTTTTCACAAACAAGAAATGCACACAGAACTTTACAAAGGTTCACATAAACGGGAACGCATTTGAAGCTCTTATAGGAGCCATATATCTTGACCGCGGCTATAAAAAATGCCAGCAGTTTTTTGAAAAACTTATTGCAGACGGTTCTATCAGCGTGGAAAAAGCGGCCAAGAGTGACATAAACTTTAAATCAAAACTCATAGAGTGGGCGCAACGATACAAGTACAAATATGAGTTTAGAACAGAAAGTGAGGATTTCTGCAAGGAGACTAATATAACCACCTTCACATCGTCTGTGTATATAGAGGATATAAAGGTGGGACAAGGAGACGGGACATCAAAGAAAGAGTCTCAGCAAGTAGCGTCACAGAGAGCGATGAAATCCCTGAAAAACAAAGAAATACGTGAACAAATAACACAAAAGCATCATGAGTTCGAAAATGAAACAGGCACCGCACCTGAACAAGTTAGTATTTGAGCAGGCCAAAAGATATGGCAAACGTGCAGCCCTCTATTTTAGAGATGACGAAACAGCCAAATGGATTCCCCTCAGCTGGAACGACCTTGCCCTAAAGGTGAAACTTATGGGCAAAGCCCTTATATCACTTGGGGTCAAGCCAACTGACAAAGTGGGAATATTTTCGCAGAACATGTATCAGCACATAGTGGCTGACTTTGCAAACTTTACGGCAAAGGCAGTATCCATACCGCTTTACGCCACCAGCACTGCGGAACAGATAAGCTACATAGTGGATGATTCACAGATGGAGACCATTTTTGTGGGTGAAAAGTACCAGTTTGAGACCGCTGTCAAAGTGCTTTCAACATCTAAATTTCTAAAACGTATCATAGTTTTTGATAACAAGGTGGACATAACAGGCTGTGAGCAAGCCGTATATTTTGACAGCCTTCTAACCAAACCTTTTAGTGACGCTGTGGATGCAGAGTATGAGAAGCGCTCCGCAATGGACAGCGAGGATGATTTGATGAGCATACTCTACACATCGGGGACCACAGGGCAGCCTAAAGGTGTGACCCTGCATCAGTACAACTACACAGAGTGTATAAGAATACACGCCATACGCCTTGCCATAACCACAGATAAGGATACAAGCATGGCGTTCCTGCCACTCACACACGTGTTTGAGCGTGGCTGGACATACGTATGTATGTTTATGGGTGTAACTATCTATATAAACCATTTACCAAATGAGATTCAGGAGCGTGTACTTGAGGTTCACCCTACCCTGATGTGTGCTGTGCCACGATACTGGGAGAAGGTTTACGCCGCAGTCAACGCCAAGATAGACGGTTCGCCAAGAATGCTCAGAAAGCTCTTTAAGTGGGCCATTAAGATTGGATACGAGTACAACCTCAAATACAGAAAAGAGGGCAAGCATGCACCAGCAGGCCTTGCCACCAAATACAAGCTCATCGCCAAGCCGCTGTTTAACAAGGTTAAGGTAGCAGCAGGCATTGAACGAGGCAAATATTTCCCAACCGCAGGAGCAAAACTGTCGGACGAAATTTGCGAGTTTTTCCACGCCATAGGCATCAACATCTGCCTGGGCTACGGACTAACAGAGAGCACCGCCACAGTATGCTGTTTCCCGCCTGAGAACAAGCACTATGTAATTGGTTCTGTGGGCAAGATAATGCCTGATTTAGGTGTGAAAATATCTAACGATGGCGAGATTCTGCTAAAAGGCAAGACCATCACAGCCGGTTACTATAACCGCCCCGATGCAAACGCCGAGGCGTTCACAGCCGACGGCTGGTTCCGCACAGGCGACGCCGGCTATATTGACATGGACAACAACCTATACATCACAGACCGCATAAAAGACCTCTTCAAGACTGCCGGTGGCAAATACATAGCACCGCAAATGCTTGAAAATCTGGTTAGTGACAGCCGCTACGTGGAGCAATCTGTAGCTATAGGCAATGAACGCAAATATGTTTCAATGCTGCTTGTACCAAGTTTCAAGGATTTGAGTGAATGGGCCACAGAAAGAGGGCTTAAGTGGAAGACAAAAGAGGAGCTTATAAAGCTGCCTGAGGTTGTGGCCATGTATCAGGAAATCATAGACAAGCGCAATGAGGGTCTTGCACGTTATGAACAGATAAAGAAGTTCACCCTGCTGCCAAACGTATTCACAATGGAGCAAGGTCACCTAACCAATACTCTTAAGATTAAGAGAAAAGTTATTGGCGAACTCTTTGCAAAAGAGATTAATGCAATGTACCCTGTTGATTAGTTGACAGTTGATAATTGACAGTTGACAGTTATTTAACTAACGTCATTCTGAGGGCATAGCCCGAAGAATCTCAAAATGATATCTTAGCAACGAACAAGCTTTTACCATTAGAGTTGTCTGTCATCTTTATACCGTACTCGGTATCTGAGATCTGGCAGACAACTATTTTTACATCTGTCTGTGGACGGGCCTCGTTGACAAATGACACCTCCATACGCTTAACCGCATTATTCGCAAGAATTTCAAACGGCATGGCGTTAAACGCCCATATAAGGTAACTTGTGTTATTTGCATGGCGGTTACAATCTACATCGGAGTACTCCACCGTATGATGCACCTCATTGATAACAGGAGCCTCGGCTGGAATCTGTATCTTCAAGGAGCGGTCTTCCATAACGCTGTCATTCTCTAAGCAGTCTGTCATAATGGCATCGGGGCGGGCAAGCGTACGTTTCACCACATCTACGGTAACCCATATTGAGGCGGAGCGTATAAGCATCTCACCGCTTGTACTTTCCACCACAAAATCACGGTAAAACACTGGACCTGACTGCCCTTTGTGCCAAGTTTTCATTGTTACTTCCTGCAGATTTTCAGGCATCTTAAGGAACTCAACCGTCTGCTTTACAAGCATCCAGCCTAAATTCTGTTTAAGAAGCTGCGCCTGTCCGCAGTTCTGGCTGTCACAATGCTCAGTGCCTATGTCCTGAGCCATATAAAAAAACTCGTATGGCTTTAGCCTGAAGTTCAAATCTGTTTGGTGAAAACCAATCTTAAATGTTTTTGTGTACTTCATAATGCGCAAAGATAAGGAAAATAATTGAGAGTTGAGAGTTAAGAATTGAGAATTCTCACTCATTTTCAACTTTCAACTTTCAATTTTCAATTTATTTATAGTAACTTTGCGCTTTCAAAATTGGAAATAAATTATGGCACAAGAACTCGCTCCTAAATACAGCCCTAATGAGATTGAGGCTAAATGGTACCAATATTGGTTGGATAACAAGATGTTCAGCTCCAAGCCAGACGGCCGTGAGCCATACACCATAGTTATTCCGCCACCAAATGTAACTGGTGTGCTTCACATGGGCCACATGCTCAATAACACCATTCAAGACATTCTGATCCGCCGTGCCCGCATGACAGGCAAAAACGCATGCTGGGTGCCTGGCACAGACCACGCATCTATAGCCACCGAGGCTAAGGTGGTGGCAAAATTAGCATCGCAGGGCATTAAGAAAACAGACCTTACACGTGAGCAGTTTCTGGAGCACGCATGGGACTGGACCCGTGAGCACGGTGGCATAATTCTTAAACAGCTGCGCAAACTGGGTGCCTCATGTGACTGGGACCGCACAGCATTCACAATGGACGAGACCAGAAGCAAGAGCGTTATAAAAGTGTTCTGTGACCTTTACAATAAAGGCCTCATTTACCGTGGCGTACGCATGGTAAACTGGGATCCGAAAGCTCTCACAGCGCTATCTGATGAAGAAGTTATTTATGAGGAGGAGAAGAGCAAGCTCTACTATCTGCGCTACAAGATTGAGGGCGAGGACGGCTATGCAGTAGTGGCCACCACACGTCCTGAAACCATTATGGGCGACACTGCAATGTGCATCAACCCTAATGACCCTAAGAACCAGCACCTCAGAGGCAAAAAGGTAATAGTACCTCTTGTAAACCGTGTAATTCCTGTTATTGAAGACGAGTACGTTGATATTGAGTTTGGTACAGGATGCCTTAAGGTTACTCCCGCCCACGATGTTAATGACTACATGCTTGGTGAGAAATACAATCTGCCTACAATAGATATTTTCAACGACAACGGAACCATATCTGAGGCTGCCGGAATGTATGTGGGCATGGACCGCTTTGATGTGCGTAAGCAGATTGAGCAGGACCTCATAAACGCCGGTCTCATGGAGAAGGTTGAGGACTATACAAACAAGGTAGGCAAATCAGAGCGCACTAAGGTGGCGATAGAGCCTAAGCTGTCAATGCAGTGGTTCCTCAAAATGGACAAACTTGCAAAGCCTGCGCTTGAGGCGGTTATGACAGACAATCTGAAGTTCTACCCTCCCAAATACAAGAGCACATACAAATATTGGATGGAGAATATCAAAGACTGGTGCATAAGCCGCCAGCTCTGGTGGGGACACCGCATACCTGCATATTTCCTGCCCGAAGGCGGATTTGTGGTAGCTGAGAACATAGAAGAGGCTCTGCGCCTTGCAAAAGAGAAGAGCGGGAACGCAAACCTTCAGGCGTCTGACCTTCGTCAGGACGAGGACTGCCTTGACACATGGTTCTCTTCATGGTTATGGCCTGTATCCCTCTTTGACGGCATAAACAACCCTGGTAATGAGGAAATTAAGTACTACTACCCTACCTGTGACCTTGTAACAGGGCCTGACATCATTTTCTTCTGGGTGGCACGTATGATTATGGCGGGCTATGAGTACATGGGCGACATGCCATTCCGCAATGTATATTTCACAGGTATTGTGCGTGACAAACTCGGCCGTAAGATGTCCAAATCTCTTGGTAATTCACCAGACCCTCTAAAACTTATTGAGGACTACGGAGCAGACGGCGTGCGTATGGGCATGATGCTCTCAGCACCGGCGGGCAATGACATACACTTTGATGAAGCGCTCTGCGAGCAGGGACGTAACTTCAATAACAAGATTCTTTCAGAGGCTCTGCTCAGAGTTTACAAACTCTTCTGGGACGAGTTTTCATCTTGGTATCTTGAGATGGTTAAACCTGCTTACGGCGATGCCATTGACACTGCCACCTATAACGCCACACTTGAGTATTTTGAGAAACTCTGTCTGCTGCTCCACCCATTCATGCCATTCATCAGCGAGGAGGTATGGCAGAGCATAACAGAGCGCAAAGAGGGCGATAGCATAATGCGTGCCTCATGGCCAAAGGCCGGTGCCACAGACGATGCCCTGCTTGACAAGTTTGAGGCAGTAAAAGAGCTTGTTTCCGCAATAAGGACAGTGCGTCTGCAAAAGAACATACCAGCCAAGGAATCCATAAAGCTAAACATAATATCAGAGGGCCACAACCCTGAATATGACTGCGTGGTAATCAAGATGTGTAACATCTCTGAAATTAACAAGGTAAGCGCAAAAGACCCTATGGCAATATCATTCCTTGTGAGAACTACAGAGTATGAGATTCCAATGGCTCAGAACATTAACATAGAGGAGGAGATAAAGAAGACCAAGGCAGAGATAGAGCGCTTTGAAGGATTCCTTAAAGGTGTAATGGCCAAACTGAGCAATGAACGTTTCATACAGAACGCCAAAGCTGATATTGTGGAGCGTGAGCGCAAGAAGAAGAGCGACGCAGAGAGCAAATTGGTTTCACTGCGTGAAAAGTTAAAAAGTTTAGGAGTTTAGGAGTAATTGAGAATTGAGAATTGAGAATTGAGAATTGAGAGTTGAGAGTTGACACCCGTCATCCTGAGTGAAACGAAGGATCTCACAATTAACAGGAGACTCTTCGCAAATGCTCAGAGTGACGATGGGTTTTAACCGATTAAACAATTAATTTATGAAAAAAGTAATTACCATCATTATTTTAGTTCTGCTGGTGGCTGGAGGCCTGACATTCTATTTCAGATACTACTACGTATTTGGAGAGGGTGTGAAGGCTGGAGAATTAAACTATTGCACCTACAAGGGTTATGTATTCAAAACCTACGAGGGCAAACTTATTCAGGCCGGATTCAAAAAGGCAGCCGCTGGCACCATACAGAGCTATGAGTTTCCGTTCAGCGTTGAAGACAAAGCTGTTGCAGACTCTCTTATGCGCTGCTCAGGCAAGACAGTTGAGCTACACTACAAAGAGTATATAGCACCTATTGTATGGCGTGGCGTAAGCGAGTATGTGGTTGACAGCATTGTTAGCGTACAATAATAGAAAATAATTTGCATCGAGGTTTAGCAGCTTACATTCTATAAGTGTTTCATAGAAAGCACTTATAGAATGTTATTTATTTACAGTAAGATGTATCAAATTATAAGCAATGCAAATATATATTTCTAAAAGCACAAATTATTTATCCCATCTGCATAATTTTATATACCTTTGCAGTGCTGAAAAAGCAAATGAGTTTAGAAACAAAATTATTTTAACTTAATAAACACTATTATGAACGCAAAAAACGTAGTAGAAAGCCTTAAGAAAAGATTTCCTAATGAACCGGAATATCTTCAGGCTGTACAAGAGGTGCTTGAGTCTATAGAGGACGTTTACAACCAGCACCCTGAGTTTGAGAAAGCAAATCTTATTGAGAGACTCTGTATCCCAGACAGAATCTTTACATTCCGTGTATCTTGGGTTGACGACAAAGGCAATGTACAAACAAACATGGCATACCGTGTACAACACAATATGGCCATTGGCCCATACAAAGGCGGTATCCGTTTCCACTCTTCAGTAAACCTTTCTATTCTGAAGTTCCTTGCATTTGAGCAGACATTCAAGAACGCTCTTACCACACTTCCTATGGGTGGTGCTAAAGGTGGTTCAGACTTCTCTCCACGTGGCAAGTCTAACAATGAGGTTATGCGCTTCTGCCAGGCTTACCTTCTTGAGTTGTGGCGTCACATAGGTCCTGACACCGATGTTCCAGCTGGTGATATAGGTGTAGGCGCACGTGAGGTAGGTTATATGTTTGGTATGTACCGCAAACTTGCACATGAGTTCACAGGTACATTTACTGGTAAGGGTCTTGAGTTTGGCGGTTCACTTATCCGTCCTGAGGCGACAGGTTACGGTAACGTATATTTCCTTTGCTCAATGCTTGCAACTCGTGGTATTGACATTAAGGGTAAGAAGTGCCTTGTATCTGGTTCTGGTAACGTAGCACAATATACTTGCGAGAAACTTATCCAACTTGGTGCTATACCTCTAACTCTTTCTGACTCTAATGGTTACATCTATGACCCAGATGGTATTACACAAGAGAAGCTTGAGTATGTAAAAGACCTTAAGCAAGTACAGCGCGGCCGTATCCGTGAGTACGCTGAGAAATATGGTTGCAAATATGTAGAGGGCGCACGTCCTTGGGGCGAGAAGGCTGACATTGCACTTCCATCAGCAACTCAGAACGAGATTAACGGTGCAGATGCACAGAAGCTTGTTGACAATGGTATCATAGCTGTAGCTGAGGGTGCTAACATGCCTTCTACTCCAGAGGCTATTGCAATCTTCCAAAAGGCTAAACTGCTCTACTCTCCGGGTAAGGCTTCTAACGCCGGTGGTGTTGCAACATCAGGTCTTGAGATGAGCCAGAACTCTGAGCGTCTCAGCTGGAGCTCTGAAGAGGTTGACGCAAAACTTAAAGGCATCATGGCCAACATTCACGCTAACTGCGTAAAATACGGTACTGAGCCAGACGGTTACATCAACTACGTAAAGGGTGCTAACATAGCAGGCTTTATGAAGGTTGCCAAGGCAATGATGGCACAGGGCATTATCTAATTGAAAGTTGACAGTTGACAGTTGACAGTTATTTTTAACTGCATACTCTTAACTCTTAACTATAATAAATCGGCGAACAGGCTATTCCGCCTGTTTGCCGATTAAACGTATAAATAACAACCAATACTAACACTGATGAATTTAATAGTAAACAAGGAATATTTTTCTGAAAACGTGGTGCGTCTTGACATAGAGGCTCCCCTTATTGCAAAATCACGCAAAGCGGGACACTTTGTCATTGTACGCGTAGATGAGAATGGCGAGCGCATTCCGCTAACAATAGCCGGAAGCGACCTTGAGAAAGGCACCATTACACTTGTAGTTCAAAAAATAGGTGTTTCATCTACAAAGCTCTGCGCTCTTAACGCAGGAGATTATGTTGCAGACGTAGTTGGACCGCTTGGCAAGGCTACTCACATTGAGAAGTTTGGCACAGTGGTTTGTGCATGCGGTGGCGTTGGCACAGCTCCAATGCTTCCCATCGCCGAGGCCATGAAGAAGGCTGGCAATAAGGTTATAACAGTGCTTGCCGCACGTACAAAGGACCTGATTATTCTGGAAGAGCAGATGCGTAAGGTTTCAGATGAAGTTGTAATTATGACTGACGATGGAAGCTACGGCACTAAAGGTCTTGTAACCAACGGTGTGGAGGGTATTATTAACAGAGAGAAAGTTGACCTCTGCGTAACCATTGGCCCTGCCATCATGATGAAGTTTGTATCTCTTCTCACAAAAAAATATGAGGTGCCTACAGTGGCTTCTCTTAACACTATCATGGTTGACGGTACAGGAATGTGCGGTGCATGCCGTGTGAGCATAGGCGGAGAGACCAAGTTTGTTTGCGTTGACGGACCTGAGTTTGACGCTCATCAGGTTAACTTTGATGAGATGATGATGCGTATGGGCGCATACAGAGAGCAGGAACAGGCAGCATTTGCCAAATATAAAGAATCTATTAAATAAGCACGGAAATTATGGAACTGACAGATAGAAACGCAGCATGGCGTGAGGAATTACGCAAATCAATGAGCAATAAGGACAGAACCAATATTGCCCGTGTGAAAATGACAGAGCTTGACGGAGAGTACCGCAGCCATAACTCAGAAGAGGTTAACCAAGGTCTTACAAAGGAGCAGGCGCTTCTTGAGGCCAAACGTTGTCTTGACTGCCCTAAGCCAAGCTGTATGACAGGCTGTCCTGTAAGCATTAACATACCTTCATTCATCAAGAATATTGAGCGTGGTGAGTTCCTTGGAGCCGCCAAAGTTCTTAAAATGACTTCTGCCCTGCCTGCTGTATGCGGACGTGTATGCCCACAGGAGAAGCAGTGTGAGAGCCAGTGCATCCACCTCAAGATGGGCAAGCCAGCAGTGGCGATAGGCTACTTGGAGCGTTTTGCCGCAGACTATGAGCGTGAGAGCGGAAATATAAGCCTTCCTGAGCTTGCTCCTAAAAACGGCATCAAGGTGGGTGTGGTTGGTTCAGGGCCTGCCGGACTTAGCTTTGCAGGTGACATGGCCAAGATGGGCTATGACGTTACCGTATTTGAGGCTCTGCATGAGATAGGCGGTGTGCTCAAGTATGGTATTCCAGAGTTCCGTCTGCCTAACTCAATAGTTGACGTGGAGATTAACAACCTTGAGAAGATGGGAGTTAAGTTCCAGAAAGACTGCATCGTGGGTAAGACTATTAGTTTTGATGACCTCAAAGCTGATGGCTTTAAGGGGCTGTTTGTAGCATCTGGCGCAGGTCTGCCTAACTTTATGAATATAAAGGGAGAGAACCTTATTGGCGTTATGTCATCTAACGAGTACCTTACACGTGTGAACCTTATGGGTGCCGCAAAAGATGAGTTTGACACTCCAGTGCTCAAAGGCAAGCGTGTGGCTGTTATTGGTGGCGGTAACACCGCTATGGACTCTGTACGTACAGCTAAACGTCTGGGCGCAGAACTTGCAATGATAGTATATCGCCGCTCAGAGGATGAGATGCCAGCACGTAAAGAGGAGGTTAAGCATGCCAAGGAGGAGGGCGTTGAGTTCCGTACTCTTCACAATCCTATTGAGTACATCGGCGATGAGAAAGGCCGTGTAAAACAGATGCTTCTGCAAAAGATGGAGCTTGGTGAGCCAGACGCAAGCGGCCGCCGCAAACCAGTGGCCATTGAGGGTGCAACCGAGCTTATTGACGTTGACACTGTTATTGTGAGCGTAGGTGTATCACCTAACCCGCTTATTCCTCGTTCAATAGACGGCTTGGAGGTAAGCAAGAAGGGCACAATTGTAGTTGGTGACAATATGCAGAGCTCCATTCCAATGATATTTGCTGGTGGCGACATCGTGCGTGGCGGTGCTACAGTTATCCTTGCCATGGGTGACGGACGCAAGGCCGCAGCAGAAATGGATGCATATCTAAAGAAATAACCGATTAACCGATTAACCGATTAACCCAAAAATATAAAATTATGAATAAAGTAAAAATAGCCATAATCGGTTACGGCAACATTGGTAAATTTGCCGTAGAGGCAGCTCAGGCAGCCCCCGATATGGAGATTGCAGGAATTGTTCGCCGTGCAAGTTCTGTAGGCAAAATTGAAAAAGAGCTTGAGGGCATCAAGGTGGTTTCTAATATTGACGAGCTGGGCAAAGTGGATGTGGCTGTTATTTGCGGTCCGTCACGTTCTTGCCCTGAACTTGCAGAGCCTCTGCTAAAGAAGGGAATCTGCACTGTTGACAGCTTTGACATTCACACACAGGTGTGGGAAACCCTTATGAAGCTTGACGCAGCTGCCAAGGAAGGCGGCGCGGCTGCAATCATATCAGCAGGCTGGGACCCAGGATCAGATTCTGTAATCCGCACCCTTCTGCTTGCCATGGCTCCAAAGGGCATCACCTACACAAACTTTGGTCCAGGTATGAGCATGGGTCACTCAGTGGTGGCACGTTCTAAGGACGGCGTTAAAAACGCACTCTCAATGACCATTCCAGTGGGTACAGGTTTGCATCGCCGTATGGTGTATGTAGAGCTTGAAGAGGGCTACACTCTTGAGCAGGTGGCTGCTGCCATCAAGGCTGATGACTACTTTGCACATGATGAGACCCACGTAATTGCTGTTGACAGCGTTGACAACGTGCGTGACATGGGCCACGGTGTACTACTTGAGCGCAAGGGCGTGAGCGGCAAGACTCAGAACCAGAACTTCAAGTTCACCATGAGCATAAACAACCCTGCCCTCACAGCGCAGATTCTCATAGCCTGCGCCCGTGCCGTACTAAAGCAGAAATCAGGCGCCTACACCCTACCTGAGATAGCCCCTATGGACCTACTCCCAGGCAGCCGTGAGAGCCTTGTAAAGGCACTTGTGTAAACCTTTAAGAAGGTTACAATATTAAATACTGGCTGATAAGTTAATACTTATTAGCCAGTATTTTTTTGTAGCACTCTACACATTGATAAAGATATGTTATAACAGGTAAAATAAAGCAAACTTGTGCAATTATTTCGCATATATTTTTATTATATTTGCAAAAACAAAAACACCCAAATGTCAAAGATACTATTAGAAAATTACGCTTGGCTAATTGAAACCATCCACAACGCAGGAACAATAACACTTAAAGGGATCAACAAAAAATGGATGGACGAGGAACGTGGTGATAAACCAATTCCTCCAAGAACTTTTCATGACTGGAAAAATGCCGCTGAAGAATTGTTTGGAGTAAACATTGGATGCCAACGTAAAGGTGGCTACATGTACTATATAGAACATCCAGAAAACATCGATGCAACCGGATTAAGAAGATGGCTGTTAAATTCTATTTATATAAACAATTTACTTGCTAAAAATCTGGAAATCAAAGATAAAATATTAGTAGAAGAGATACCGTCAAGCACCAAACACCTTTCTGCAATACTTGAGTCAATAAAAAAAAGTAAGACACTAAAAATCACATATAAAAGTTTTGATAAAACTGACAGTCATACATTTGAAGTACAGCCATATTGTCTCAAACTGTTCAGACAACGCTGGTATTTAATATCCTACAACACAGAAGAGCAACGATTAAAAACATACGCATTAGACAGAGTGCAGGCACTTGAAATTACTCCTATGACATTTTCTGTACCAAGAACTTTCAATGCCTCAAAGCAATTTAAAAATTATTTTGGAATAACAATTGGTACAACAAATGTGGAGAACATAAAAATTAAGGTAACAGCAAAGCAGGCTAAATATTTTAGGACACTTAAACTGCACCACTCTCAAAAAGAAATAGAGACTAACGATGATTATAGCATATTCACTTATAAACTATGTCCTGAATACGACTTTAAACGTGAAATCCTATCAAACGGAGATGCCGTCGAGGTACTCGAGCCACAATGGCTAAGAAAAGAGATAGCACAAACAATAAGTAAAGTTAACAACATTTATAACAGTCAAATATATCAAAAGTAATATGAGATTACACATTCATACATCACCCAACAAAATTGAGATACCATTCAATTATCAAAAAAAATTAACTGGTGTATTAAACAAATGGTTCGGTGCTAATAACCAAGAACATGGAGAAATTTCTCTCTACTCTTTTTCTTGGCTGAAGAATACGCAAATTTCTGAAAATGGATTGATTTGTCCCAAGGGCACTTCATTTTTTCTTAGTTTCTATGACACGCAAAGGCTTAAAGATGTATTGGCAAACATCAGAAAAGAACCCGAAATATTTTGTGGAATGTACGTAGAAGATGTTGTCATAGAAGACACTCCAGATTTGACACAACAAGAGCAATTCAGTTTGGGAAGCCCAATCCTTATTAAAAGACCTGTGAATGGCAAAATCACTGAATTCTACTATGATAATCCTGAAAGTGGAAAGTTACTGGAGGAAACCCTGCGCACAAAAATGAAACTTGCAGGAATACCTGACGATAACAGTTTGAGCATAGCATTCAATCTTTCATACGCAAAAAAGAAAACAAAACTTGTCTGGTATGACAATATCAGCAACAAAGCGAATATTTGCCCCGTGATTATCAAGGGCTGCAATCTGACAAAACAATTTGCGTGGAATGTTGGTTTGGGTAATAGCACAGGAGTTGGGTTTGGTTCAATTTATTAGCAAAATATTATGTATTACACAGTTAGATATACAGGAAAATTCGGATTCATTAAGCCATGGACAGCCGTCAGAGATGGAGAGACTTTCAGCCAACAGTTTTTGACACCTTCTATAATTGAAGGTATGGAGAAAAAACTGTTTCCTGAATTGTTGAATTGTAATGGAGAAATCAAAAAAATCGTTCGGCATAAATTGAGTTATGATGCCATAGATTCACAGCAAGAAGTTACTCAAACCAGAGGAATTACAAAACTACCGAATTCAAATTTCGGAACAAGAGGAACTTGGAAGAACGGCAAAGTCAATTTTACACCGATTACCAGAGGTGTTATGCTCAATCCTGTTTTATACTTGGCCTTTGCAGAAAAATCGGATGCTGAAACTGCCGCAAGACAACACATCTGCCTTTGCCGAAACGAGGATGTAATGCTTCCTGATACAGAGGTATATGAATTCACAGATGAAGAGTTTGCCGAACTTGAGGGTTTTGAATTACGATTTGGCGAATCGGAACAATCATTTCTCGTCGGTTTCAACAGATTCGACAACAATAAACCGATGTATGGTTGGATAGAATACAACGGAAACAAATTGCTGTAAAATGTCAGGAAAATTCGATTACATATTAGCGAAACACGAAGATAGCGGCGGAATGCCACTGACCACACATTTGAAAAATGTTGCTGACGCAGCTGTTGTTATTGCCCACCATTCAAGTCTTGACGAAGATATTGCCCGCAAAGGCGCAATTCTGCACGACATTGGCAAAGTCAGTCCGCTGTTTCAAGGCACTTTAAAACACGGTTATGTGCGGCAGCCTGGTTTTTGTTTCCGCCACGAGATTGCGTCTATACTGTTTCTCTCGTTATTTGCTGAAAATGAAAAGAATGTGATTCTTGATATGATAATCGCCCACCACAAATCGCTCAAAAACGATGTGGGTGAAAAGGGCTTTTTGGATTTGGACGACAATATGGACAGTTTTGCCCGACACGCCGACAAATTTGAGGAGTGGAGTCCGATTGCATTGGAAATATTGAACGAAATGGGTATTGAAACTCATTCGCTTAACATTGACGAAGCCGAAGAAAGCTACAAATATGCGATTGACTATTGCATGCGAAAGCCACTGAAATACTCACGTTGGAAAGGTTTGCTAATGGCCGCTGACCATTTTGCTTCGGCATTGGAGGAAAAGTCGGAATGTTCGCTTGACAAACTATTTATCAACCCCAATTTGAGCTTCTACAATCGTACACATCATCTTTATCCGTTGTCATCTGTTGACACAGCCGATGAGCGCAAAAACACGCTTGTTACAGCCCCGACAGGTGCTGGAAAAACCGATTTTCTGCTCCGCCGTTGCAGAGGACGCGTGTTCTACACTCTGCCGTTCCAAGCATCCATCAATGCAATGTATGACAGAATAAAAAACGACTTGAAAAATACAGATGCACAAGTATATCTGTTGCATGCGGCATCAGGATTGAAAGTGCGAGATAAAGGTATCGAGGAGAGTATTCTTCAACATCATTTAGGTGCGTCGGTGAAGGTTCTTACACCGCACCAAATGGCGTCCATCGTGTTCGGAATCAAAGGGTATGAGGCAATGCTACTCGATTTGGAGGGTTGCGATGTGATTTTGGATGAAATCCATACATATTCGAGTGAAATTCAGGCGATTGTTTTAAAGATAATTGAAATACTCAAAACGGTTGGTTGCAGAATTCACGTTGGAACAGCAACTATGCCAACTGTGCTTTACAACAAGATTCTTGAACTGTTGGGCGGCAAAGACGAAGTGTATGAAGTTTCGCTGCCGAACAATATTTTGTCAACATTTAATCGGCACATTATTCATAAAGTGGCTGATTTCGGTAGTTGTGGCGACATTGTAAAACAAGCGATTGCCGAAAACAAGAAGATACTTATTGTTTGCAACCAAGTGAAACGCTCACAAATGCTTTACAATGAAATTGGTGAGGAATATCCCGAGGTTGATAGAATGCTGATTCATAGCCGTTTCAAACGATGCGACCGCGCACGTCTTGAAACGTCGTTGAAAGCTGATTTCAACACATCAAAAAATGCTTGCATTGTTGTTTCAACGCAAGTTGTGGAGGTTAGTCTCGACATCAGTTTTGATGTGATGATAACCGAATGTGCTCCAATTGATGCAATGATTCAGCGTTTTGGACGAATCAACCGCAAGCGAACCGATGAAACCATTGGTAAATACAAAGATATTTATGTGATTCAACCGCCAGAGGATAAGAACGATGCGTTGCCATACAATTTGGAAGTTCTTCAAAATAGTTACAATGTTCTACCCAATGATGCTTTGCTGGAAGAATCAACTTTGCAAACAATGATAGATGAGGTTTATCCTGACACGAAGTTTATGAGTCTTGATTATTCGGGCGCAGTTTTCGTTGACGGACATTGGATGATTACTGAATTATGTCACAATGCTAAATCGGCTTTACTTGATGTGATCGACATCAATTCGGCAGTGTGCGTAAAAGAGGATGACAAGGAAGAATACTTGAAAAATCCATCTGTTAGGATGGATTTGGAAATACCTGCCAGTTACAAAAGCATTGCATACAGGAAACTGGAGCAACTTGATGCTGGCTCACGGCCGTTTGTGATACCTAACAGAGCCTACGATGATGAGATGGGGCTTTTGATTGAGTATGCAAAGCCAGAGTTTTTTACCAAATATGAAATATTATAAAATACTGATTATATGATTACAGCAACAATAGGAAAGATATTTTTGGAAGCCTATAACAAGAAGTACGGTACAAAATACGATGCAAAAACTTTTTTTTGTTGAGGTGTACTATCCATTGTTTTTCGACAGCAACAAATATCTGCAATGGGTTCAGAACTCGCCTTTTGTTCAAATGGAAAAAGGACAGAAGGTTGAAACTCTGACACAAGCTGAAAGAAAAGAGAAATTGCAGAAATTTATCCAAAAAGTGGAGGATTGCAACAAACCAGACGCCAGCATTGCCCCAGGATTCCCCGCTTCGGAAGAAAAGGAATTTGCAACCACTTCGGGGCAGGTCACCAATCTGAATCTGGCAACAGGCAAGGATGATATTTTCCTTTCGTGGATTGGATCAAGCTTGGGCGTAGGGCTTCAGGGCGGATTGTCGATTCTGTTCCCCGAACCAGTGATTCTTTTAGATTTGTTTGAAGGCTGGAGGTTGTACAGAAAAGTTATTGGCGAAAACGATAAATTGCGAGGGAATCAGGTTAATACTTGGAACGGCCAGTGGCTTGCACACCGCTATAGCAAAGATTTTCGTCAGGTACAGCCTATGACTGATTTTACCCCATTTGAAACCACAAACGACGGTATGAGCGTGGCAACCCAATCGTGGACTAAAGTTCTGATTGGTATTTCTCGGCAGTTCGACAATCCTAAAATGATGGGGTATGTTTATAATTTGGGGCAGACCAACACTACAATTGGTTTTATTCCGTTCAGCCTTGAACACATTCGGAGGCCAATCCAACTCTATGCCAAATTGTTTAATGCAGAGGAAGGAAAGAAGGCAGAAGATTTATGGGGTACAGAAAATGGTTTCAGGGCTTGCTGTCAACTTGGCGCTATAGGCATTGAGGCTATGCAGCCCAAAGGGTTGCGACAATATATGAAGGCAGAAAAAGACAAAACGGTCAGGCTACCTAAATACGATGATAAACAAATAATTAATTTTCATTCATATCAAATCTGGTTATTGGCTATGTTAAACAATGATGAATTATGGACAAAGTCCATAGAATTTGCACAAACGCTGCAATCGCACACTGAAAAAAGCAAAAACGGAAAAACAACAAATTCGCGACAGATTGATGCAGTGCTTTCAGCCACGAATAAAAAAACGTTTATAGAAGCACTCACAACAATTGCATCGGAATCGGCAGATGTTAACGGGCTTGTGGAAATGGCACAGATTATCAATCAAATGCCGAACGATAATGTTCCTTATCTATTGACGCTGATTCGTTTCCAGTATGCAACCTTACAACAGAAACAATAATTGTCTAACTATAAAATATTTACAGCTATGAATCCATACATTTATTTAAGAGCGTTAAAACACGCAGAGCATACAGTTTTTTGCGTTCAAGATGGGCAAAAAACTTATTTCGATCCGCAGTTTAACAGAGTAGTTGCCTATTCGAGTGGGCAGCAAGTGAAACGGTCGATTCTTCAAACGCTGACTGATAAGTTGGGCGTTCAGATGGCACCTGTGACATTCAATTACAACATTAATGCAAAAAAAGAGTTAGAGAACAAAGAACCATGGTCGCCTTGTGACCCTAACTATGTCGATCAATTATTAGGAGGTTGGATGCGTGCAGGCGATGGACCAACAAAAAAACGCCGTAGTCCACTTTCTATTTCTGCAATGCGTCCAATTCACCCGTTGCTGGCAGGTGTTGAGAAGGAAAACCTAACTTTTGATCGTAGCGACCGTCCTAACCAACATCCTGTAAATGTAAGAATGGGCGATAAATTATTGACCGAAGAAGAAATAGAAACTTTTCTTCAGGAAAACGATCGTACTTTGCCAAGACGTAATTGGATAGCCGACAACGCTCGCACATCCGGTCTGTTTGTATATGACGTTGCTATCGATTTACGCACATTGTTCTGTGTGTCGACCAATCAGCACGAACCGGAAATATCAAAAGAAATGATAGAAACCTTGAAATCCAAAGGTTGGAAAGAAAGCAAGAATGTCTTTGGCGAGTGTCTGGTTCTGCCAAAAGCGGAACGCGACAAAGTGATCCCTGCTTTGGCAAAAGCACTAATAAACTGGCGAATCACTTCGAACCAGGCTCGCACATTCAGTTTGATGGAAACATTGGCTATTGCTATTAGTGATAATGCCAACACATTAGCAGGAGCAATACGAGCGAAACTAATTGATGACGGAGAAAAACCGAAAGCAAAACCAATTGTGGATGAAGCCGCTGGTGCAGATTTATTCATTACACTACCGTGTGCAAACTACATTGTAACGGAAACGGAATCAGCAGATGCCTTGCAAAAAGCAGAGGAGAAGCTTGTAGATATGCTGATGGCATTCGATTACGAGAATCAAATGTAAATATTGTGATTTATTGTGGTTATTGCAAAAATGCAATAACCACATTTCTCTATTTTATAATATTAATTATGTCCGAATCAGAAAGTAACATAATCATCTACAACACACTTGATGGCAAAGCTGCTGTAGCGTTGTATGCCAAAGACGGGAAGATTTGGCTCAACCAAATGCAAATGGCTGAACTTTTTGCCACCTCAAAGCAAACCATCAGTTATCACATAGCTAACATATTGAATGAAAAAGAGTTAGATAAAATTTCAGTTGTCAAAGATTTTTTGACAACTGCTGCAGACGGCAAGCAATACCATGTTGTTTTCTATGCGTTGGAAATGATATTAGCGGTTGGATACAGAGTTAAAGGCAAACGCGGCACCCAGTTCCGCCAATGGGCCACAAGGCATCTCTCTGAATATCTGGTCAAAGGCTTCACCATGGACGATGAACGCCTGAAAAATCCGAATGGCCAACCCGACTATTTCGATGAACTCCTTGAAAGAATCCGTGATATTCGCGCATCCGAAAAACGCTTCTATCAAAAGCTTAGAGATCTGTTTGCTCTTAGTAGCGATTACGAAGTACGGGAGAAAGCGACACAAATGTTTTTTGCCGAGACTCAAAATAAACTGCTTTATGCGGTTACTCACCAAACTGCAGCTGAGATAATTACCTCCCGAGCGGATGCAGAAAAACCCAATATGGGCCTGACATCGTGGAAAGGCTCTATCGTTAGGAAGCAGGACATCCTTATAGCAAAGAACTATCTGAGCGAAGATGAGATAGATATGCTTAACCGACTAACCACGTTGTTTTTGGAATCAGCAGAATTGAGAGTAAGGGAGCATAAAGATTTAACATTAGACTTTTGGCGCAATAATGTTAACGGATTACTACTCTATCATGGAAAAGATATTTTGCAAGGTAATGGAAGTGTCTCAAATGAAGAAATGGAGAAAAACGTACGTTCTACTTATGACATTTTTAATTCTCGAAGAAAAAAAGAAGATGCCATACAGGCTGATTTTGAAGACGTTATGATGCTTGATGAAATAATTGAAAAAGCTAAGAGAAAATAACTTATGCAAATCACTGGCACATATTTTAATTATTATCAAATTTGCCACAGAGAACTTTGGCTATTTGCTAATGGCATTAACATGGAGCACAATTCTGATTTAGTATATGAAGGGAAACTAATTCACGAGGAGAGTTATCCGCAACGCTCAGAACGATACGAAGAAATTGAGATAGAAGGCATCAAGGTGGACTACTACGATGCCAAACAAAAGGCTTCGATGGCTGATGGCATGTAGTCGGACAGGTTGTTCTTTTAATCGTACCATAAGGAATTGAAATATCGGTATTGAGCGGCACTCATAGAAGTAGGCGTAACTTTTAATCGTACCATAAGGAATTGAAATTCCATAGCAGCCTTAAGCATCTTGTCGCTCACCATTCTTTTAATCGTACCATAAGGAATTGAAATTCAGCGGCAAAGTTGGCAGGGTTAGCCACTACAGCTTTTAATCGTACCATAAGGAATTGAAATGTGGAGACTGTCACTTCATTAAAATTTAGCGCAAACTTTTAATCGTACCATAAGGAATTGAAATGACTTTGAGGGTGTGCGCATACATCGAGGAAACACCTTTTAATCGTACCATAAGGAATTGAAATTTTAAAAAGCAAAATATCGTGGACGCCGCCATCAACACTTTTAATCGTACCATAAGGAATTGAAATAAAATAGCGGCTTGACCACGTTCATGACTGCGTGGATTTTAATCGTACCATAAGGAATTAAAATGTTACAGGCACTTCGTCATTCACAAACTCGAGAGTCTTTTAATCGTACCATAAGGAATTGAAATAATGAATCAAAGTCTTTCTTTGCGCCATCATTTGAAAATTTTAATCGTACCATAAGGAATTGAAATGTTTGTGTTCACCAACTTCCCAATCAGCAATCTGAATTTTAATCGTACCATAAGGAATTAAAATATTATTAGAGTCAGTTTGGCGGCACGTTCCTGTGGCTTTTAATCGTACCATAAGGAATTGAAATAGTAGAGCTTCTTTAAGATTACCACAGCGAGAGGTTCTTTTAATCGTACCATAAGGAATTGAAATTGGATAAAAGAGCGAGTAAATGCTCCTCTTGCAGTCCTTTTAATCGTACCATAAGGAATTGAAATATAGCAGAAGCAAGCACTAAGTGGATAGTGATAGGCTTTTAATCGTACCATAAGGAATTGAAATAGGGTAGCCGATGATGTGGCTGAGGGGCGTATAACCCTTTTAATCGTACCATAAGGAATTGAAATAAATTCCTTTGTCCTAAGACTTATTGCCACCTTTTTAACTTTTAATCGTACCATAAGGAATTGAAATGAGAACGGGAGAATTTTGAAGGCCTCCTCTGCACGTTATTTTAATCGTACCATAAGGAATTGAAATTTAGGTGTCATTTTATAGTAACGTGGTTTAACGTATGCTTACACTGATTTGGGACTCGTTTGAATAAATAAATAGCCAGCCTGATTACAGCTGGCTATTTTGCATTTGATGGGTATGTACCGTTTAGACCGTAAGCATACGGTGAACCACGTATAGTTTTATAAAAGAGCTATCAGTCTCGGCTTTGGTCGGGACTGATTTGTCTTAGTAGGTCTTATTAAGGCTTAGTAGGCACTAGTCGGGGCTAGTAGGACTTAGTAGGAACTAA
>ONEZ01000034.1 GCA_900316995.1 uncultured Bacteroidales bacterium | reverse complement strand
GCTTCAAAACTACCTAAGGGAATTAGGGTCAAGTACCTTGACGCTACACTTTAAGTCTGTTAATCTCAGCCTGCAAATTTTCCAAAAACTGAGCCGCCTCAGCTCCATCTATCTGAACGTGGTGGAACTGTAGTGATACTGGTAGTGTAACATTAAAGAAGTTACGCCGATACTTGCCCCATAAAAGCATTGGGTTGGCATATTTGCCAGACCACATATTTGTTATAGAATCAAGTTCTGTTGCTGTCATAGCTGATGTGCCAATGATATTTCTGCTCTCATCTGTAATATCCTTACAATCACTAGCAACACATTCTGTAAGGGCTTGATAATCTTTTGCAAACTTTTCAAAGTCATCATCAAACGGGATATCGCAGTTGTTTATTCCTCCGTTTTTATTGGCCACAATCACATTCACAGCCAGTGAATCATACTGCAAAAGCCCGCCATTTGCAGGTAGAAGGTAAAACTCTTTAATGCCACTTGCCGCCTTGCAAATACACCAGCACATAAGCATATTGAACTTAAGTCCCTGCTGGCGGCTGAGTCTTACCAAACGTGTCACATCCAGCGTTTTTGTAAATGAGACCATTGGCATTGGCGCATTCTTCCACAATTCAAAAGCTATGGCCCGGCTGGTATCTGAAGCATTGACAACCTTAAACATTTTATACTATCTCCTTAAATTAATCAATCAGCAATAATACCGCAAAGATAACATTTTGCAGAATGGGTTCATATCAGTTTGTGAAAAATTTATATCTTTGTAGAATAGTTGCTACCATAAACAGAAAATGAACATAGAGATGTATGACCGCTATGAGGCGGAGCTGTTCACTCAGCTTTTTAAGTGTTGCAGGAGCCGTGGCTGGCTGCCTGAGAGGTTCCCTGAGAGTGAGGATATAAACAGCAAATGGAATGATATTTCGGCAGAGTTTATTCAGGATGCAGTGCGTGAGTTTAACTCATATCCTCTGGCAACCCTTGCGTGGAGTGCCTACATTGGTGCCGCTGTTGCCAAATGGTGGGACAAAGACTGGGAGGTGAACAGCCTGCGCGGCTATAGCTCCCTGCTTGGAGAGCGTGGCTTTGACGACATGGATGAGCATATCCTGCAAGATATTTTGTGTTACAATTTAGACAGCTCCGATGCGGAGCATCTACACTCTGTATTCAACACATGCGCTTCTGAGGCCGACGCGCTTCTGCGCCGTAGCGGTGCTGAGGCAGGGACAGCGGACGCCTTCTACGTTTTTGTGCGTACTTTGCGTGTTATGTATCGCATCGGCGCCGCCATCCAGCTCGCTACTATGGGGTACTCGTTTCAGAAACTTAACTGTGTTTGATTATGATTGATTACGGATTAAAGAATAGAGTGGCTATAATTACTGGAGCAAACAATCCTCAAGGGATTGGAGCCACCACTGCGTGCGCTTTTGCCCGTGAGGGTGCAAAGGTGGCGTTGATATATAAGAGAGTGCCAAGGCAGTTTGACAAGAACAAAGCTGATAGTAACGGGGCGGATAGATACTTTCAGGCAAACGCTGGTGGGGCGGACATCGTTGAAGGCAGACTAAAGGAGATGAATGCTGACTATCTCGTACTTGAGAGTGACATCACTGATGAGAATGCTGTAAAGGATATTTATTCTGCAGTTATGGAAAAGTTTGGAAGGGTGGATGTGCTTGTGAATAATGCCGCGGAGGGTGATATGGACGGGTTTGACACTATTGAGAAAATTACAAGCGGTGTTATAGATGAGACTTTTGCCGTTAATGTGCGTGGCGGCGTCCTGATGATTAGGGAGTTTGTCAAGCACTATAAAGATTATGGCAGAATTGTCAATCTTTCCACTGATTCATCTCAGATTTTTGCGGGGCAGATTGCCTACGGAGCCAGCAAAGCCACGATGGAGGCGTTTACTCGTAGCATTGCGCTTGAGGTTGGCAAATACGGCATCACCGTGAACTGTGTGGCACCAGGCCCAACCCAGACGGGCTGGATAGACGCTGATTTGGAGAAAGCTGTACTGCCTCTCATCCCTATGGGGAAACTAATTCAGCCTGAAGATATTGCTGAAACCATCCTATACCTGTCAAGCGCACAGGCCAGAATGCTCACCGGTCAGGTGATTAAAGTATCTGGCGGGCACGCGCTGTAAGTGTGTTATCCCATCACCACATCGAGGACCATCATAAGGACAAAGCCTACGGCAAAGCCGATAGTGCTGAGGTTGGAGTGCTGGCCGCCTGACGCTTCTGGTATCAGTTCCTCAACCACTACGTAGAACATGGCGCCACCCCCGATATGATTCCAGACATCACCAGAACCACTATAGTAGCCCCTGCTGGCTATATGAGTCTAACAAAGGAGGATGTCACTGAGATATTGAAGGAGAGTCTAATTTCTCAATAAGCGCCACGTGCCCGCTGGATTGTTGCAGTGCCACATGTCCGTTTTCAACTGTGCTTGTTTCTCCGTTATACGCATTCCTTACTTGCTCACCATCAGCAAACGGTACGGGTACTTCCATGGCGGGTTGTGGATTCAATGCTATTACAATAGTATCTTCGTTCAATGTTCGTGTTACCGTAGTAGGACTCAGCATGGTTTGTTTTCCTGCACCCACCGCAGGATGAGCCTTGCGGAACGCGCATAACTTCTGATAGTGCGCCATAAGGGTGTCATTAGGGGTTGACCAATCATAGTCACTGCGGAAAGCTTGTGCATAATCTACATTTAAAATGGCATCTGTGGTCTTACGGGCAACCTCGTCGCCATAGAATATCTGAACCGCTCCGGGTGACAGAAGAAAACAGGTGGCGCACTTGTCCATGTGAGCCATGTCAGCATCGCGGAAATAGGCGTTATTCAAGTATGAGAAAGGATACCACGCATAACCTGCAGCTTGCCATACAGTCATGGAGTCACTATATGCCTGCCATGTCTGCGCTATAGTGGTAAGGTTGCCATCCTTAGGAAATTCCATATTCACCATACTGTTAAAGCCATTCTCTTCATACAGCGGCAGATGGGTGATATAGGCGTCATCATAATCACCGGTGAACATTATGTCGTCCGTCCATTTGGAAGCAGCCTGCTCAGGATGTTTGGCACGCCAGCGATGTAGGGCTTCATTACATGCATCATGCAACTGTTTCCAGCGCCAAGGGTGTACATAACCTACCACATCACAACGGAAACCGTCTATACCAAATTCCTCCACCCATGCGGCTATGTAGCGTATTACATAATCGTCAGGGGAGAGTGTGGTGTCTTTGCGCAAGGCTTTCATCTCAGGCCAAGTCCAGACATCATTGTCGTTTCCTTCCCGTTGCCACTTACGGTGCAGAAAAGCTGGAAGACTGACCGCCTCTGTTTTCTCTGTCAAATAATCAGGCAAACCGTATAGTGTCATCTTGAACGGATCATCAGTCTCAGATGGTCTGCGCAGCCACTCAGTGGTGTACCAATCTGGCTGGTCGTACATTGCATCCAGCCACGCAGCATAATCTATGTCACGGCGATGTTCAACCGCCTCTGCTTCCGTTTTAATACCAGGTACTGTGGCAAAACCTTGTTGCAAAGCATCTAGGTAAGTGGGGTAACCTATATCATTGATGTTGGCTCCTGACATCACGCGTATGCCTTGCGCATGCAGTTCGTCTATCAGGGCGCGATACTGCTCAATAGTGCCGTAGTTCTTATCCATCTCAGTATAGTCAAGCGGGTAGTAACCATGGTAGCCATAGTGAGGAAAATCGTTCACTTCCCAACCACTGCCTGGCACCCAGCCGTGCACCTGCTCATACGGGTCTGTCAGCCAAACCACGTCCACGCCTAGGTTGGAGAAATATCCCTCTTTGGCCTTTTGCAATAGTCCAACATAGTCGCCACCATGAAATGTAGAAGCGTTCATGCGCTCACTGCCATAGTCGGTGCGGCGGCCGTATTGTTGGTCGTTGGTGCTATCGCCGTTGCAAAAACGGTCAACCAACACAAAATATACCGTTGCTTTGTTCCATGCAAAACCGTCTACATTGCACGTGTTTTTTGGGGCGTTGCTGCACGCGGCAAGCATAACTGCCGCCAATACAAGGGTGATTAGTTTTTTCATTATTTTACATTCCATTGATTATGCAGGCAAATGTACAATTTATTTAAAGAAAAAGCAAACAAATGGTCTGTTTTCGTTTAGTTGTATATAGTTATATGCATACTTTTTGAGCTTGAATTCACTAAAAATATGAAATTGGAGATAAATTTCTATAAAAAGTCGCTAGTAAGTGTTTGGACGAAAAATAAATTTTAAGAAAATGCAATAGATTTCATTGAGAAAGTTACAGACTCTCCTTTAATATCTCTGAGATATCCTCTTTAGTCAAATCAAGGTATCCGGCAGGGTAGATTACTGTAGTTTCTGTGATGCCAGGAATCATATCAGATGTGGCGCCAAGCTCGCTAATTGTGAGAGGCAGGCCAATCTCCAGCATCCAGCTTTTCAAGGCCTCAAGTCCTGCTGTGGCTATCTGCTCATCAGTTTTTGCATCGCCGTTTATATTCCAGACATTCTTGGCAAAACGCACAAATTTAGCCAGACCTGGCATCATGGCTCGCTTATAGTATGCTGTTGAAACCGCTGCAAGGCAGTAGCCGTGAGGTGCGTGTTTGCAACCAAAGTTGTCTTTTTGAATATCAGTTTCATTGTCTCAGGATCAAGCGGCTTCATGGTAGGCAGCATTCAGGTCTTTCACCATGTGGAGCGTGCCCTGCTTGTACTTTAGAAAGTGGTCAGTCTTTAGGTGCTGCTGATATGCCTCCTCCGATGCATAAATTTCAAGGATGCGAATCTTTGTGGAATCATCGGCGCTTTGCATCGGGTAAAGACAGATGACTCCTGGCTCTCGCTCTATACTTAGACGATCCACTTCATTGGCAAAGGTCAGGTATTCTTTCAGATACTGCGGATAGACTTCAATTTCAGCAATGCGGACTATCATGTTTGCTGAGGTGAGTTCTGCTGCAGGCTTTTCTTCTGTTTGCCCAAACAACCATTGGGCATTCTTTCGCAAAATCATATCCTTAAACGGCGCAAGGTCAGGCTCCGATGCCAGATACTGCTTCATCCTTGAAAGGCTCTGAGTTAGCACTTGCGGAGCGGCGTATGGGAAGTCTGAACCGTAGAGCAAATGGTCAGGCGTGGTGATGGAGAGCAACATACGGATAACTTCCGGGGAGTGTGCACCCGCAAGGTCATAGTAGAGAATGCGAAGGTTGGCATCGTAGTCAATTTCACCTACCAGACAGATACTCCTGCATGGCAAGCGGTGTCTGCTGCATGACCTGCTTATTCACAGGCTCCGGTCTGTGGGGGTGCAGAATCACCACCGCCTTTCGCTCGTTCAAAACAGAAAAAAGGGTGTCCAGCTCTGGCGCGCCAAGTTATTGACCACCCACGTTTGTGGCCAGTTTGATTCCATCTGCCTTCAGCACATCGAGCGCATACTTTGCCTCTTCAATGGCTTTTGTAACATCAGGCAGCGGCAGGGCGGCGCAGAACATAAATCTACCTGGGTGCTCCTTTTTGATTAGAGCCGCAGCCTCATTGGTTTGTCTGACTACCTCAGCCGATGTGGGCTGTGGAGCCGCTAATGTCAGCACCGATGTCTGAATGCCAGCTTCATCCATCCATTTCAAATGGCTTTTCACGTCATATTTTGGTAGGGGAAATCCCTCGTCCATCAAAAGCCCTTCACTTTCAAGTGATGAGACAAACTCAGAAGTTATGATATGACTATGTACATCTATCACGTCCTGAGCCATTAAAGCAGTTGCAATCATCGTTGAAAATATAACAGATTTATTGATATATCAACCAATTTTACAGATTAATGCAATTGCATTCATCCATGTTTGTTTGTTCACATTTAACTGGTAGGTGTTGCATACATAGAGTGTTTCAATCCTGATTCTGTTTTGTGTTCTTTTGTCAAGAAGAATAATCTCAAGATAGCAGACCTGATGAACTTCACATCGCTCTCTTACTTCAGCCGTTACTGCACCAAGCATTTGGGAAAAACTCCAAGTGAATACCGCCATAGCCTCCAACCTAAGTTTGAATAGTTTTGTTAATAAATAGTAGATGTTTTTAATTAATTTACGTAATTTTGCATATATCTTAAGAAAAAAATTATGAAACGAGTTGTGGTTATTTCTACGAGCCTAAGACGTGGCTCAAACAGCGATATGCTTGCAGACCGGTTTGTGGATGGAGCTAAAGCTGCTGGAAACGATGTTGAAAAAATTTCTCTTGTAGGCAAGAATATTCAGTTTTGCAAGGGTTGCTTTGCTTGTCAGAAACTTGGGCGTTGCGTTATAAACGATGATGTTAATGAAATTATGGCAAAGGTGCTGAAAGCTGATGTTGTATGCTGGGCTACTCCTATCTACTATTATGAGATGTGCGGCCAGATGAAAACCCTTATTGACCGTATGAACGCTATGTATGAGCAGGACTATCAGTTCCGCGATGTGTATCTTCTTACAACCGCCGCCGAAGATGAAACGGAAACTCCCAAACGTGCCGAGATTGGACTTACAGGCTGGATAGACTGCTATCCCAAGAGCCGTCTCTCTGGCACGCTTTTTTGCGGAGGTGTGAATGAGCCTCGTGAAATTCAAGGCAATCCAAAATTGAATGAAGCGTTTGAATTAGGGAAAGGGGCGTAATCATCCGCTTGTTCCAACGGATATAGTTGTTCGCGGATTTATTATTGATTCAGAAACAGGAGAATTAGAAGAAGTGCAATAAAATGACAATACAGGAATTTAGAGATTACATGGCATCGGGCAAGCCAGTGATTGGCGGTTCTGATGTCCACATGATGTTTCATCAGTTATCGCAGGATGCGCTGAAGATAACAGCGGAGATTAACGGTAGGTATCATACCCCAGAGCAATTACATGATTTGCTGGAGCAGCTTTGGGGACGTGAGGTGCCAAAGACAGTTGGACTGTTTCCTCCGTTTCACACTGACTGCGGCAAGAATACCATTGTTGGCGAAAACGTGTTCATCAACATGGGATGCAAGTTTCAAGACCAAGGTGGCATTACCATCGATGAAGGCGCACTCATTGGTCACAATGTTGTACTGGCAACAATTAACCATGATCTTGATCCGGCCAAACGCCAAAGCATGAGTTACGCTTCAATACACATTGGCAAGAATGTCTGGATAGGAGCCAATGCAACTATATTGGCAGGAGTGACTATAGGCGATGGTGCTGTAGTGGCAGCCGGCGCTGTGGTTACTAAAGACGTTGAGCCAAATACTATTGTTGGCGGTGTTCCTGCCAAGGTTATCAAGAGGATAGATGCCTAAATAATGGCATGACTCAATTTTCAGATGTATGTATGGAATTATCTTGTTTTTGTCTTTCATAAACGTTCTTATTGACTGTATCCACTTTTATGGTGTCAAGCGTTTGATACATGTCGATCCTTGCAACGCTTCTGTCGATTACATCGTTACTGCGTTTTCAGCTGCTGACTTACCGTCGTTTTACCGACGCCCATTGTACCGCCGATTATATATATTGTTTTCATATCTGTTCCTCACAAATCTCGATTTATCAGTATCGATCTCCATATTTCTTTCGTGCTGCCGCCGTCCATTTAGATATGAAGTCTGTCTTTGCATCTGTATAAGCATCCCGGTTATGTTCATATTGTTTCCAAAGCCTGAGCTTCAATGCTTCATATTCTTTTGCCACATCAGAATGCTCATTCAAATAATCACGGAAGTACAGTTCATCATTGTCTCCGGTGTATCGCAGATGGACATGAAATACCTTGTCCGCAAAGCCATTTTCAGTATATCCCTTGTTAAGTGATACCCGGTTTGCCTCGGCGGACATGACAATAAAGCCATTCTTTTCTAATATCTGCGCAATATCTTTCATATCAGCGCTTTGAGGAATTTCAATCATCACATCAATGATATTCTTAGCCCATATCCCCTGAATGGCGGTGCTTCCGATATGACTGATCCGCGCAACAGGCTGCTCAGATAAAAGTCCGGTCAGCGTTTTCTCGATCTCATTGAAACTGTCTTTCCACCGATCATCGTGTACCACCAAAAAGATTGGAAATAATTCCCATAACTCTTCCAATGTCATTTCGGACAAATCTTTTCCCATACCAATGTTCTCCACAAATCCCGACATGTCTTAATCCCTGTAAATCTGAAGTTATCTGACAGACTGCCATTCCTCTTTGGAAAGGCATGTTATGTGTTCCGTTCGGAGAACGCCCTCTATGGCACAGGGCACATTATAGGCCGTA
>ONEZ01000002.1 GCA_900316995.1 uncultured Bacteroidales bacterium | reverse complement strand
GTGGTGTCTGCAATGAGTGGCATAACAGATAAGCTAATATCCACTGCCAAAACAGCGGCAAGTGGCATAGATACATACACAACACTCTTTACAGAAATAACAGAGCGTCACATAGAAACCATAAAAGCCACTGTTCCAGAGCAATACATCAGCGATGCCACCATTGGAATCAATGCTCTGCTTTCTGAGCTTAAAGCATTGTATGACAAAGCGTTTGAATCCAAGAAGCTCTCAGAAAGCGACCTTAACGCCATTGTAGCCTATGGTGAAAAGATGAGTTCGCTCTTCATATCATACGTATTGGGAGCAAAGCACTTTAACTCCATAGAGCTTATCAAGACAAAGAAGTATCACAAGAAGAACATACTTGACAAGCCCGTAACGTACCGTAACCTTACAGCCGCTTTTGAAACATTGCCAAAAGTTAGCATCATGGGCGGTTTCATTGCATCAGACAGCACATCGGGAGAGATTACTAACCTTGGACGCGGTGGTTCAGACTATACCGCCGCCATCATAGCAGGTGCACTTGACGCAGAGGCGTTGGAGATTTGGACCGACGTGGACGGCTTTATGACAGCAGACCCACGCCTTGTTAATAACGCATACGTAATTGATGAGCTTTCATACATTGAGGCTATGGAGCTTTCAAACTTTGGTGCCAAGGTGCTCTACCCTCCTACCATATATCCAGTGTATGAGCGTAATATTCCTATATTCATTAAGAATACAAACAATCACACATGTCGTGGCACAAGGATTTCCAACATAAAGAACCCAGAAGGCAGAGCCGTAAAAGGCATATCATCAATAAATGACACATGCCTTATCACATTGCAAGGCATGGGCATGGTGGGAGTGCTTGGTATAAGTTCACGCACATTCAAAGCCCTCGCCGATGAAGGCATCAGCGTGTTCCTCATATCACAAGCATCGTCAGAGAACTCCACTACATTCGCCATCCAGAACTCAGAGGCGGAAGCAGCCATAAAAGCTCTTACCAAGGAGTTCAGCGCAGAGCTTGAGAGAGGTGAAATATGGTCTATAACACCTCAGAAAAACCTTGCCACCGTGGCTATTGTGGGTGAGAACATGCGTTTCAACACAGGTCTGGCAGGCAAGCTGTTTGACACACTCGGACGCAGCGGTGTAAACATCATTGCCTGCGCACAGGGCGCATCGGAGACTAACATATCATTTGTAATTACCCAGAAATATCTAAAAAAAGCATTAAACGTGTTACATGATTCATTCTTCCTGGCAGATTACCAGGTATTGAACATCTTCCAAGTGGGGACAGGCACCGTAGGTGGCAGCCTGCTTGAGCAGATAGAGCATCAGCAAGAAAAGATACTCAAGCAGAATAGTGTGAAACTTAACGTGGTTGGAATCACAGATATAAACGGCTCCATATTCAATGCAGACGGCATTGACCTTAAGAACTATAAGGAGGAGGTCAAGGCAAACGGAAAGCCCACCACTCCAGAGGAGATTAAGCAGACTATCATTGATATGAACCTGTTCAACTCTGTGTTTGTTGACTGTACGGCAAGTGCCGCCATTGCCTCACTCTACACAGACCTTCTGAATCATAACGTATCTATTGTGGCTGCAAACAAGATAGCGGCTTCAGGCCCGTACAGCATATATGAGAACCTGAAGAACACTGCACGCCGTAAAGGTATCAAATATCTGTTTGAGACAAATGTGGGCGCAGGTCTGCCTATTATAAACACAATGAACAGCCTTATAAACAGTGGTGACCGTATATTAAAAATTGAGGCGGTTCTATCTGGAACACTTAACTTTATATTCAATACCATTAGCAAGGACATATCATTCTCCAAGTCAATTCAAATGGCCAAGGAGGCACGTTTCTCAGAGCCGGACCCAAGAATTGACCTTAGCGGAACAGACGTTATACGCAAACTTGTTATTCTGGCGCGTGAGAGCGGCTACGCTGTGGAGCAGGCCGATGTTAAAAAGAACCTGTTTGTGCCGGACAAGTACTTTGAGGGCACACTTGAAGATTTCTGGAAGAACATACCAGAACTTGACGATGAGTTTGAGAAACAGCGTCAGCAGTTGGAGAAAGAGCATAAGAAATACCGTTTTGTAGCCACCATGAAAGAGGGCGAGTGTTCTGTAGGCCTGCAGGCCATTGACGCAAGCCACCCATTCTATGATCTTGAGGGTAGCAATAACATAGTAATGATTCAGACTGAGCGTTACTTTAATGACCCAATGATTATTAAGGGCTACGGAGCTGGTGCAAGCGTAACTGCAGCTGGTGTGTTTGGTGACATAATGAGTATTGCCAATATCAGATAAGCATACTTTCATGCGTTACCGTTGGTTTCTGAATTTATTATGCGTTACAGCTGTTTTTTGCAGTTGTAACCGCATTAAACCGCAGATACCCTCAAACATAAAAGAGGAAGACCCCACTGAGGTGAACCTCTTGGAGTTTAACCGTTTGTGCATTGATGACGAAAAACGTGAGATTGAGGCATATACAGACAGCGCCAAGACTGACGGGCACGGAGATTTCACCATCACAGAAGACGGATACCTGTACAGAGTGATAACGGCGGGTGACAGCACCGTCACAGTAAAAAACGGTTCAGAGATTTCCATAGCCTACAGCGTGGAACTGCTTGACGGCACTGTGTGCTATCATAGCAGTGAGATGAGCAGGCCAAAGAACTTGATTGTGGGCAAAAGGGTTTTGGGCAAAGGTATTGACTTAGCTGTAATGGGCAGACATTTGGGTGATGACATAGAGTTAATACTACCCTACAATCTGGCTTACGGCGTAGCTGGTGACAGAGAATGTATTCCGCCCAGAACACCCATCTTGTACCGAATGAAAATATTATCAGTAAGATGAGAAATACAAAATTATTATTTATAGTAGGCGTCTTAATTTCAGCGGTGCTGTTTGCATCGTGTCAGGCAAACACATACGCCAAAAAGAGAAAAGATGAGAAGGCAATGTTGGCAAACTATATAAAGAGCCATAACCTCACCATCTCCACAGACTCTCTGCTTTGTGACACCATGCCAGCGCCTTGGCCTGAGAACTTCTATTTTAAGACCTATAGAGGCGCATACGTGCGTATAGTTAAAAGGAATCTGAAGAATGACAAACCTGCCAGTGGCCGTACACTTGTCATGCGCTACTACCTCTATAATCTCCCCGATGACAAGACTCCGGTTTTTGACAACCTTGACTCCAGAGAGGGGAACTACTTTGTGTATTCACACAATGGCTACGCACCATGTGTAGGCTGGAATGACGCCATTCCGTTTATGCGTCATGACGGTGAGTGTGAAATGATTATAGAATCTGTCATAGGCACAGATAACCAAATGATGGAGGTTTACTCACAAAAGGTAAAAGTGGTGAGTTTCACAGTAAGTAGCAACTAAAAATATATAAGTCATGTCATTAATAAAGTCAATTTCAGGAATCAGAGGCACAATAGGCGGTCACGTGGGTGACGGACTAAGCCCTGTTGACATAGTAAAATTCACAGCATCATACGCCACTCTTATTCGTAAGATTTCCACTAATGGTTCTAACACCATAGTTGTAGGACGTGACGCCCGTATGTCAGGTCCAATGGTTCAGAAGCTTGTAGTGGGAACATTGCAATCAATGGGTTTTGACGTCACAGACATAGGCATGGCCACCACTCCAACCACAGAATTAGCAGTTACAATGGAGGGTGCCGCTGGCGGTATAATACTCACAGCAAGCCACAACCCCAAACAGTGGAACGCTCTGAAACTGCTTAATGAAAGCGGTGAATTCCTTAACAAGGAGGAGGGTGAAGAGGTGCTTAGAATTGCAGAGGCAGAAGAATTCACATTTGCAGAGGTTACAGAACTTGGCAAGGTTACGAAAAAAGACTACACAGAGCGCCACATTGACAATGTACTCTCATTAAAACTTGTGGATGTGGAGGCTATTAAAAAGGCTGGTTTTAAAGTGGCGCTTGACACAGTGAACTCAGTGGGCGGCATAATATTGCCAAAACTGCTTGAGCGTTTAGGAGTTAAGACAGTTAAGACACTCTATGGTGAGCCTACTGGAGATTTTCAGCATAACCCGGAGCCGCTTGAAAAGAACCTTGGTGATATAATGAACCTTATGAAGGGCGGAGATTATGATGTGGCATTTGTTGTTGACCCCGATGTTGACCGTCTTGCAATGATATGTGAGGACGGACGCATGTACGGTGAGGAATATACTTTAGTTACCGTTGCAGATTACGTGCTGAGCCACACACCAGGTAATACGGTTTCCAATTTAAGCTCCACACGCGCTTTGCGTGATGTTACTCTTGCACACGGCGGCAAGTATAATGCAGCAGCTGTGGGAGAGGTGAACGTGGTTACAAAAATGAAAGAGACAAATGCCGTTATCGGAGGTGAAGGCAATGGCGGAGTAATCTATCCTGAAAGCCATTACGGACGTGACGCACTTGTAGGTATAGCATTATTCCTAAGCCATCTGGCTCACAAAAAAATGAAAGTATCAGAACTGAGAGCTACATATCCACCCTACTTTATTGCAAAAAACCGTGTGGATTTGCAACCTGGCATAGATGTTGACGCCATACTTTCAAGAGTGAAAGAAATTTACAAAAGTGAACAAATAAATGACATTGACGGAGTAAAGATAGACTTTGCTGACGGATGGGTACATTTACGCAAATCTAACACTGAACCAATCATAAGAATATACTCTGAGGCCGCCACAATGCAGAGAGCGGAAGAGCTTGGAAAGCAGGTAATGAATTTAATTGAGGGTTAAGAGTTACACGCACGTCATCCTGAGTGAAATGAAATGAAACGAAGGATCTCACAAACATCGCGAGATGCTTCGGCAAGCCTCAGCATGACGAGGACGATTAACCGATTAACCGATTCCACTTAAAATATAAACTAGTATGTCCCTAATTATTCCAAAAGATTACAATCCTATTCTGGATTTGAAGCAAACTGAGTTTGCTATTAAATATCTCAAAGATTTTTTCCAGCAGGACTTTGCATCGGAGCTTAGACTGCGCAGAGTAACCGCACCGCTGTTTGTATTAAAGGGCATGGGTATAAATGATGACCTTAACGGCATTGAGCGCCCTGTAACATTCCACATTAAAGATATGAACGAGGCGGAGGCGGAAGTGGTTCACTCTCTTGCCAAATGGAAACGCATGATGCTTGCTGATTACAAAATAGAACGTCACTACGGTCTTTACACTGATATGAACGCCATTCGCGCCGATGAGGAGCTTGACAACATTCATTCACTCTACGTGGACCAATGGGACTGGGAGATGGTTATAGATGAAAATGACTATAACATTGAGTTCCTTAAGAAAACTGTGCGCCGCATATACAGTACTTTGCTCAGAGCTGAGTACGCCGTTTATGAGCGTTTCCCAGAAATAAAGCCACAGCTGCCAGAGGAGATTCACTTTATCAGCTCACAGGAGCTGCTTGACCTCTACCCAGACAAAACCGTCAAGGAGCGTGAAAGCCTTATTGCCAAGAAATACGGAGCCGTATTCATTATGGGTATTGGCGGTGAACTCTCTAATGGTGAGAAGCATGACGGCCGTGCTCCTGATTATGATGACTGGACCACGCCAAACAGCCTCGGTTTCAAAGGCTTGAATGGAGATATTATGGTTTGGAATCCTATTCTTAACCAGGCGCTTGAACTTTCAAGCATGGGCATACGTGTAAACAAAGAGGCTCTGCTACGCCAGCTTAAACTCACAAACCAAGAGAGCCGTTTGGAGTTCTACTACCACAAACGCCTTATGGATGGCACACTGCCACTGTCAATAGGAGGTGGTATAGGTCAGTCACGCCTTTGCATGTTCCTACTCCACCGTGCCCATGTAGGAGAAATCCAGTCAAGCATCTGGAGTGATGATATGCGTGCACGCTGCAAAGAGGCAGGGATTACTTTACTATAATGCCGTCAGGCAATATACATAAAAAAATCTGAGAACATATGGTTCTCAGATTTTTAAGGGCCTATAGTTCAATGGATAGAATAAAGGATTCCGGTTCCTTCGATTGGGGTTCGACCCCCCATAGGCTCACAATAAAAATATCACCCTTCACTACCAAGCTCCCAAGCCAGTGCGCTGGCGCCCAATATGGCAGCATCAGACTCCTTGAGTTGAGAGAAGAGGACCTTAATCTTATTTTTCCAGCGCGGCATCACATTTCTGTTAAGGCTCTCAACCACTGGTTTCATAAGCAGGTCTCCACTGCGGGTAAGACCACCAAACAGAACAATTGCCTCAGGCGATGAGAACACCACAAAATCTGCAAGAGCTGCGCCAAGCATATTTCCTGTGAACTCAAATATATCCTTAGCAAGCGCATCGCCCTCAACAGCTGCCTCAAAAACATCTTTTGATGTTATAGTCTCAGCAGGAATATTACGGAGAATGCTCTTCTTCTCTGTGGTCTCAAGCATTTCACGTGCTGTACGAGCCACACCGGTAGCAGAGCAGTAAGCCTCAAGGCAACCAGCCTTTCCGCAACCGCAAAGACGACCGTTCTGGCGCACCATAGTAACGTGACCAAGCTCACCAGCATTAGAATCATGACCATATAGCAAGTTACCATTCACAATAATACCGGAGCCAACACCTGTTCCAAGAGTAATCATTATGAAATCCTTCATACCACGAGCCACACCGTATGTCATCTCGCCAAGAGCAGCGGCGTTAGCATCGTTAGTAAGTTTTACAGGAAGACCAATAGTCTTGCTCATATACTCAGAGAAAGGAATCTCCTGCTGACCACCCCATGTTAGGTTCACTGCGCCTTCAATGGTTCCCTTGTAATAGTTAGCGTTAGGCGCACCAATACCAATGCCCCTTACATCCTTCATTGAATAGCTCTTACTTACAAGAGCAGTAACTGCATCACTAAGGTTCTTAATAAATTTTTTGTAGTCGTCAGTATCGTTGCTCTTAATTGCGGTTTGAACAAGAACGTTACCACGGGCGTCAACAAGCCCGATTTTTGCTGTCTGGCCACCTATATCGATGCCCACCACATACGGTTTTTCCATAATTAGAAACTGTTTAAGGTTAATATCAATTCACAAATTTAGTGTTTTTTCTGAGTTTTTCTATAAATCTTGAGGCTATATTTTCTCAAAAACTTATTTTTAGGCCATAAAAAATTTCTGACTTTCCAATTTAGCGAACCATAGAATATCTGTTTTGAGCCTCTGCACACAGATTTAACAACCGCAATCACACTTGTGTAAGGCACCACCTCCTTGATTCCAAGGTTACCGTCGCCATAAAGGGTCATTTCATTCTCCCCAAGTTTCACTATGCGATGCAAGATGTACACTCCCTCCTGAGGCTCCACCAAAACCACCATGCCAGTACGCAGGCGGTGCGCTTTGCCAAGCACAACCGTATCGCCAGTACGTATAAACGGAAGCATACTATTCCCTTTGGCAGTAATTTTCACCTCTTTACCAGCCTTAATTTCAGACTTTACGTTAGAGAAAAGAATATCATTTGCAACTATCATAGCTGTTTCATTGTATTAAAAGAGAGAAGTGCCGCATCACGGTCTGGCAGACATTCCAAATAATAAATAGGAGCCACGCCTACCACTTTTCCAAGCGTGGAGCATACATTTTTCATACATTGCTCACTCCAAGGCAGTTTTGAACACGACGTATAGACCAGTGCAAACGCCTTGGCTCCAGTGCGACGCTCAATTCTATTATACGGAGCTTGTGCCAGCCTCACAATTCCACCCACCTCATACATCTCATTCTTATATATCCTACCCTTACCGCTCCAAGCTGAGCCGCAGGCATAAACCTTGCCATCAGAGAATTTAAGCACAGGATTGTCATCATTAAGATGTACTGCTCCGTCTATATATTTCAGCCATAGCCCGGCATGAGTACTCTTACCTGTACCGCTCTTACCCAAAAACATATAGGCTTTGCCTTCCACCACCACCACCGATGCATGAACAAGTAGCGCATTGCATCCGGCAGATGCAAATGTGTACGCAAGCATTAGCATATTATCAAGCACTCCAGACAAACTGTTTGAACACATATTAGTTCTAAAGTTCCTGAAATCCCCGTCAAACTCCATTATAAAGTTCCTTCCGTCAGAAACATCAGTAAACTCAATGCTGTACAATCCATCAGCCTTGGCCATTGAAAAATCATACTCCTCTGAACGGTAAAAAACGGAACGATTTTCATTTACAGCACCATCAAGAGTTAGCGTAAAAAGTAGTTGTCGCTCATCCACACCTTCACACACAAAAGGTAAAAGGTTTGTGAGCAAACTCGTTACGTCAGTCTCAGAGCAAACCGCAAACGGGAAATCAGCTATTTTGAAGTACTGTATCATTTACAAATCCAATTAACAAAGATAATAAATTTTGACGAAGAACAAGAATACTAACTAATAAAATATATAAACAATCATGACGAGCAATAAAAAAAGGCGGTCTGTTATAGACCGCCTTGAACATCTGAAGAAAACATCAGATTAGTATTTCTTCTCTGTGGTGCCGTTTGAATATACAAAGATTTTAAGACCAGGAGTCTGAGCAGAAACTGGCTGACCAATCATGTTATAGATACCTACAACCTCAGCAGCATTAGCCTGAGCCTCATCAGCCGCAGTTGAAAGTTTTGCATCTGCGCCATATTCTCCTGTAGATGGATTAAGGGCAAAAACAATATCATAAACGCCATCTGAAGGAACCACAAGTTCCTCATTACCAGAAGCTGGGAATTCTTTAATACCCCAAGCGTGGTTAGCAGCAAATTTATACTGATAAAGGCCATCAGCAGCAAGTGTAACACCAGTCTTGGTAATCTGATAAACGCCACCTACAAAAGCAAGATCATTCTCTGTTGCTGCTGGATCCCAATCAACACCTACAAGAGCTTCGTCTCCAACAAGAGTCCAAGAAGATATTACAAGTTCACCAGATGAACCATAAATAGTACCAGTCAAATTCTCCATGTCCAAAACAATCTTTTTAACAGAAAATGTATTAGAACCGCAATTAAAATTGGTAAGAGAACCATTAGACAAGCCAAACTCAGTGTCAAGAGCTACAGTACCAGGATTTGCTGCAGACCCGTAATTGTCTGCGCCCCAACTAGCGTCAGCAAACTTAAACTCACCATACAAGTCAAACTCTTTCTCAAGAGTGTAAATTTTCCCATCTGTAGTAGTGAATTTGAACGCATCCTGAGCAGCCCAACTTGTAACCGCACCTCTTAAATAGAGATCAGCTGCGAAGAGAGAACTTGTAAGCAACATGCTTACGGCAAGAAGTAAAAATTTTTTCATAAAAAAGTAAGTTTTAAAAGTTTATATAATAATTTTTAAGGTTTTCTACGTTCTCGCCCCACTTTACAACCACAAATATAACAAAATTATTACAATAAAAAAAATTGCCTGCAAGAAATTTTATCTTGCAGGCAATATTTTAACATTAGAAACGTTTGTGATATTCTATCTCCAAGTTTTTATCTCATCATACTGTACTGAAAAACCCTCAAATGTAGCACGATGGTTCTTGCCAGGTTCAACAGCACTCTTATCATTTTTATAGTAGTACTTGTACTCTATAGTTTCAGAACCTTTAAGCATATTAGGAGCCACATGGAATGTCCAAGTATTATTACCGGAATCCATCATACGGCTAAAGCCCCAGTTATTAAACGTACCTGAAACAAACATCTCACGTGTGCCTTTTGGAACAATAACGTTAAGAGTCATATCGCCCCAGTACTCCACGATGTCATTAACCTTGTTTCTTGCACCAAGCGGACGGTGACCAAGACGGAACTCAGACTGGTCATTACGCGGACCCCATACATACAGATACTGAAGATCTGCCGGTACGTTTGTGATAGTACCCTCAAATTTGGTGTCAGACACTTTCTTTAACTGATGTTTTGGATCACAGTGTTTCCAATAGTCATCTGAGCCTTCCGGACCAAATGTACCAGTAACATACACTGATGATGTTCCAGCAGGAACGGTAACAGAGAATGTCACAGTACCAGTGAATTTTTCAGCCTTGTTTTTCTTGGTATAAACCTTCACATACTTATCAGAAGTCTGGTACTCATCATTCTTTAGAATAACGAACAGACCAGTAACCATCTCTAACTCAGAATCAGAGAGCTTAAAATAGCTCTTCAGGTCAGAGATTGAGTATGTGAGAGTTCCATCTTTCTGAAGCACCCATCTGTACATAGGCATATTGCACTGTGACCAAGGAGCTTTCTCTTTCTCCCACTCACCATTGTCATTAAACTCAAGGCATACATAAATGTAAACTGACTGAGTTTTCATCCAAGACTCATTTGCGAGCGGTGTATAACATAAGGTGACCTCGCCATTAGCGGAAGCTTTATCCGGTTTGGTTACCAAATCACCGGCAGCGGCATAAGACAATAAGGGAAATGCCACTAAAGCCATAAAAATGTAGATAAACTTTTTCATATATAGTTTTCTTTAAGGTTTATTCTGCTTATTTGACCGCATATTATGATCAAAGTTTAACACATAGAGTGAAAAAAATCAATATAATCGCACAATAGATAGAGCAAAGATAGTAAAAAAAATATTGTGTACAAATTTTTACAGTCTTAAAAACACTTAAAAATGTAATTTTGTACACAATATGGTGCATCACCTCGTCATCCTGAGGTGTTAGTTCTTGAAATATGACGCCCAGTCCTTTATTTGGATGTCATCCGGCTTCACTGAGCAGAATGCATGGATAAAGGCGCTTGCAAGGCGTGCGTTGGTCATAAGAGGAATGTTGTGGTCAATAGCGCCACGACGTATCTTATAACCGTTTGTAAGCTCACGCTTTGTATGGTTCTTAGGTATGTTAATCACAAGGTCAAAGCGCTTCTCCGCCATCATATCCATAATCTGGAGTTCAGACGGTTCATCTGGCCAGCCTACCACAGTAGCCTTTACGCCATTCTCCTCAAGGAATTTGCAAGTACCCTCTGTAGCATAGATATCATAGCCGTTCGCCTGCAGAGTTTTGCAAGGCTCAAGAAGTTCTACCTTGCTCTTAGCCTCACCAGAAGATACCATGATGCTCTTCTTTGGGATATTGAATCCTACAGAGATAAGTGATTTGAGCAGAGCCTCATTAAAGTCGTCACCTATACAGCCCACCTCACCTGTTGAAGCCATGTCAACGCCAAGGATTGGGTCTGCATTGTGCAGACGTGCGAATGAGAACTGTGATGCCTTGACACCTATGTGCTCAATATCAAATACAGATGAATCCGGCTTGGTATAGTCAGCTCCTAACATTATACGAGTTGCAGTCTCAATGAAGTTACGATTGATAACCTTTGATACAAACGGGAATGAGCGTGAAGCACGCAGGTTACACTCAATAACCTTAATGTCATTGTTCTTGGCAAGATACTGGATATTGAACGGACCTGTAATGTTAAGTTCCTTTGCTATCTTCTTAGAAACTTTCTTTATGCGACGCATTGTCTCAAAGTAGATTTTCTGTGCAGGGAACACAAGGGTGGCATCGCCGGAGTGAACACCAGCAAACTCCACGTGCTCAGATATGGCGTATTCCACTATCTCTCCATCCTTTGCCACAGCGTCAAACTCTATCTCTTTGGCGTTCTGCAGGAATGAAGAAACCACCACTGGATGGTCTTTTGAAACCTTGGCTGCAAGTGTAAGGAACTGCTGAACCTGCTCCTTGGTGTAGCATACATTCATAGCTGCGCCTGATAGTACGTAACTTGGACGTATAAGCACAGGGAATCCAACCTCCTCTATAAACTCATCTATATCCTCAAAACTTGTAAGCTCACGCCAGCGTGGCTGGTCAACTCCAAGCATGTCAAGCATCTCAGAGAACTTGTTACGATCCTCCGCCCTGTCAATACTTGTAGCTGACGTTCCAAGTATAGGAGCACCCTGACGGTAGAGCTTCATGGCAAGGTTATTAGGTATCTGACCACCCACGGAAACTATAACACCCTTTGGATTCTCTATTGAAAGCACATCAAGCACACGCTCAAAAGAGAGCTCGTCAAAGTAGAGACGGTCACACATATCATAGTCTGTGGATACTGTCTCAGGGTTATAATTTATCATAACAGACTGATAGCCAAGTTTACGGGCTGTTTGCACCGCATTTACGCTACACCAGTCAAACTCCACAGAAGAACCAATACGGTATGCACCTGAGCCAAGAACCACAACACTCTCTGCATCTGACTTTTTAGGAATGTAATTGTCATCACTTCCGTATGTCATGTAGAGATAGTTGGTCTTTTCTGGATTTTCAGAAGCCACTGTGTTTATACGGCGTACTGTAGGCTTGATATTCTGTGAAAGACGGAGCTTACGCACACGAAGCATCTCTGCCTCCATATTGCCTTTAGGATTTTCAACGTAACGTGCAATCTGGAAATCAGAGAAACCAAGACGTTTGGCCTCTTTCAAAACGTCAGCAGGTATATCCTCTATCTTGCTGTACTGCTTAAGAACTTTGGTGTATTTTACAATGTTCTCAAGCTTGCCAAGGAACCATTTGTCTATTTTTGTAAGTTTCTCTATCTGATCAACAGTGTAACCCTTCTCAAAGGCGTCTGCGATGGCAAATATACGCAGGTCAGTTGGGTGTGACAGTGCCTGGTCAAGGTCATCAAACTTCATATCCTGATTACCCACAAAACCGTGCATACCCTGGCCTATCATACGCAAACCCTTCTGCATAATTTCCTCAAATGACTTGCCTATTGCCATAATCTCACCCACAGACTTCATTGAAGAGCCAATTTCACGGCTTACGCCTGTAAACTTGGTCAAATCCCAACGTGGAATCTTTGCAATGATATAATCAACTGAAGGTGCCACGTATGCAGAGTTTTTTGTACCCATCTCACCTATCTGGTCAAGAGTGTAGCCAAGTGCAAGTTTTGCAGCCACAAATGCAAGAGGATAACCTGAAGCCTTTGAAGCCAACGCTGATGAACGGCTCAGACGGGCGTTAATCTCAATTATACGGTAGTCATTTGTCTCAGCGTTAAATGCATACTGAATATTGCACTCACCCACAATACCAATATGGCGCACAACCTTCTTTGCTATCTCCTCAAGCAGATGAATCTGCTCCTGTGAAAGAGAAATGATAGGCGCAACCACAATACTTTCACCTGTGTGAATGCCAAGCGGGTCAACATTCTCCATTGGAACCACTGTGAAGCAGTGGTCATTGGCATCACGAATCACCTCAAACTCAATCTCTTTCCAACCCTTAAGGCTCTCCTCCACAAGTATCTGCTTTGAGTAAGAAAGGGCGCTCTCGCAAAGGTCATGGAACTCTTTATCATTAGCGCATACACCAGAACCAAGACCGCCAAGTGCGTAAGCTGAACGAACCATTACAGGGAATCCGAGTCTGTGAGCTACGGCAACTGCATCATCCATGCTCTCTACAGCCTGTGATACAGGAACCTTAACTGCTATCTCATTCAGCTTCTTCACAAACAGGTCACGGTCTTCAGTGATCATAATGGCCTCAACAGATGTTCCAAGCACCTGTACGCCGTACTTCTTAAGCACACCTGTCTGGTAAAGAGCAGTACCGCAGTTCAGCGCTGTCTGACCGCCAAAGGCAAGAAGGATTCCGTCTGGACGCTCCTTTTCAATGACTCTTTCAACGAAATAAGGCGTAACCGGAAGAAAATAGACTCTGTCCGCTACGCCTTGTGATGTCTGAATTGTTGCAATGTTTGGATTGATGAGAACTGTTTCAATACCTTCCTCTCTCATCGCCTTTAAGGCTTGTGATCCGGAATAGTCAAATTCTCCGGCTTGTCCAATTTTTAATGCCCCGGAACCAAGGAGCAGGACCTTTTTGCACGAAATCTTCATAATCTTATTATTTCATCATTTCATAATACTCAAAATCTACTCACGGGAGAACCCCCAAAAAAAATGCGTTGCTAAAAAAGCTAACGCATTTTAACGTCTTGTTGCCCCACTAGGATTCGAACCCAGACAAGCAGAACCAGAATCTGATGTGCTACCATTACACCATAGGGCAATATTTTAAGACGGTGCTTTAACACACCGTCTTAGGGAAATATTAGCCGTTAACTTTAGCCATGTGAGCGATAAGCTCAAGAACCTTGTTAGAGTAGCCTATCTCGTTGTCATACCAAGAAACCACCTTAACAAAAGTATCTGTAAGAGCTATACCAGCCTTAGCATCAAAGATAGATGTACGTGTGTCACCCAAGAAATCAGATGAAACAACTGCATCCTCTGTGTAGCCAAGAACACCCTTAAGTTCACCCTCAGAAGCATCTTTCATAGCTTTGCAAATCTCAGCGTATGTAGCTGGCTTAGCAAGGTTAACAGTAAGGTCAACAACTGATACGTCAAGAGTAGGAACACGCATTGACATACCTGTAAGTTTACCATTAAGCTCAGGAATTACTTTACCTACAGCCTTAGCAGCACCTGTTGAAGATGGGATAATGTTGCCAGAAGCAGCACGACCACCACGCCAGTCCTTAAGTGAAGGACCGTCAACAGTCTTCTGTGTGGCTGTTGTAGAGTGTACAGTTGTCATAAGACCGTCTGTAATACCAAACTTGTCATTAAGAACCTTAGCTATAGGAGCCAAGCAGTTTGTAGTACAAGAAGCGTTAGATACAAACTGTGTACCCTTTACATATTTATCAAAGTTTACACCGCATACAAACATTGGGGTATCATCCTTTGAAGGAGCTGACATTACAACATACTTTGCACCAGCGTTGATGTGAGCCTGTGCTTTCTCCTTTGTAAGGAAAAGACCTGTTGACTCAACAACGTACTCAGCACCTACCTGATCCCAAGCAAGCTCATTAGGATCCTTGCAAGCTGTAACACGGATAGCCTTACCATTCACAATAAGTTTGCTATTCTCAACATCAGCCTCAATAGTACCCTCAAATGCACCGTGCATTGTATCATATTTCAGCATGTAAGCCAAATAATCAACTGGACAAAGGTCATTGATACCTACAATTTGAATGTCATTTCTGTTCTGAGCAGCGCGGAAAACGAAACGACCGATACGGCCAAAACCGTTAATACCTACTTTAATCATAGTCTTAATTTTTTATAAATTATGTTGGAAAATCATCTTGTTGTTTCCGGAGTGCAAAATTATGTCTTTTCAACCGCATTTGCAACATTTGGAGCACTTTTTTTTTAACAAAATTAAGTTTATCCAAATATGTTACAAATTAGTTTCTATTTGCACTTCAGTTGGGGCGCTTTGAGCGTAGCCACAATTGCAAGATGACTGGCAGCTGTACATAATGAGCATTGTTACCGCCAACGCCACAGCGATGAAAAATTTTTTCATATTCAAGTTTGTTTTGCGGTGCAAAGATACAAATTTTATTGAAAATATTCGTTTGAAAAATCCAATTTAATGGATGAATGTATAAATGTATAATCAATCATTATGAGATCCTTCGGGCTGACGCCACTCAGGATGACGACAACTCCCAACTGTCAACTATTTTCGTAGAACCTCCTCCCTTTCAGCTCATCTGGGAGGTATTGCTGCTCCACCCAGTGCCCAGGATAGTCATGGGGGTATTTGTAGCCCTTGGCGTACTGCATGTCACGCATAAGCTGCGTGGGGGCGTTACGCAGATGGAGCGGCACTGGAAGGTTACCGCTTTTCCTAACCTCTGCAATGGCAGCGTCAATAGCCAGATAGGCAGAGTTGTTCTTTTTGCAGTTTGCAAGATAAATTGTGGTTTCTGAGAGTATTATACGGCTCTCAGGCCAGCCTATCTTACTTACGGCGTCAAAACAGGTGTTTGCAAGCAGAATGGCGTTTGGATTGGCGAGCCCTATATCTTCAGCGGCAAGTATCAGCAATCGGCGGGCTATAAACTTTGGGTCTTCACCACCCTCCACCATGCGAGCCAGCCAATATACGGCCGCATCGGGGTCAGAGCCTCTCACACTTTTTATAAAGGCGGATATTATGTCATAGTGCATCTCCCCCTGCTTGTCATATATGGCAGGATTCTCCTGAAGACGCTCAGCCACCATGCTGTTAGTTACCACTATGCTTTCAGCCTTATCTACACCTATTATGAGTTCTATAGCGTTGAGCAGTTTGCGGGCATCGCCGCCGGAGTACTGGAGAAGAGCCTCCCACTCCTTGAACTCAACCTTCTTATCCTTTAAAACCACATCTGTTTTTAACGCATACTGCGCAAGCTCCATAAGGTCTTGCTTATCAAGTGGTTTTAGAGTATAGACTGCGCATCGGGAAAGCAGAGGTGTTATAACCTCAAATGAGGGGTTCTCTGTGGTGGCTCCTATGAGCACCACTATCCCTTTTTCAACTGCTGCTAAAAGGCTGTCCTGCTGCGATTTGCTAAAGCGGTGAATCTCATCTATGAAAAGCACTGGCGACGGGGTGTCAAAGAACCTGCTTTTATCTGCACGCTCTATGACATCACGCACGTCCTTTACGCTTGAAGACACAGCACTGAGACTGTAGAAGCCACGGCCTGCGGCATCTGCCACTATCTTGGCAAGCGTGGTCTTACCCACTCCGGGAGGCCCCCATAATATAAAGGAGTGAACGGAGCCGCTCTCAATCATTTTTCTGATTACGGCCCCACTTCCCACAAGATGTTTCTGCCCGATGTAGTTATCGAGTGATGTGGGTCTCAGTCTCTCAGCCAGAGGTTGCATTATAGTTGACAATTTGTGCAAGTGAGAGCATAATCCAAACTTGTTTGGATTATGCCGAGCGCAGCCAAATTGCACGGAACAGCGAAGCTGTTACGTACAGTTGACAGTTTATGCTCCCTTTATTTCCAGCCCCTCTACAGAATCTGCTTTGGCTATCTTCTTTACAAGGCCTTGAAGCACGCTGCCCGGACCCACTTCTGTGAATGATGTGGCGCCGTCTTTTATCATTGAGCGTACACACTGTGTCCATTTAACCGGCGATGTAAGCTGTTTTACAAGATTAGCTTTTATGGTTTCCGGATTTTTCTCCGCCAATGTGCTAACATTCTGATATATAGGGCATATAGGTGTAGAAAATGGTGTGGAATCTATAGCGGCGGCAAGCTCCTGACGTGCAGGTTCCATCAGTGGGGAGTGGAACGCACCACCCACAGCAAGTTTAATGGCACGCTTGGCACCAGCCTCCTCCATCTTGGTAACCGCCTCGTCTATAGCTTCAACACTGCCGGAGATAACAAGCTGTCCGGGACAGTTATAGTTTGCTGGAACCACCACACCCTCTATGGTAGAACAAATATTCTCCACTGTTTCATCGGCAAGTCCAAGTACGGCTGCCATTGTTGACGGTTGCAACTCACAAGCCTTCTGCATAGCCATGGCACGCTTGCTAACAAGTTTCAAGCCATCTTCAAAACTGAGAGCACCAGCCGCCACAAGTGCTGAAAACTCGCCAAGTGAGTGACCTGCGGTCATATCAGGTTTTATATCAAGAACTTTTGCAAGTATTACAGAGTGAAGAAATACAGCTGGCTGCGTAACTTTGGTCTGACGCAAATCTTCATCAGTACCGTCAAACATAAGGTCCGTTATGCGGAAACCAAGTATCTCATTTGCCTTTTCAAACATCTCTTTTGCTACTGCTGATGACTCATAAAGGTCCTTTCCCATGCCTACAAACTGGGCGCCCTGTCCTGGAAAAACGTATGCGTTCATATTGTTAGAATTTAAATTTTGTACAAAGTTACAAATTTTTTACCTTTGCGTCAACTGTCAACTGTCAAATATAAACCGCTAAATGGCTTTAGTTAACGAAAACTATCTTAAACTTCCTGAGTATTACGTTTTTAATGAAATAGAGCAAAAAATTAACGCGCACAAAGTAATACATCCTGAGGCAAATGTCATCCGCCTTGGGCAGGGCGATGTTTCACGTCCTCTCCCCGATGCGGTGATTCGTGCCATGCAGGGAGCTGTGGCTGAACTTGCCGATGTCAAGACTTTCCGTGGCTACGGTCCTGAAACAGGATACAGGTTCCTTATTGAGAAAATATTAAAGTATGACTATCAGTCACGTGGCGTGAGTCTCTCAGCTGATGAAATTTTCATAAGTGACGGTTCCAAGAGTGATGTGGGCAACATAGGTCATATATTCGGACGTGACAACATCATTGCCATAACAGACCCAGTCTATCCTGTGTATGAGAATGCAGCCATTATGGGCGGGCGTTCAGGCTATCTCAACGATGATGACCTCTGGAGTAACATAGTTTATATACCTTGCACAGAGAAGAACGGTTTTGTGCCGCAGCTGCCAGATGAGAAGGTTGACATAATATACCTATGCTACCCTAACAACCCTACCGGCATTGCCCTTACTAAAGAGCAACTGAAGATGTGGGTTGATTATGCGCTTGAAAACAAGGCCATTATCATTTATGACGGTGCGTACACCGCCTACATTCAAGAGGATAACATCCCCCACTCCATTTATGAGATAAAGGGTGCAAAAAAGTGCGCCATAGAGATTAGAAGTTACTCCAAGACCGCAGGTTTCACAGGTCTTAGATGCTCATACACAGTGGTGCCTAAAGACATTATAGGTTATACCATGTATGGTGAGGTGTTACGTGTTAACGGACTGTGGAACAGGCGAGTAACCACCTACTACAACGGCACGTCATACGTGGTTCAAAGGGGGGCGGAGGCCATGTACTCCAAGGAGGGGCAGAAACAGTACAAAGAGATTATAGACTACTACATGACAAACGCCGCCATTATACGTAGTGAGCTAACATCACTGGGTTTGGATGTTTACGGTGGAGTAAATTCACCAAACATCTGGGTAAAGACCCCTTATAAGAAAGACTCATGGCGTTTCTTCCAAGAACTGCTCTACGATGCGGAGGTGGTCTGCATTCCTGGCGACGGGTTTGGTAAACTTGGGGCTGGATTCTTCCGCTTTACAGGCTTTAACAGCCGTGAGAACACCGAGGAGGCTATGCGGAGATTCAGAAAGTGGATGGGATAAAATCATCCCGTCATTCTGAGGGCTTCGCCCGAAGAATCTCGTGAACATTAGAGATGCTTCGCTACGCTCAGCATGACGGGATGAACAAACTACTTATTAAAATTTCAGCGTTCCGTCAAAATAGAGGATTTCAAGTGCAAGGTCAAGTATGCGAGTGTCATCAAGGGTGACAATACCACCGTCAGGGCCTGCCTCTATGTGGAAACCAACAGTACCTCCCTCGTCAAAATTCTGTCCGCCAAAATAATTTCTTACAGTGTCTGGCGTTACGCCCAACTCATCTGCAATTAGTTTCATACTACCATCAGGCAAATAGTCTTTAATTTTGCGTAACTGATTAAATGTTAATTGCTTTACCATAACTTTATATGTTTTAGTTGATAATTTGGTTTATTTGGTGCATCTAATTTACCACTTTTTTTTGATATGAGCAAATAATGCACCTTAAAAAACACAAATTAGCAGAAAAAGGTGTTTTTTGTAGAAAACACAGCAATTATGAACAGTGTTGACACAAAAGTCCAGAGGTATGGCATTATATCAGCCGTGGAGAAACCCACGTTTGACCTGCTGTTGTTATAGTGCTGTGTATAGCGGAACTGAGGCATGACACGTGAAAGCAGAACTCTATATGACAGCCAGAAGCAGAACCAGCCAAAAAACAGACCTACAACAGAACCGAACAATACATCACCAAAATAGTGTACACCCAGATACATTCTGGAGTAGCAGTTAATCAGCGCCCAAAGGAATATGGAGCAGCTAAATGTATGGTTTCTGAATAGAAGTGCAAGGTATAGGGCCACGCCCATGGTATTGGCGGCGTGTGATGATACAAAACCGTATAAATCACACTTGAATCCGCAAACCACATGTACCAAGTGCCCTATCTGAGGATCTTGTGACGGACGGAACCTATGAAACAGCGGTTTGCACAGCGATGAAGCGAACTGGTCACAAAAGAGAACTGTAAGTACAATACCTAAAATAATGAATACAGCCTCACTCCTCTTGTTCTTTACTATAATGTACAGCAGGGACACATACATTGGCACCCAAACCCACTTGTCTGACACCCAAAACATAAAAGTGTCAAAGAAGCCGTTATGGCAACCGTTTATACTAAGCAGTAGAGATTTGTCAGCCTGGTCAAGAGCATCAAGAATTGAGCACCAAAGTTGTAAAAAAGTATCCATATCAGATAATCTCTATTGCATTAACATCTATCCATCCTTTGCTCCCGTCTTCAGTTACAATCTCAGCCCACGAGCCCACATACTCACGTATCTCCACTTTTGTGCCCTCATGCAGAATAAAAAGGTCTGTACCGCTCACATCGGGGGTGCTCTTTATGGTGACAGTAGGAGCAAATATAATGGCATGGCTGTTATCTGTTTGAATGGCATTCTGCTGATACGCAAGCACAAAGGTAATAGCAGAGAAAACAAGCGCAACAAGAGAGAGAGCAAAACCGCTCTTCTTAAGTGAAAGTCTGGTGGAAAAGATATAGCACAACAGAGCTATTACAAACAGAGAGAAAAGTGCAATAGAAGAGTAAGCCCACGCATCGGCGGAGGCAAGATTCCTTACATTACTCCACCAACGTGTAATAAACATCTCCTCTGGCACATCTATCTTGTCAACAGTCTTCTCCTTGGCAAACTCTAAGTTATGACGTGCATCCTCATTTGTGGGATCCACCTTTAACGAACGCTCATAATTTATTATAGCCTTTGACATTTTTCCAAGGCGGAAATAGGAATTCCCAAGGTTGTAATATAGTGTGGCACTCTCCTGCCCCGATGCTAAAATAGACTCATACTCCTCCACACTCTGCTCATAGTCTCCCTGACTGTAGTACTCGGCAGCCTTCTGCATATCTCCGGCATAGCAGCTCAGAGCCACCACGGCGGTAACAATTGAAAAAACACTCCTTAGTTTCATAGCTTATCCTCCAATTTTCCAATAAGGTCTGAGGCTCTGTTATAAATATTATTCATAGAGAGGCTCTCATCAGCCACAGATGAGAAGCGGGCGAACTCACAATCCTGAAGTGTGGCAAGGAACTCCTTGATGGTTTCATCCTCCACCCCTCTTGCAGATAGTTTCTCACTCACATTATCCTTTGTAAGTTCAGACTGGGCTATAGAGAGTTTGTCTCCTAAATAACCCCATAGAGCTTTCATGGTCTCCTCATAGAAGTGAGGCTTGTCATTTGCCTTCATAAACTTAGCTGCGCTCTTAAGACGTTTTGTGGCCACCTTGCTTGCACGTTTGGTACGTTTCAGGGCGATATTTGCATTCTCACGAGCCTGCTTGCGCAGAATAATGAGCAACAGCACAAACACTGCCACTGGTATAAGATAGCCAGACACAAACCCAAGCGTGCCAAAGAAACCACCACCCACAGGTTTCAGTTCTGAATCTGAATGTATATGGCGTATATCGCTGCCAAGATTACGCACACTCTCCTTCTGTGACGCTGTGCCTGTGGTTATAACCTGAGTCTGGTCTGCGCTGCCGTCAACCTTTAGTGTGTAGATTGGCGTTTTAATTGTCTTATACTGCCCTACTGAAGGGTCAAACCAAGAGAACTCAGTGCCTTCTATTGCAAAATCACCACCAAAACGAGGAATTGCCAGATACTCAATGTGTCTTGTGCCAGATGCACCCGCAGGAGTAACCTTTACGCTATTGTCAACTTTTGGGTCATAGACGTCAAAATCAGCGGGGAATGTGATTTTAGGATTCTTAAGCAACTTGAGGTTACCTGTACCGCTTATATCAAGTGTGAGTGTAACAGCATCATTTGCCTTTAGTTCCTGAGTGCTGATACTGCTCTTTATGTCAAATCTACCCACTGCGCCGTTAAAGCTCTTAGGGGCGCCACTTGGCAGAGGCATTACATCTATAGTGGCAGAAGGTATCTTGAGACTCTTCTTAACATCACGATAGGAGTCAAAGAAGCCGTCAAAAATACCTTGAGAGTGGTTTGAAACACGCTCCACTATAACAGCGTCAAGCTGTCCGCTCTCTATCTCTATCTTGCCAGAACTCTGCGGGTAAAGGAGGGCTTGTTTAAGAACTATAGTATTATAGTTAAGCCCGTTATAATGTTCGGTTACAAACTGGCGGTTTACATCTAATTCTATATCCTGAACATAGAAGCCTTTATATTCCGGGAACTTGACATTAGCAATATCACGCACATTATAGCGGGTGTAGAGCTTATAGGTTATAAGGAACGCCTCCTGCTCATACACCTTGGTTTTGGAGACTATCTGACGTACAAACATCTGGTTTGTACCGCTAAGTGATGATTGGGAGTCCTTATTGTTAAGTGAGGCTTCGCCTTGACTTGCGCTTGAACCGCCACTCTGGCTCTGCTGAAGTTTGGAGGCGTCATCAGTTGGGAGCACCTTTATGGTAAGTGAGTTTGAAGTGTATTTTTCACCTTTCACCAATACTGTGGCACCCGGTACAGTGTATGTGCCAGGGTTATTAGCAAGAAGCACAAATGTGAACGTAATGGTCATAGACTTGTTCACACTGCCGTTTATTATGCTCACGCTGGAGCTACGTGAAGTTGACGGCCCCATAAGAACTTCAAAGTCAGGCATTTCCGGAGCCCTAAAATCCTTACATTCCTGATTTACCGTATATGACAGGCTAAAACGGTTACCCGCCACTACCGATGCCGGAGCCTGAGCGCTAAACTCCACATCCGCCGCCCAGGTAAGAGTGGCCGCTGTTAGCCACATTATTGCAATAAATATCCTTTTCATATCACCAATCTTTCTCCAAACTGCGCTGAGAAGGTTTCTGTTGTAACTTTTCTTGTGTATCCTCTTCTTGTTCAGCAAAAGCGTTCAATATCTGTTCAGCTGTCTCTTTATCCATCTGATCCTTATTCTGCTCCTGCTGCTGTTGTTGTTGCTGTTGCTGGTCTTGTTTGTCTTGCTGCTGTTCCTGCTGCTGTTGTTGCTGCTGATCCTGATTTTGGTTCTGGTCCTGCTGATCCTGATTCTGCTGCTGTTGCTGCTGTTGTTGCAGTTTCTGCTGCGCCAGAGCCAGGTTGAACCTTGTCTCCTCATCCTTAGGATTGTTCTTCAAGGAACTTTTGTACGCCTCCACACTCTGACCGTAATCTTCAGCCATATAGTATGAATTACCCATATTATGATATATGGACGCAAGTTTCTCCTTATCCTTTGTCAGCACCGATGCGTTCTTGAATGCGTCAGCCGCCTCCTTATACTTGCCTTGACCATAGAGGGAGTTACCTAAATTATAGGAGCTCTCCACACTCTTGTTATCCTTCTGCAAACCCTTACGATACTCTGTCTCACTCTCCACAAACTTTCCATCACGATACAGACGGTTTCCGCTGCGTATATTAGGGTTGGCGTTCTCTGCCATAGATATCACAGGCAAAATTAGTGCCACTGCCACAAAAACCAATATTTTTTTCATGTCAGAATAGTTTTACGTTCTTTAATAGAGGATTCTGCTTGTCCATAAGGCAGAGTTCCAACAATATAAGCATAAGAGCTATAAATGCAAACGGTGCGTACTGCTGCCTGAAATTTGAAAACACCTCTGTCTCCATGTCACTTTTTGACATTTTGTCAAGTTCCTTGGATAGTGCGCGTACTGCATTGTTGGCATTATCTGCCCTAACATACACACCACCGCCCGCCGATGCTATGTCGGCGCACATCTGCTCATTGAGTTTTGTGATAATCACGTTACCTTGGCGGTCTTTCTTAAAGCTGTTTGTGCCCTTAATAGGTATGGGACCACCCTGATGCGTTCCAAGCCCCATTACGTTTACAGTCACATTATTCTGAAGTGCCAGACGGGCTGCATCCACGGCAGCCGCCTCATGGTCCTCACCATCTGTGATTATTATTATGGAGCGGCTCACGCCCTCTTTCTCAGAGAACATTCCAAGGCTCATTCTTATGGCAGAGGCAATGTCTGTACCCTGCAACGACACCATTCCTGGGTTTATTGAGTTAAGGAACATTTTGGCACTCCCCACATCGGTGGTCATAGGCATCTGAACATAACTGTCGCCTGCAAAGACTATAAGGCCAACCTTGTCATTCTCTAATTTGTCTATAAGCCTGCCAAGCACTTGTTTGGCCCTTGACATACGGTCTGGTTTGACATCGTCAGAGAGCATAGAGTTTGACACGTCTATGCAGACCATCATCTCCACTCCCTGCTTCTTAATCTTCTCTTTCTTGGTGCCGTACTGAGGGCCTGCCGCCACAAATATGGCAATGGCAATGGCCACAAGTGATATATAGAACTTGACTCTGGGACGCCAGTGAGAAACCTCAGGCATAAGTCCTGTAAGCAGGCGTTTTTCACCTAACTTTTTGAGTCTCTTGCCTTTTACCACCACTCCATAGTAGAACAACGCCAGTAGCAATGGGATTAGCAGTAAGGCATATAATATTTCTGGATGAGCGAACTTAAACATATATATCTGGTGAATTCTTATGGGATTGACCTCAGCACTGTGTTTTTAAGTATTACACTGCAAGCCATAAAAACTATAGCGGCAAGTGCAAACCAGTGGAACAACTCCTCTTTCTGGCTGAACTCCTTTACATTAATTATACTCTTTTCAAGAGTGTCAATATCTTCATATATCTGCTCCAGTGACTTATTGTCTGTGGCACGGAAATATTTACCACCTGTAACATTGGCAATCTGCTGCAATGTGGGCTCGTCAATATCAACCTCAATATCCTGATATTGGATACCGTATGGTGTACGAACCGGATACGGTGCCATACCCTGCTGACCAACACCTATGGTATATATTCTTATGCCAAAGGTTTTGGCAATCTCACCTGCTGTGATAGGGGCAATCTCTCCACGGTTGTTTGAACCGTCAGTAAGCAAAATAATAACCTTTGACTTGGCCTGGCTGTCTTTCAAACGGTTAACCGCGGTGGCTATGCCTGAGCCTATTGCCGTACCGTCCTCTATCATACCGCTCTTGGCACCGCTAAGCAGGTTAATAAGCTGCGCATGATTGATTGTAAGCGGGCATTGGGTAAAGCTCTCACCTGAAAACAGAACCACGCCTATGTTGTCATTAGGTCTGCCGTTAATAAAGTGTGTGGCAACTTTTTTGGCAGCCTCCAAGCGGTTAGGTTTCAAGTCCTCAGCAAGCATACTTGAAGATATGTCAAGCGACATAATAATGTCTATACCTTCTGTGGTCTGGTTTTTCCAGCTGTCACTCATCTGCGGGCGTGCCAGTGCAAATGTCATTGCAGTATATGCCAACACAGACAAAATGAACGGCAGGTGGCGCAGATACACTACAGATTGCTTAGGTGCTTTTTCAAAAGCTTCTGTTGATGAAATTATGAGGTTTGCCTTAAATGTGTTCTCCTTTAGGACATACCACACAATAAGCGGTATGAGGAGAATCAGCATAAGGAACCATAACGGACTTGCAAATGTCATTTTTCACCCTCCTTTCCTTCCGCCCCAGCCTCAGCAGCATCTTTAGCAGCCTCTGGTTCTGGCTGTGGCATAGTTTTTTCAACAAACGCAAACGCATTTAGCATAGAGCGGTTGTTCTCATCTTCAAGTGGCACAAACTTGGCAAACTTAACAAGGTCTGACAGTTCAAGCACCTCTTTCAATATCTGGCGAACTTGCTCAAACTCCGGATTTTTCTTAGTAAGAGCTAAAATTTCATCTGTGGTAAGCTCCATAGCGTTTATAGAGAACTGCCCCATCATATACTCACGCATGATATCAGTGACACGTGTGTAGAACGCCTTAATGTCTCCACCCTGCCATGCCTTCTCACTCTTAATCTCCTCCAGCTGCTGAAGCGCAATCTGATACGGAGGTATTGCAGGCTCATCCTTATGGAACACAAACTCTATCTTCTTTTTAAGTCTTTCTCTCATTATTAGATAGATGACTAACGCCACTATAAGAAGCACCAGAACCACGATGCCAGCCCAGTAGAAAAACTCACTCCAGAGGAACGGCGGATCCATAATATCCTTTACCGGATTTATTTCAGCCTGTTCTCCTGTCTCCACTGTGTCAACCACAAGCCCAAGAGGTTTAGACCTTGTGCTGTCATTGATAGATACAAATTTTTGCGCAGGTATAAAATAGAACCCGCTGTCAAAGGCTGTAACAATATAGTTCAGATTAACCTGTATTCTGCCATTTCCCAAATCAACAGTGTCTGGCCCAAGTGTCTCCACAAGTTCCACACCTTTGGTTATGGTGTCAGAAAACACAGGGCAGCTTATTCTCTCTGACTTATCCTGCGTAAGCTCAAACGAGAGCTTTGTCTGGTCTCCTATAACTATCTTTGATGGTTCCAGTTTGCCATAGACAGAGAAACTCTGCGCCATTGCCATGGTTGCAACCACTAACAGACAAAACAATGTTTCTAACTTTTTCATTTACGTTTACAGATTTTTACTATCCTCTCATTCTGAACAGAGCAATGAGAGCCTTCACATAATCCTCTGATGTGGAAACGCTTACCATATCCACACCCGTTTTTGAGAAGCTTCTCTTAATGGTGCTCTGCCTCTGTTGCCACTTGTCACTGTAGAGTTTGCGCACACTGTCATTTGATGTGTCCACATACATCACACGGCCGCTCTCAGAATCCTGTACCTTGAGCAGACCTACATCAGGAAGGAAGGTATCCTTGGCGTCATAAACCTGAAGCGCCACCAAATCATGCTTCTTGGAGGCTATCATAAGCGCTTTTTCAAACTCAGGAGCTATAAAGTCTGATATGAGGAATGCGGTGCAACGTTTCTTAATAACATTTGTAAAGTACTGCAGCACGCAGCCTACGTCAGTCTTGCTGCTCTCTGGCTTGAACTCAAGCAGCTCACGTATTATGTACAGGATATGCTTCTTACCCTTCTGCGGCGCTATGAACTTCTCTATCTTGTCTGAGAAGAATATAACACCTATCTTATCATTGTTCTGTATGGCGGAAAATGCAAGTGTGGCGGCTATCTCAGTGATAACCTGGCGTTTGGTATTGCCTTCAGTACCAAAGACGCCACTGCCTGAAACATCAATCAAGAGCATCACAGTAAGTTCACGCTCCTCCTCAAATATCTTGATATAGGGGCGGTTGAAACGTGCGGTGACGTTCCAGTCAATGCTTCTGACATCATCGCCCGGCTGATACTCACGGACCTCTGAGAACGCCATACCACGCCCTTTGAAGGCAGTGTGGTACTGCCCTGCAAAGATATTCTGTGACAGGCCTCTGGTCTTAATCTCAACCTGACGAACTTTTTTTAATATCTCACTTGTTTCCATCTTTTTTAATGGACAGTTAAGAGTTAAAAGTTAAAAGTTAAAAGTTTAAATGTCAACTGTCAACTGTCAACTGTCAACTGTCAACTGTCAACTGTCAACTGTCAACTGTCAACTATTAAGGAACTTCAACCTTGTTTAGTATCTCTGAAATAATCTCCTCTGATGTGAGGTTGTTAGCCTCAGCCTCATAGCTGATACCGATACGGTGACGCAGAACGTCATGACATACGGCACGCACATCTTCTGGAATTACATAGCCTCTGTGCTTGATGAATGCGTATGCGCGGGCTGCAAGAGCCAGTGAAATAGAAGCACGTGGTGAAGCTCCGAATGAGATCATACCCTCAAGGTTCTCAAGACCGAAGTTCTTAGGCTCACGGGTTGCAAACACTATGTCAAGTATGTACTTCTCTATCTTCTCATCGAGGTAGATCATGCGAACCACCTCACGGGCATCAAGAATCTCGCTTGGCTTGAGTACTGGAACTACAGGAGCTGGCTTCTTGCCAATGTTCTGGCGGATAATCAGACGCTCTTCCTCCTGCTTAGGATAGCTTACTATAACCTTAAGCATGAAACGGTCAACCTGCGCCTCTGGCAGAGGATATGTACCCTCCTGCTCTATTGGGTTCTGGGTTGCAAGCACAAGGAACGGGTCATCCAGTTTGTATGTGGTGTCAGCCAGTGTGACCTGACGCTCCTGCATTGCCTCAAGCAGCGCACTCTGCACCTTGGCAGGGGCACGGTTTATCTCATCGGCGAGGATGAAGTTGGCAAAAATAGGGCCTTTCTTCACTACAAACTCCTCAGTCTTCTGGCTGTAGATAAGAGTACCTAATACGTCAGCTGGCAGAAGGTCAGGAGTAAACTGAATACGGCTGTACTTGCTGTCAATAAGCTGTGCCAATGTCTTTATTGCCAATGTTTTTGCAAGTCCTGGCACACCTTCAAGCAAAATATGTCCGTCTGAAAGCAATCCAATAAGTAGTGACTCCACCAAATGTTTCTGTCCTACAATAACTTTGTCCATACCAAGGTTTAGGACATCAATGAACGCACTCTTCTTCTCAATTAGGGCGTTCAGTTCTCTGATATCAACTGGTTCCATATTGTTAAAATAATAACTGTAATTTTCTTAATAACTTATCTCTCTTGTTTTTATTGTATTGTAACATTGGCTAATTAGTATATTTTTTTGCCAGTTCACGGGCTTTTGCCAACGCCTCCTCACTGTTTGGATCCACAAGTTCCGCCGGCAAGTCTGCAATCTTGAGACTCATGCCTTTGGCTATTCCGGACGGACGACGCAGCACATCGCGGTTAGCGTCATATACATACACCCAGAAATCCTTATGGCCATACGCACGATACGCCACCATGGTAAGACGGCTGCCGTCTATCACTGTAACCACTTCACGCACCGGAGCGTTCATTGCCATCTTGTAATCATACGACTCCATATCAAAATCCGCAGACGCAGTTGGTTTTGATGCAGCTGGCTCTGTGGTTTCCGTAGTAGCTGGTTCTGCGGCATCTGCCATATATTCTTCAGCTATGGCATCGCTAACCGAATCCTGATACTGCACAAGCATACTGTCTGCAATGGCAAGCAGTGAATCTGCATACGCCTGATCCTTAGCGAACTGCTCCTCTTCTGTAAGCTCTTCATCAACTTGTTCTTGATTGTTATCTGATGCAAACATCTCTTCAAGTGCAGGTTTCCAGTTTGGTATTGTAAAGTACAGTAACAGAATCACATCAATAAGCACAAACGCTCCTATCCACCACCAAATATAACCTGAAAACGATGATTGCTCCTGCTCCTCTGTATTAGCATCGGCTGATTTCTGCTCTTTTCGCTCATCTGGAGCTGGATCTGACGGTTTAGGTTCCTCTGGCTCTGGTTTAACTGGCTCCGGCTCTTCTGTTTTTGGCTTTTCTGTCTTAGGTTTTTCCTGCTTTTTGCCAGCTGGCTTTGCATGGGAGGAGTCATCATCCATAGGATTATCCAAAACTGTAGTTTCAAGATGTGAATACGGCTCGTTAATAGTCTGTTTCACAGCATCTTCAGGAGTAAACTGCACTTTACTGTGGGCAGGAAGCACAATCTCTCTACCAGTATTAACATCCACGCTCTTGCGCTCCTCCACGGTTATGATCTTGAATGTTCCAAGCCCTTTAACTTTCACAAAACCGTCACGCAAAAGGTACTCAGATATAACAGAGACAAGTTCACGCAGGAACTGCTCTGAAAACTTCTTGGTCTCACCTGTCTGCTTGGCTATAATGTCAGTAAGTTCTTGAATTGAAATCTTATCCATATTGTATGTAGTTGCTTTTAGAGTTTTAACTTCTCCTTATACGTGTCGCTCGGCTTGAAAACAAGCGTGAGTTTGGGCGGAACTATCATTTGTCGCCCCGATGCAGGATTGAACAATATACGGTCCAGTTTGCGTCTTACCTCAAACATACCAAACCCTTGGAGCGTGATGCACTTATCCTCCGTAATGGACTGCACCATTGTGTGCGTGGTGGCAGAAAGCATTTTAGAAACCACTTTCTTGCTAACACCAAGCCTTTCAGACAGCGTATCTATCAGTTCCTTGTTATTCATTGGCCTAAACTAATTTGGCATAAAGGTCAAATTCCTCCGCACCTGTTATCTCCACATTATAGAAACAGCCTCTTCTGAGCTTGCGCTCTGCGGCTGGTATAAGTATCTCTAAATCAACCTCTGGCGAGTCATACTCACTGCGAGCCACATAATACTCACCCTCCTCACGGTCAACTATCACTTTTAGCCTGCGCCCCACCATGCCAGCGTTAATTTCACTCTGAATTTCCTGCTGAATGGCCATAAGGCGGTCAAGCCTCTGCTGCTTGACATCATCAGGAATATCATCTGTATAGTTAAGGGCGGAATATGTACCCTCCTCCTCACTGTATTTGAAAGCGCCCATCCTCTCAAACCTCACACGGCGCACAAACTCACAAAGCTCCTCAAAATCCTCATCGGTCTCACCCGGGTGACCAACCATAAGCGTGGTACGCAGGCATATACCAGGCACACGGCTACGAATCTCTTCTATTAGACGGTAGGTCTCTTCTTTGGTTATTCCACGACGCATCTTTTTTAGCATCGGGTCTGAGATGTGCTGAAACGCCAAATCCAGATAGTTGCACACATTGCTGTTCTCACGTATGGCGTCAAGCATATCATACGGGAACTGTGTGGGATATGCGTAGTGCAGCCTCAGCCACTTAACCCCCTTAATCTTAGCCAAACGGTTCACCAGCGATGCTATCTCTGGCTTGCCGTAGAGGTCTCTTCCATAGTATGTCAAATCCTGTGCCAATACCTGAAACTCTTTCACCCCTATGGAAACCAAGTACTTAACCTCAGCCTCAATATCTTCTATAGGGCGGCTCTTGTACTTACCTGTAATGATGGGTATGGCGCAATAAGAGCATGTACGGTTACACCCCTCGGCTATCTTCAGATAGGCGTAGTGCTTAGGCGTGGTGAGGCAACGCTCCAGGCGTATGTCGCTCAAGAATCTTGAACCAAGATCCTTAACAATGCTCTTTATGTCAAACTTGCCATAAAAACGGTCAACTTCCGGAATCTCCTTTCTCAGCTCCTTTTTATAACGTTCTGACAAACAACCCATAACATAAAGCTGTTTCAGTTTACCTCTCTTCTTACGCTCCACTGCCTCAAGTATTGTGTTTATGCTCTGCTCCTTGGCGTCACCAATGAAGCCGCAGGTGTTGATAATAGCAATATCGCCAGTGGGCTTCTCACGGTCATGATACACCGTGTAGCCCGCCTCCACAAGCTGACGAATTAGCAGTTCGCTATCCACCAGGTTCTTAGAGCATCCTAATGTTATGAGGTCTATTATCACTGTTTAATCGGTTAATCGGTCAATCGTTTAATAGTTTCGGTTATTCCCTAACGGTCATCAGTACGTCACCGATTCACCGGTTCACCGATTCACCATTATTCAATAATGTTTCTACAAAAGCGACTTTGTCAAATAACTGCAAATCATTGATGCCTTCGCCAAGCCCTATATACTTGACTGGTATCTGGAACTGGTCTGATATGCCTATAACCACGCCGCCCTTGGCTGTGCCGTCAAGTTTGGTGATGGCGAGTGCGTTAATCTGAGTGGCAGCCTGGAACTGACGTGCCTGCTCGTATGCGTTCTGACCTGTGGAGCCGTCAAGCACAAGAAGAACCTCGTTTGGCGCATCGGGGCAAATCTTCTTCATCACATTCTTAATTTTGGTAAGCTCGTTCATTAAGCCTATCTTATTATGCAAACGGCCTGCTGTATCTATAATAACAACGTCAGCCTTCTGAGCTTTAGCGCTTTGGAGCGTGTCAAATGCCACCGATGCAGGGTCTGAGCCCATCTTTTGCTTTATCACAGGGCAACCTACACGCCTTCCCCACTCGTCTATCTGCTCCACAGCGGCGGCACGGAACGTATCAGCTGCACCAAGCACCACCTTTTTGCCGTTCTTCTTGAACTGATATGCCAATTTGCCTATGGTGGTGGTCTTACCCACACCGTTCACACCCACAACCATTATCACGTAAGGGTTCTCAGACGTATCAACCTCCACATCGGAGAAATCAGGAGTGTCATTTTCCTTGAGCAACGCCACAATCTCCTCCTTAAGAATCTTATTGAGCTCAGATGTGTTCAAGTATTTGTCACGAGCCACACGCTGCTCTATCCTCTCTATGATTCTGAGGGTGGTCTCCACGCCCACGTCTGATGTTACAAGAGCCTCCTCCAAGTTGTCAAGAACCTCATCATCCACCTTGCTCTTACCCATCACAGCTCTTGATATTTTAGAGAACACACTCTCTTTAGTCTTGGCCATACCAGACTCTAAAGTCTGCTGCTCCTGCTGCTGCTGTTTTACATCTTTATCTTTCTTAAAGAAGCTAAAAAATCCCATAAGCCTTACCTGTATAGTTAGAAACAATATTTATCAAAACTGCAAAATTAACAATTTAATTGCAATATACAATTGCAGATGCAATAAAAAAGCCTCCCAAAAAATTGAGAGGCTTTAATATCTTATTATGGAACGGTTACTTAGCAAGGTAATCTTTTACCTTCTCATTTTGAACCATCTCTTCCTCAAAAATATATGCACCGGTCTTTGGTGATTTTACCATCTTAATGACCTTAGCGAAGGCACGGCCTTCACCCTTTTGCAATGTTGCGACTGTTTTCTTTGCCATGTCTTAAATTATTTAATCTCCTTGTGAAGTGTCATCTTCTTGAGGATTGGGTTATACTTCATAAGCTCCAAACGCTCTGTTGTGTTCTTACGGTTCTTTGTGGTAATGTATCTTGATGTACCTGGCATACCACTATCCTTATGCTCTGTGCACTCAAGGATAACCTGTACTCTGTTGCCTTTTGCTTTCTTTGCCATAGCTTTAACCTCCTATTTTATTATAGGTAACCTTTCTCAGCAGCACGCTTAATGGCTGCATCAAGACCCATTTTGTTTATTATACGTAGTCCGTTAGCTGAAACATTCAAGCTAATCCACTGATCCTGCTCTACCCAGTAGAACTTCTTTGTGAACAGGTTCACATCAAATTTACGCTTTGTTCTGCGCTTTGAGTGAGAAACATTATTGCCTATAACGGCCTTTTTCCCTGTGATTTGACAAATTTTTGACATCGCTGTATCTGTTTTTGTTTTATTGACATTTATGCCTTAAGGGTACAATCCACACCTTAAAAGCGAGTGCAAAGGTAATACATATTTTGCTAATCCACAAACATTTTTTATTAAAAATTGAAAATTAAAAATAGACGTGTTGATGAACGAAGTGAATAAAGTTGAAAGTTATGACTTTACTGTTATCTCCCTCACGGCGTAAAGGACGTCTTCAATGCTGTGGCAGAGGTCGTTTTTGCGTTCGTGGATGACGCGCCACTCGGCTATGTGGCGGTCTGGGGAGAGGCCTTCCTGCTCCACTGGCTTTACTTGTACTGTTACGGGCGATGCGGTGTCAAGCACGTAGCCTACACGCTCCAGCGCCTGGATGGTGTATTTTTTTGCCATGGTGTCATCGCCGGTAACATTTATACCCTTGGCACCGCGGTGACCAACCTTAAAACTGCCGGTCTCAAGATTAAAGGTAAAGGCGTCTGAACGGAATGTGGAGGCTATCTTGCCACTTATTATTAGATCTTCCGGAATACCGGAGGTTATACTGCCTGAGTTCATTAGCCATATACGGTCAGAGGTCTGGAGCGCGATGTCAATATCGTGGGTGGAGAGGAGTATCGCCTTCTCCGATGTGTGAGCCAGAGTGCGCAGCAGCTCCATAATCTCAATCTTGTTACGCATGTCAAGGAATGAGGTAGGCTCGTCAAGGAATATTATAGGGGTGTCCTGAGCAAGAGCCTTGGCTATGAGGGTGCGCTGACGCTCGCCGTCTGAGAGTTCAAAGAGCAGACTGTCACGTTTATGCTCTATCTTAACCTTCATCATAGACTGCTCCACCACCTCCCAATCCTTACTGCTCAGGTGTCCAAGAAAGTTTGTGTGCGGGAAACGCCCCATTGCCACCATATTACGCACGGTTATGGAACGCAGGTAGTCACTGTCTGTGAGCACGTGGCTTATAAGCCTCGCCTTTTTGTATGCTGTAAGAGAGTCAAGTTTCTGGTCAAGCACGCTGATGCTGCCGCCCACAGGAGCCTGCAGACCGCTCAGAGTACGTATCAGAGTGGATTTTCCGCATCCGTTAGTGCCGATGAGCGACGTTAGCGTACCTCTCTCAAGCCCAAGGTTGAGCTTTGATGTGAGCGCCACAGACTTGTAGCCAGCCTCAAGCTTTTTGGTGGTAAGTATGTTGTATTTATCGTTTTTCATCAGTACTGCAGATGTTTGTTTTTAATTATAACCCAGAGAATTATAGGCGCACCTATCAAGGCGCAGACAGAGTTTATAGGCAGTGTGTACATGGTGCCAGGCAGCTGTGAGATTATGTCGCACACTATTAGCAGGGCCGAGCCTGCAAGCACCGATGCAGGAATCACCACCTTGTGGTCAGATGTTTTGTACAATCCTCTTACAATATGCGGCACAGCCACACCTATAAAGGCAATAGGACCTGTGAACGCCGTACTTGCGCCTGCAAGAAGACAGGTTATCACTATTATGGCAAACCTTGTGGCAAACACGCTTACTCCTAAACCCTTGGCGTAATTTTCTCCAAGAAGCAGAGCGTTAAGTTTCTTGGGCATAAAGAGAGTAACCACAATAGCGGCTATAATGAGAGGAGCCATTACCGTCATATACTCCCATGTTACAGAGCTTAGACTGCCCATTGTCCAAACCACATATATCTTCAGCGAGTCAGGGTTGCTAATGCTCTGAAGCACATTAACCGCCGCACCCGCTATGCTGCCAAACATCATACCCACGATGAGCAGACTTACCGTATCATTTATTTTAGTGGAGGTTAGCAGCACGAGCATCATAACAAACGCAGCTCCTATGATAGCCGCCAGAGTCTGCCCCCAGCCGCCGGTGGTGAATACGGCAGGCAGCGCCACAAACTGCGTGGCAAGCACTATCACCGCCACACCAAGCCCTGCGCCTGAGCTTATACCTAAAACATAAGGTCCTGCCAGCGGATTGCGGAAGAGTGTTTGCATCAGCAAGCCAGATACTGAGAGAGCCGCACCGCATAGCAGTGCTGTAAGAGCCTTAGGCAGGCGGTAGTGCCACACAATGTTTCCAACGGCAGAGCCCACCTCTCCCTTGCCAGTAATGAGCGCCCAAATCTGCTCAGGGCTGATATCCACATTGCCAAACATAATGTCAGCGGCAAATGCCAGAATCAGCACAATGCTAAGGGTCAATGATATTATTAGGTTTCTGCTCATAATGCTCAATGTAAAGTTGAAAGTTGAGAGTTGAAAGTTGAAAATTATTAACTTTCAATTTTTAACTTTTAACTTACTTATAAAATAGGTCTCCTCTCCCGCCATCAGTTCAGGGTGGAAGGCTATGATAAGGTCTTTGAGTATCCACTCCGGATGCACAAATCCGTTCTCCCAGAAGTCATTGCCTCCTGTGGCGTTTTTGCGTTTGTTATTATTAAAGGCGTTATGGTTCTTGTACGCTTTGAACTCAGTTAGGCGGGAGTCTGCGGCGGCAAGCTCAGCGTAGGTGTCAAGGTCAAGCCCCACCCACACATCGCAGTCTTTAAAGTTGCTCATCACAAACTCAAAACTGAGAGGGAAACTGCCCTCTGTGGTGTCATTCTTAAAGTAGTAGTCTGCTCCTGCATAGTCAAAAAGACGGTTCATGTAGCTCTTGCCTGCCGGCATATACCAAGTACCCTTAAATGTTAGACCTGGCAGCACTGTGGGGCGATGCTCCACTCCTGCCGTAATGGCGCGCAGGCTGTCAAAATCTGAGCATATACGGCTGAAAATGGAGTCCGCAACGCTCTCCTTGTCATAAAACGCAGCCACAAACTTAAGCCACTCTGAGCGGCCGAGTATGTCAGGCTCCATCCACTCCACCGTGTTCACCGCCTTTATACCAGCCTCACGTATGCGGTTCAGATATGGGTCTATCTGGTTGAATGATGTGGCGAAGACGGCATCGGGAGCCACCATAAGCGTAGGTTCAAAGTTTATAGAAAAGCTGTCACCAAGGTCTGCACACTCCCCGTTCTGCATCATTCTGCTTATCTCAGGGTTATAAATGAGCATTGGAGAGCAAACGCCTGCCACTGTTTTAAGAAGATTGAGGTTATCAATAAACGCCACATGGCAGCAGCTCACTGCGGCAACCTTTTTTAGAGGAATTTGCACTTTAACGCCGTCTGCAGGTGTGCTCACACTGTCATCACGCACTAAGTAATAGACGTTCAGCACCTCACCCTTCTGCCAAGGATTCATAACCACCGCCTTCTTATAATCTTGGTGATACTCCACTGAGAACAGCTCCGCATGGGTGACGGCCATCACGCTGTCTGCATCAGCGGCGGTATCTGTATAAGAACCTCCGCTCTTTGGCGTACACGATGCGCAGAGCACTGTCGTCAATGCAACTATAGCCCAACCTATTTTTTGAAATAAAACGGATTTCATTTATCTTTGTAGCATAAAAACAACTCACAAAGTTAGTAAATTTTTATGAAAATCACGCTTCTTGGTCCGGCATATCCTTACAGAGGCGGCATCGCGGCCTTTTATGACCGCCTTGCCATTGAGCTCATGAATGAAGGGCACAGTGTCACCATTGAGAACTTCTCTCTGCAATACCCTGAGTTTCTGTTCCCTGGCAAGACCCAGTATAACACCTCATCTGCGCCGTCTGACGTAAACATGCTCCGCAGCGTGAACTCCGTGAACCCTTTTAACTGGATTAGCGTTGGCCGTAGAATTGCAAAAGATGCGCCAGACCTGCTGCTTGTAAGGTATTGGATGCCCTTTATGGCACCATGTCTTGGCACTATTGCCCGCATAGTCAAGGCTAACGGAAAAACCCGTGTAATGGCGCTTGTGGATAACATTATTCCGCATGAGAGGCACTTTTATGACAGCATACTGTCAAAATACTTTATTGGCGGAATTGACCAGTTTGTGGTGTTGAGCGCCTCTGTGCGTGATGAACTGAAGCAGTTCACATCAAAGCCATGCACTGTAACACCGCATCCGCTCTATGACACCTACGGCAGCAAGGTTTCCAAAGCGGAGGGGGCTGCAAAACTTGGCCTTGACCCTGATGGCCGCTACGCCATGTTCTTTGGCTTTATACGTGACTACAAGGGGCTTGACATACTACTGGAGGCATACGCTCAAGGGGAATTCTACAGCAAGGGCGTAAAACTGATAGTAGCTGGCGAATTCTACGGCAACCAGGAGAAATATATGAGCCTTGCCTCCAAACTTGGCATTAAGGAGCAGATTATCTGGCATAATGACTTCATTGATGATGACAACATAAAGTACTGGTTCTCTGTGGCTGACATTGTGGTGCAACCGTACAAGACCGCCACTCAGAGCGGCATTACGCAGATTTGCTACCAGATGGAGAAGCCTATGATTGTGACTAATGTGGGCGGGCTGCCTGAGATTGTGCCGCACGGTGAGGCTGGATATGTTGTCAACCCCGATGCCACCTCCATAGCGTCTGCCATGGATGATTTCTTCACACATCACAAACCGGAAGACTTCATGCAAGGGCTACTTAATGGGAAAAAGAAATTCAGTTGGAATGAGTTTACAAAGCAGTTGATGCTCCATTATCCATTTTATTAACACTCCGTGTTAATCAACACGTCCATTATCCATTAACTCTCAGTTCAACGTCGAAGCACTTCTGTAGGAATCTTATGGCTAGGCGTGACGCCTCCTGAATGTTTTCTGTGCGTGTGCCGCTGAGTTCAAGCATGGTGGAATAGACTTCTGTGCGGCTGCAAACGGCAACCCAAACTGTGCCTGCCTTGACACCGTCGGCATCGCCGGGGCCTGCAACTCCTGTAGTGGAGATAGCGTAATCTGTATCCAAAAGGCGGCGCACTCCCTTAGCCATAGCCTCAGCCACCTCAGAGCTCACCACCCCATATTTTTCCACAAGTTCAGCCGGCACGCCAAGCACATTTATTTTAACCTCTGTGGCGTAACTTACCACAGAGCCCTTAAAATAGTTTGAACTACCTGGCACCTCTGTTATCAAATGGGCTATGTTACCACCCGTGCAACTCTCTGCTGTAGATACAGTGAACATAATATTTAAGCCTTCAACCTAATAATTCTTTGCTGAAGTGTGGGATGTGAGAAATGTACGAACACAAGCGCTGGGTGCGGCTGCAGGTTGCTGAGAGACTCTGATGAGAGTTTCTTAAGCGCTGAGATGAGCTGAGGAGCCATGCCGTTGCTTTTGGCAAAGGCATCCGCCTGATACTCATACTTGCGTGAGAGCACATTTGAGAGTATGCCTATAACGGTAGATATTGGAGAGTACAGGATTCCCATTGCAATCAGGCCCAAATGGAATGCAGGCACAGTGCCGCCCATCGCCACTGACAGTTCTGGCGACGATATTGCCAAGCCTAAGATATAAAACATTAGTAGGTTTGAAGCCATTGACATAAACAACTGTCGCAATGTGTGTTTTTTCTTGTAATGTCCTATCTCATGCGCAAGCACCGCCACTATCTCATCTGGAGTAAGCTGGCTTATAAGTGTATCATACAGTACTATACGTTTATGACTGCCCAAACCCGTAAAGTATGCGTTAGCGTGGGTTGAGCGCTTTGAGGAATCCATAACGTAGATGTTATCCAGTTTGAAATCCACCTTGCTTGCAAACTCCTCTATTTTGTTTCTTAGCTCACCCTCTTCAAGCGGTGTCTGTTTATTGAAAAGCGGAACTATAAGATTACTGTAGAATGTCATAATGAACACTTGAAACAGCGTTAGCACGCCCCAAGCCAATATCCAGAACCATTCTGGCAGGGATGCATATATCCAAGTAACAATGGATAGCACCAGCACTGCTATTATTGCGGACAAAAGCAAACCCTTCAGCTGGTCAATCCAAAACAGTTTCTTTGTGCTCTTGTTAAAACCAAACCTCTCCTCCAAACTAAAACGGCCGTAATACTCCACAGGGATGTCTAAAACATGATTTACAACCATCACCACTAAGAAGAAAAGGACACTGAGCAGTATAATTTGAAGAACAGGATTGTCTGTCCATGACATTACAGGTTCACGCAGCACACTGTCAAGCCAGCCAAACAGTCCAAAGCCAAACGCCACAAGCGATATTACAAAAGATACAACAGATGACACAAGCCCCAATTTGTACTTAGCCTTGGAGTAATCCTGCTGCTTCTGATACTTCCGTTCATCATAAATGCCGGCAAGCTCAGCTGGTATAGGCTTGCCAAAATCACGAGCGTTAAGACCGTAGAGCACACGCTCCAACACAAAATCACAGACAATAAAAGCTATGATTAATATAAGAAGTATAGTAGATGTTGACATGACTGTTTTTTAAGACGAGCGCAAAGTTAATAAATTTTTTCAATTAGAAATCCATCCTAAGCTTAAAGTTAAACTGGCGGCCGGTGAGGTAGTTTGGTACACCATACTGGTTATTGTAAATGTCTGTAACCCAGTAGTAGGAGTTCACGTTGTTAAAGCCAAAGAGGTTCAGGCACTCCACAGTAATCACTATCCTCTGGAACGGTTTGAAGAAACCCTTGCCCATCCATGCATCCTTGCCTTTTTCACATACACGGGAGAATCCTATATCCACACGGCGATACGTGGGAGCACGGAAGCGTGAAGCTTCATACCTGGTGCCACGAGACGGTCCGGTGGGGAATCCCTGCGCAAAGTTAAGAAGCAGGTGCAACCTGTACTGCGGCAGGCGGGGAATATAGTCTTGAAAAAATATGGAGATGTTAAACAACTGGTCTGTGGGGCGCGGAATGTAGCCATGGCCGTCACCATCAACATCTTCCATAGCACGCATCATGGAGAATGAAATCCAAGAGTCTGCCCCTGGCACAAACTCACCAAACAACTTAACATCAAAGCCAGCCACATAACCGTGGGCGTTATTCTTTCCCGTGTATCTAACACTCACGTTATCAAGATTATAAGTGATTATATTGGCAAGATTCTTATAGTAAGCCTCCACAGTAAGCTTAAACGGGTGACGCAAGAAATGGTAATAGTAGTCCATGCCAAACACCACTTGAATGCTGCGCTGAGATTTTATGTTATGGTTAAGGTAGTACTGCAAATTGCCGTTGACACTCATAGTGTCTTTTATTTCCTTGTAAGACGGCTGCTGATAGTACATTCCAGTGGCAAGACGGAAACGTATATCTGGCTTTATATCAGGAAAATATGCAATATTTATACGTGGGCTTGCGGTAAGTTCATTATTAAAGCCCCAGTAGTTTGCCCTTATGCCAGCCGTGAGAGCAAGCACACCACCCTTCTGAAAATGCCAACGATGCGAATCCTGAATATAGGCGTAAGTTCTTGTGGCATTTAAGTCATTATTGGATGTGAGGCTGTAATAAAGGTTGGTCTCTTTAGGAATGTACGGTATGGAGTAGCCGCTTGAGTCTCTCATCTCCCACTCCTTGGTTCTCTCATGTACAAACTCCGATGCTGCGCCCACGCCCCATGTGAGAGTGTTCTCTGGTGTTATTTTGAACAATCCGTCATGCTGCGCCTTGATTACGAGCGATGACATACGGTTACGCGCATGTTCATAATAGTTACCCACACCGGTGACATCGCTGGTGGCTCCGCTGTTATCAATCACATCACTGAGCCAATACTCACCTTCAATATCGTAAGTAACGTGCTCCTCAGTATTGAACACTGAAACAGTCCAGTTAAGGTCTGTTCTCTTAGTGGGTGAATACTTTACGCTGAAAGCGCCAAATATGGTTCTGAACACATCCTGCTCCTGCCCTGAGAAATAGACAGTAAAGTTTTTCATCATGCCAATGGGACCAAATGTTGTGCTACGGGTCTGAGGCTTGAAGTTGTATATGTTCTGTGAGAAGTTCCCAAGGAATGAGAGCTCCACACTCTCTTTTGGCTTGTAGGTGAGAAATGTCTGGTAATCCACAAAATTTGGATTATACTCTGCCTGCGTAGGCATTGTCTTGAGCATCAAGGCGTTATTCTTGTAACGCACTCCGTGTATCTGTGAGAACTTGCTGGTGCTGTGGCCAATGTAGCCAGTGGCGCCGTAGAGGTTTCCCATAACGCCAGCCTCAAACTTCTTAGGCTTGCGATATTTAATGTCAAGCACCGATGACAGCTTATCACCGTAACGGGCGTCAAATCCGCCTGCGGAGAAGTTCACCTCACCCACTAAGTCCGGGTTCACAAAGCTAAGACCCTCCTGCTCACCTGTGCGCACCAAATAGGGGCGATATACCTCTATGCCGTTCACATAAACGCTGTTTTCATCATAGCTTCCACCCCGCACACTATACTGCGATGAGAGCTCATTAGTGGAACTTACGCCTTGAAAAGTTTTGATAAGCCCCTCTATACCGCCTCCAGCGGCGCTTGGGGTTACATTAATGGTGCTAATGTCTATTTTTTCCGCCGTGGTGTATTGGAACGTGGCTCCTTGCACCGTAACGTCTGCAATCTCTGTCACATCCGGTTCAAACATAACATCGTGGCGAGCGGAGATTTTAACGTTAGCATAGCGCTTAAAATGGTTTGAATAGGTTAGGAAACCTACGTATGAATAGACTATGGTAACAGAGTCTCTTGGAATCACCAGTTTGTAACGTCCTTGCTCATCGGTGAGTGTATGGTAAAGTTTGTCTGCGGAATAAACATCGGCGTGAGGGAGCAGATTACCCTCGTTGTCACGTACAAAACCCCATATAGTGTAGTCTGCCGTACCCTTGCCAGCCGCTTGGACTGCTGCTGGCAGTAGCAGTAACATTAAGGTGTATATTAAAGCACGTGATTTCACAAAACTATAACTGAAAATTTATCCTATTATTGTGATTTTGGCGTATTTAAGTAGCAGAACCTTACGTCCCACATATTCAAAATCTATGGTAACTCGTGTGTCTGTGCCGCTACCGTTCACCTCCGCCACACGGCCGATGCCAAATTTCTCATGCTGTATCTTCACTCCAGGCATTAACGCTCCAGCCGATACGGAAGGCTGCTGTGGCGTGTTCTGCGGAGCAGGAGCCGTGTATCTGGAAGTGGAGGATTGTATTGGCTGAAGATGTGAAGGCTGACGGAAAGATGGCTGCTGTTGTGACTGTGACGGACGGCTGAAAACATTCTTACGAGTGAAGAATGATTCATCCTGCCTTGAGAAATCAAATGAGCGACCTATACCAGATGACTTAACATTCAAATACTTACGGTCTATATCATCTATAAAACGGCTTCTGGAGAGATACTCCATCTTACCATTATGGAAACGGCAACTGGCGTAGCTGAGCACACAGTAACGCATAGCTCTGGTTATTGCCACATATAGCAGACGACGCTCCTCTTCCATCTCTGTATTATCTGTCAGTGCTGACGAACATGGGAAGAGTCCGTCCTCAAGCCCCACCACAAACACATTCTTGAACTCTAACCCCTTGGCGGCGTGAACTGTCATAAGACGCACACGTGAGGTCTCTGCATCAGAGCCGTCAGTATCAGCATCGGTGAGAAGAACCACATTATTTAAGTAGTCAAGCAAATCTGCATTCTCCCTACCCTCTTCACGCTCCTCCTCCACAAACTGCTTTACACCATTAAGGAGTTCAAGCACATTCTCTTTCTTACTCTCTAACTCCTCTTTGCTGTCAGCATCAAGAGCAGACAGTATGCCAGACTGTTTTATTACATAGTCTGCGGTTTCAAAAGCATCATTTTCACGTCTTACAGCCTGAAACTCACGTATCATCTGGGCAAAAGCAGTAAGTTTTTTTGCTGTACCTGCATTAACCTCAAGGTTATACTGAAGAGGAGACTCCACCACACTGAACATAGGCACATCAAGGGCATGGGCACGCTCCGCCACACGGGCAAGCGTGGTAGTTCCGATACCACGGGAAGGCTTGTTAATAATTCTGCTCAGTGAAACCTCATCCGCCTCATTCACAAGCAATTTAAGATACGCAAGCACATCTTTAATCTCTGTACGCTGGTAAAAGGAGTGACCTCCATATATTACGTACGGTATGTTGCTCTTTAGCAACGCCTCCTCTATTACACGTGACTGAGAGTTTGTACGGTAAAGCACCGCACTGTCATTCCAGTCCCCTCCCATACGGCTTTTAAGCAGCTTCAGTTTGGAACATACCATAGAGGCCTCCTCACGGTCACTGGCTGTGCCTACCACCTCCACCTTCTCCCCTGTCTCATTTTCTGAAAAAACTGTTTTCTTAATCTGGTGCAGGTTTTTGTCTATCAAAGAGTTAGCCGCTGATACAATATTTTGTGTGGAACGGTAGTTCTGCTCTAACTTAAAAACCTTTGCCTCTGGATAGTTACGGGTGAATTGCAGTATATTCTCAATATTAGCGCCACGGAAAGCGTAGATACTCTGAGCGTCATCGCCCACCACACATACACGGTGATGTTTCTCCGCCAACTGTTTTATAATGACATACTGGGCAAAGTTTGTATCCTGATACTCATCCACAAGTATAAACTGAAATCTCTGCTGATACTTTTCAAGCACCTCTGGGTGAGTGGAGAAAAGCCTCTGCGTAAGCATCAGCATATCATCAAAATCTATGGAGTTTGAGGCCTTTAGGCGATGTTCATACTCGGCATAGATTTTATATGTTTCAGGAATTCTTGAAGCCTGGTCACTGCTCCTCATCTTTGATGATGCGTACTCAGATGCTGATACAAGTGCGTTCTTAGCCTTTGAGATGCGCCCCGCAATAGATGCTGGCTTATAGGTCTTATCATCAAGTTTCATCTCCTTGACAATATCCTTTATGAGCTTTTTGGAGTCATCAGCGTCAAGTATAGTGAAATCTTTGCTAAGTTGTGCGGCTTCTGCCTCTGTTCTGAGAATACGCACAAATATGGAATGGAACGTACCCATGCTAATGCGGCGTGCTGTTTCAGGATCAACCATAGTGGCAATACGCTCCTTCATCTCCTTGGCCGCCTTGTTTGTAAAGGTTATGGCAAGGATATTATACGGTTTCAGTCCTAATGATATAAGGTAGGCAATCTTGTAGGTGAGCACACGGGTCTTGCCAGACCCTGCCCCCGCCACCACAAGTGACGGCCCCTCATTATACATCACAGCACTTTTCTGGCTCTCATTTAAAGATTCCATGTATGAAACGTTGTTAATTCAAAAAAAAAGGATGATTAAAAAGCCCCATGTTGTAGATGAGATTCTTTGCTATATAGCTCAGAATGACGGTGCGGAGGGGACTCCTTAATCACCCTTTTATTAAGGTGAGTTTTATCTATTAATAGAATGTGATTCTGTTATCCTTGATGTCAGCGCCCTCCTCAAGACTCTTATAAACCATGTATTTATAAGGACGGCGGTTCTCAAGGTTCTTAATCTCAGCATCGGCGTCAAAAGTACCCTCTGTAACTGAATTAACCTTTACAGCATATACGCTGTTTGAGCCTTTAACCACAGCAGGCTTGCTCTCCGGAGTCATAGAGGCCACGGTTGCAAAAAGTGCAGGCTCCACGCCTATACCATTCACGTACTGTGAGTTCTGAGACACCCCCTCAGCACCGTTTACGGTTCCTGTTGCAGCTAAATCACCTGATTCAAGCTTGCTCTTGAGATCTTTCATTAGAATCTCTGCCTTTTTCTCTTTTCTAATCTCAACGTTCAGCTGGTCAGCAACCTCAGAAAGTTCAGGATAGCCTGCCTCTGAAACATTCTTAAGAGCGGCAACCACAAACTTATCACCACACTCAAAAACTTTGTCGGCCACATCACCCTTCTTGTTCTCAAACGCCCAACGTATTATTTGTCTTGAATCTTTCAGATCTGCGATTCTGTTATCTGACTGAGAAACAGTATAGTTACGTATAAACTGACCTTTAGAGGCGTCAGCAGCTGATTCAAACTTCTCAAGGTTGTTATTCTGAGCCATATAAAGGCTTGCCTCATTAAATATGGCGGCGTATGTTTGAGAACTTGCGTCAACATCACGTTTAAGAACGCAGAGTTTAACCTTAGCCACTGGCTTTGTCTTCTCTGTAACCTCTATAATCTGTATGGCACTGCCCATAGTGAGTTTGAATGGTTTGCCTACTGCTGCGTTTATGCAGGCGGAAGAGAAATCCTTGTCATAATCACCATCTTTGAGCCAGCCAAGCTCACCACCTGCCTGTGCTGTGCCTGCCTTTGATACTGATTTAGCCACTTCAGCAAATTCAGCACCTGAAGCAAGAACGTTCAGAACACTGTCTGCTACCTGCTCAGTCTTTTCAGAAGAATTTTCCATTACAAGTATGTGACGCACCTTGGCTGAATCAGGAGCCATAATGCCAGACTCCACTATTCTTGCCATCTTGTATGTCTTGCCAAATAGCTGAGGGCCAAAGGTGTCATCCTTTTTGCCACTAAAGGCAAAGTCTGCGAGGTCTGAATCTGTGGCGGCCTTGCTTGTGGCCACATCTGAGTAAGACTCGTCTGAGTTCTGGTTACATACTGATATGAAATCAGGACTGGTGAAGAACTCATTCTTAAGATTCTCTATCCATGCCTTAACATCATCATAATCGGTCTGTGAAGGAACAATGTCAAATGCAAGATATGCAATAGAGCGGCTCTCCTTATCTCTGTAGTAACCGTTCTTGTGCTCCTTATAGTAGTTTTTCTGATCCTTTAATGAAATCTCCACTGCAGAGTCTGGTATAGTAGAGAAAGGAGTGTTTGTAAATGATATGTCGGCACGTCTTGAAGCGTTGAATGCATACTTTGCGTCAAGGTTGTTTATATTTATTGACGCACCTGTAAGGGCTGTATATTTATCCTCAAGCAGCTGATCACGCACTGAGCGCTGAACAAATGCCCAGTATTTTGCCAAATCGCCGTCTGGTTCGTCGTTTATGGCATCAAGCATCTGATAGAGAACAGCTTTGTCAAAACCACCCTTCTCTGCATTGTAGAACATACGCAACTGGCTCATCATAGGGTGTGGATGGTCACCTGTAAGATTGTCTGCCACCTCCTTGTCTGTAACTTTAAGCCCAAGCTTGTCACACTGTTCTCCTAAGATGCGCTCTTTAAGGAATGAGTTCCATACAGACTGCCTAATCTGTTCCATATATTGGTCTGGAAGGCTGTTCTGACCCATCTCATACTTGTAGAAAGATGTCATCTCATCAATACGTCTTTCATAGTCGGCTATCTTGATCTCCTTACCGTCAACCTCTGCCACATTCTGGCGGGAAGCTCCAAAAATGGAGTTGAAATCAATCATACCCACAATAAACAAAAGCATAGCCACACCAATAACAATTGATAGCAGCAAGCCTTTTTGTCTGATTTTCTCTAAAGTTGCCATATATTATCTTTTTATTTGGTTTTTTCAATATAGGGTGCGAAGATACAAAAAAAAACAATACAATATCTTACCTTGAATATAAAAGTTTTCACAACACCGTAAGCCTTATGAGTTCCAGTTTGTTTTGAGTGGCTTTTACTATCTTTAACGTATATCCAGGCAGTGTTATCTCCTCTCCTTCCGATGGTATGCCCTGATAGACGAACAACACAAGCCCTGCCAGTGTCTGATAATCATCTCTTACAGGCAGATGCCAGTCATACTTCTCATTAAGGGTGTCAACTTCAAGCCTGCCAGAGAGCATGTATTCACGTTCTGAAAGTTTTTTGTCAACGTAATCCTGAGTGTCATGTTCATCCTCTATCTCGCCAAATATCTCCTCTACAATATCTTCAAGCGTAACAATACCTGCGGTGCCGCCAAACTCGTCAACCACTACGGCCATGCTCTTCTTTTTAAGTAGCATAAGGTTCATAAGCCTGTTGGCGGCCATTGTCTCCGGCACAATAGGAGCCAATATCACACGCTCCTGCCACTTCTGAGGGCGTTTGAACATCTCTATGGTGTGGATATAGCCTATTATGTTGTCTATGCTCTCTTTATAAACCATAACTTTGGAGCGCCCTGATTTGCAGAACACATCAGTAAGCTCCTCGATGCTGTCATCGTAGGCAACCGCCTCAATCTCTGTACGTGGCACCATACAGTCACGCAGCTTGACCTTGGAGAAATCAAGCGCATTCTGGAAAATCTGTACCTCTTTGTCAACCTTTTCATCGGCGCTGGCGGAGTCTGATGACTCCTGGAGCAGATAGTCAAGGTCTGCGCGGCCGAGCAAGGTGGCCTCATCACTCTTTATCTTTACGCCAAAGAGCCTCATAATAGCCTTTGAAAGCCCTGACATAAACATGGATATTGGGTAAAGTATAATGTAAAAGAGGAATAGCGGGACTGACATGGTGTTCATCCAGAAATTTGGCATACTCTTAAAGAGCATCTTGGGGATAAACTCTCCTGCCACCAAAATTATGAGAGTAGATATAAGCGTCTGCACTAAAAGTTTTAGCGCCTCACTGCCTATTGGGGCGAGATACGGCTCCAGCACACTTGAAAAAAGTATTCCGTATATTACCAGTGCTATATTGTTGCCCACAAGGATGGTGGAGATGTACCTGTCTGGGTGCGAGTAGTAGATATCTATGACCGGAGCTGTGAACTCGTTTTTCTGACGGTCTATCTCAAAACGGAGTTTGCTGGCTGAAAGAAAGGCTATCTCCATCCCGGAAAAAAAGGCGGAGAACACTAACGCAACTAATATGAGAATTGTAGTAACAGACATTTTCACTCTTTTGCCTCAAGCGGCTCCACCTGCGTGGAATCCTGCTGCTCCGGCTCTTCATCTATAGGTATTATGCCAGTTGGATTAAGTATTGTGTATCTGGAAAGACGCTGGTTTGACTCAAAACCCACACCGTTTATTATCTTGTCGGCCTGTGTTATCTTCATCTTGTGGTCTGTGTATATGCGGTCGGCCTTTTGGTCCACATATAATATGTCTGTCTCAAAATGCTCACCGTCAAGGTTCATAGCGTGTACATTACCAATAAGCTCCCAGAAATCCTTTTCTGTGTAGAAAAGGGCTGAGTCTGCGTCAACCTTGGCAAAAACATCAAGATTCTCATCAAAACGCTCAAAATGAAGCCCGTCTGGGAAGTGCCAGAAAGGCTCTTTTGCCTTGTCATACATAACCCACTCCGGCGTGTTGATACGGAAACGAGTGACTCCTGAATCAGACACTACGGTAGATACATCCCATGCATGCATGCCAGGAACAGAGTCCCTCACCTGCACAAGTGAATCATTAGAGACCACCTTGCCTCTGCATGAGGTAACACAAAGCATAACAACCGCAAATAGTGCGGCTGTTATGCAAAACTTCAAGTATTTAGTATATTTATACAAAACTTTTAGTCACGGCAACGGACTGTCTCATTAATCCATCCGCCTATATGGAATGACTCACCCACCTTAAGCTCCGGTTTGAAGAACACATCCTCCTTTGAAGGATAGTACTTTCTGTACTGGTTTATAAGAGACTGCGCCTGCTCTGCCACATCAGGGTCAATATTTTTTGCTTTCTCAAGTTTGTCAACGGCTGCCCAATACACTGTCTTGGCAAGAATCTTGTCATCCTTATATGGGTTTGCACCTGGATCCACATACATACGGGCAAGCGCCATGTAAGGCTCTCCCTGAGTTGGGTCATACTGTATAGCCTTTAGTGCGGCTGCCTTAGCCTCTGAGTACTTACGCTGAGTCATAAGCACACCTGTGATAACATACTGGTATTCATACTTAACAGAGTCTGCGTTATCTCCCTGCTCCACAAGAGCAATAGCCTCATTAAAGTAGTCAAGAGCTTTATTATAATCCTCTTTCTTTATAGCCTGGTAACCACAACCTGCTGCTGTTTCTGATGTAGGATTAAGCTGGTGAGCTGCAGCAGATGCCGCAAAATAGATGTCGCTCTCAGTGCATTTTGCACTACGATAGAGTTTAATGATAGTTGTAAGGTCAATTACATTATCCTTGGAGGCTTCAACCTTGGCGGCAAACACATCATCAAGAGTCTTGCAGTCTGCTGCGCCTGATGCTATAAATGTAGCATTCACATTGTTACGAGTCTGTTTGTAGGCATCGCGGCTCTTCTGATTCATAACAATGCTACCCTCAAGCAGTTTGTCAATCTTGAGATAGCTGTTTATGTAGCTCTCTTTAAGCTGCTCCGGATTTTCTTTATACTGGTGTGTGAGAATACGAAAATAGTAGTCAACAACTCCCGGCTCTGATGCAGAACCACGCTCTGCTACAGATTTCTCAAGCCATGGCATCACCTTGCTTTCAAAATCCTTGTCACCTGACAACTCTATATAGTCAATAGCCTGACGTCCGCGTATATAAGCCTCTGGATATTTTGGGTCTTTACCAAAATAGAGGATTCGTTTCTCATAGCAGTCCATAAGCAGGTTAAACCACTCTTTCTTTTTGGCTGCATCCTTCTCATTGTTCATCTTATACTTGATAAGAGTGACACCATTATTGTAAAGTGTTCTTCCTGCTGCCTGAGGGCACTCGTCAAACACAATTTTGAAGCTATTGTAAGCATCGTCGTATGACTTAATCTTGTAGTAGCTGTTCAGAAGGCTGACATTCTCCATACAGCGGATGCTGTCCTCTCCTGTACCAAACTTACTGCCATTGTCAATGGCCTTAACAGCGTATGACGATGTTGCGGCTGCAAGCAGCAAACCTGTCATAATAAGAGACTTAAATGATTTCATAACATTTATATTTTTGGGTTTATATTAATTTAGTTTCCTTTTTACAAACCAGCGCTCATTAAGTGATATGTCAAGTCCGAACTTGAAATAATCCTCCACAAGCCCCACTCCTTTGAGATCTCCCCTATGACCGTACTCCAGAAATATGTTAAGCGTGGTAAGGTTATTGAATAGCGGCACGCCCACACCAGCGGTTATGGCAAACTCCATATAGCGGCTATTGTTTATCTTCACGTATGACGGGCCGAAACTTGCGCCCAGACGGTAGTGAAGATTGTCAGAGTACCTCTTGGATCGGGGTTTATATACATAATCCACACCCATCGCCACCTTGTAAGTGGTTTGGAGAGTGTCAGTATGCCCGTAGTAGAGTGCGTTTGAAAAATCACGCCACTCAAAATCAACACCTGCCAGAAGCACATCTCCCATTCTGTAAGAGACCCCCACACCCACTGTCTGAGGAAATTCAAAATCATACTTTGTATTATCAACATCCTGTTTGTTTGTGAATGTGGTTATTTGACTCTTTATGTTCATGGGAAGTTTAAAAGAGTACGTGGCTCCTAATACCAGTGTGTTATGCCCACCGAGCGGCTGAGTGTATTGCAAGCCTAAATCACACATCCACGATGTGGAGTACATGTAATGTATCTGGTACGTACTCTCATATCGTTCATTATCAGGAAACTCCACCATTCTGTTATGCTCCACTTTGCCAAACATAAAGCGTGCGTTGGCACCAATCGCCACACGGTCAAGGATGTTGAATGAAAGACCTGCATAAGCCTGAGTGAAACCGCCAGAGCCTTCAAATGACTGCTTTACATTGAGTTTTTTGTCAGCATGGGAGTATTCTTGCTGCTGATATGTGGATGAATAAAGGTAACCCACGCTTGAAAAAGGCATCACACCAATGCTAAAGCCTATAAACTTATACACTGGAACCTGCAACGCCACATACTCCACCCTGCCACGGAACTGGTTGTATATCTCACTACCGCTGCTAACACCGTTCACTGTACCTGAACCTGCAATGTTAAGCATGAAGGTGAGCGAGTCAATAGATGAGTATGAAGCCGGATTCATAGGGTTTATAACCCTGTTGTCACGGATTCCGTACCCTATACCGCCCATAGAGCGTGTGGCACCTATGCTCATAGATTGTATCTCTCCGTATCCGTAACGGGAATACGGCGATGCTGTGGTCAGATTCTGGGCCAGAAGCGCAAACGGCAGCACTGCCCATATCAGAAGTAAGTTAACTCTTTTCAATTCAGATTATAGTTTAAAATTGCGTTCAAACCAATAGCCGTAAGGTTTGCAACTACAAAGATGCTACTTTTTATGTATTTTTCAAAGAAAAAAGCGTCACCACCTGTAAAAAATATTTCAAGGTTACTCTCACGCTCCTTCAAATATGATATGTAACCCTCTATTTCATAAGCAATTCCACGCACCACTCCATTCCAAATGGCATCTTGAGTATTTTGCCCTAAAATCTCAGTGCAGTGATGCGAGCGCATATCCACAAGCGGGAGGCGGTCTGTATGTTCATTTAGTGAGCGTAGCCTCAGCAATGCTCCTGGGGCTATGTTTCCGCCATAGTAAGTGCTATCTGCACTCATATAGTCATACGTTATGGCAGTTCCTGCGTCAACTACAAGCAGAGGGGCTCCAGGTTTTATATGCGCTGCTCCCACCACAGCAGCAAGGCGGTCCATACCCAAGGTCTCAGGTGTGCCGTAACCATTCTTCACAGGCACCTTGACACTGCTGCTGAGCAGTATGACAGTCTTTAAATGTTCATTAAGCCATGTTACGTAGTCATAGTCATAACCTGTGACTGAGGATATTATTGCCCTGCCCACTTTATAATTATCTATTATGGGGGCAAGAGCGTCTGCTGTCAGCATATCAAACACCTGAGAGAAGATTTGCTCATCGATGTCAAACACGGATATTTTTATTCTGCTGTTACCTATGTCAACGGTAAGGTTTCTCATTTTCTATTTGCGGCAATTTTCCAGTCCCACAATATCCAAATAAGGAATATGATACCGTAGTAAACGTATTTTGAAAGTTCATGGAGCGTTTCAAAGCGTGATATGTCCGCATCGCAGAAGTAAATTATACCAGTGATTCTAAGTATGTTCACTGCAAACAGCACCACCACGCCAGCTAATATGAACCATATCTTGTGCCATGAATGGCGTGGATAGCATAGTATAAGAAGCATGAAAAAGCCTATCTGCTTAACGCCTGTGCAGTTCCAGACTATCTTGATTGGTGTCTGCTGCTCTACCAGGTATATGGCACTCTTTTTTAGCTCTATAGCCATAGACGTACACGATGCCAGAATATCATACACCGCCTTGGTAAGCCAGCCGCTTATAACGGAGAAGAAGGATGTTACATCACCACCGTAAAAGGTTACTATCTCATTTCCTGACAGGTCGTGTCCTTCACTAAAACCTGCCCTCCACACAAAATGCACTATGAGAAGCACTACTATGAAGTAGGCTGTGGAGGCTAATGATTTAAAAATCTCCTTCATTTTAAGACGTTTAATCGGTTAATCGTACATATTTTTATTTTTTCGGTTCACCGGTTATTCCCTAACGGTCATCAGTACGTCACCGATTCACCAATTCTATCATTACACAATTGTTCTCGAGTACGGAACTGAATCTATGGTATCAAACTCCCCTGCCATATATTTGAACATTCCAGCCACGGCTATCATGGCGGCGTTATCTGTGGTGTAGGAGAATTTTGGGATGAATATATCCCAGCCGTAACGCTGGGCGGCGTCTTGGAATGCGCCACGCAGCCCGCTGTTTGCCGACACTCCGCCAGCCACAGCCACACGCCTTACGCCAGTATCCTTGACTGCACGCTTCAGTTTGTCCATAAGAGTCTCTATAACAGCACGCTGGAATGAGGCGCAAAGGTCTGCACGGTTCTTCTCTATAAAATCAGCATCCTCTTTAAGGAAATCCCTCACCTGATAAAGGAATGATGTTTTAAGGCCGCTAAAGCTGTAGTCATATCCCGGAATATGCGGTTTGGCAAAGTTAAAGGCCTTGGGATTGCCCTCTTTTGCAAGCTTGTCAACGTATGGGCCGCCAGGGTAAGGCCCACCTATAATCTTTGCGCACTTGTCAAAAGCCTCTCCTGCGGCATCATCTATCGTCTGCCCTATTATCTGCATATCAGAGGGGGATTTTACCATTACTATCTGGGAGTTTCCACCTGAAACGAGCAGGCATAGGAACGGAAACTCAGGTATATGAGACTCCACTCCCTCCTCTTTGATAAAATGCGCCAGAATATGTCCTTGCAAGTGATTAACTTCCACAAGCGGAGCTCCTAATGAGAGTGACAGCCCCTTGGCAAACGATGTGCCCACAAGCAGAGACCCTATAAGCCCCGGACCTCTGGTATAGGCTATGGCGTTTATCTCAGACTTGTCTATACCTGCCATTTTAATGGCCTGATGCACTGTGGGTACAATATTCACCTCATGCGCCCTTGACGCCAACTCCGGCACCACACCGCCGTATGCGCTGTGTACCGCCTGTGAGGATATTACATTTGAGAGTAGGTAGCCGTCTCGTATTATGGCTGCGGAGGTGTCATCGCATGATGACTCTATACCTAATATAAAAATATGATTATTTTCTTGCCCCATATAGGTGCTGATAACGTATTTATTACTACTTTTGTAAGATGTTTACATTAGGACGCAAAGTTATAAAAAAATTCCTTACCATAATAACAGTATTAGCGGTTATTATACTTTCACTGCCGCTAATAATCACGCTTTTGCTATCAAACAGAGGCATTCAAAATTATGTGGTTGACCAAGCGGCGGCTGAAGCGGGGAAGTTTTTGGGTACTGAGGTGTCTATAGGCAATATAGAATACAGGATGCCAGCGTCAATATCACTGCATGACGTATATCTTGAAGACCTTGACACAGACACGTTAGCATACGTAAAAGACCTCACAGCACGTCTGAGCATATCTGCACTTGCCCGTAAGAGAATTTCAATACGCGATGTAGAGGTGGGCGGCGCCAAGTTCTATCTGAAGACAGACTCAACGGGGCGCACAAATCTGCAATTTATTATTGACGCCTTGCAGGACACCACACAGACAGAGGCTCCTGTGCTCACATTTGACGCTCCTGACGTACAACTGAGAGATTGCAGCATACACATTGACAACACACAGGTGGAGCCAAGAAGCGACGGCCTTTTTGACCCTGCACACATTCACATCTCAGACATAAATATTCTGGCATCGCTGAACCATGCCGCCGCAGATTCTGTGAATTTTGTGCTTGAAAAATTCTCTCTGCGTGAGAAAAGCGGCATCAAGGTGTCACAGTTAGGGTTCAAAACCATCTTGGGCAATAACCGCATTGCATTGGAGGATTTTAAGCTGAAGCTTACGCAAAGTGAGATTAACATTCCTGTGGCGGAGATTCTGCTTGACAGTTTGTCACAGCTTGCGCACCCGTCACTGCTTGCCGCCAATGCCACCGCCCGTTTCAGCACACAGCGGACTCAGATATACGGCAGGGATTTGGCGCCATTTGTACCAGAGGCAGGCAATATGCGTCACGGGCTGAACATAAGAACCTTTATGGAGTATGAGCACGGCAACCTTGACATACGCCTTATAGACATAAGCTATGGCACAAACACTAACCTTAACATGCGTGCCAAGCTCCTTAAAATTGCGGAAGCCATTAAAACCGGAGGCATAAACGGCCTTAACCAAATATCACTGCTCGCCTTTATAAATAACGTGGGAACTGACCGTGCCGACATAGAGAATACCGTATCAGACCTGACAGGCAAGCCATTCAAACTGCCTAAGGAGATTGAAGGTTTTACAAAGGCTAACTTCAAAGGTGCAGTGATGGGCACCCTTAAAAGCACAAAATACGCCGGCACTTTAAGCACCAACGCCGGCAATATAAAGACTAACGCACATATAGGACATAATCCAGATACAGATGCCGTATCCATAGACGGTAATGTGGGGCTTGACAATTTTGATTTTGCTAAGATATTTGGTGATGAGATGAAGATTGGCAAGCTCACCTTTAATCTTAATGCTAACGGTGTATATTACATAGGGAAAAAACGTTTTGCCACTACTGCAGCAGGCAGGATAAAGTCTTTTGAGTATAACGGATACACATTCAAGGATTTCAATATTGACGGTATCTTTAACTCAGACAAAGCAGTAGCTAACGTAACTTTTAATGATGAAAACGGCAACGGAAACTTGTATGCTGATTTATTTTTTGACGGGACTTCCACAAACAAGCTTGCCACACTCAAGCTACGCTCTGACACTCTCAAATTAGGCAACATGGGGTTCACGCCAGACTACCCCACGCTTAATATTTCAGCCGACATAGATGCAAGAGCTGAATTTACCAGCATTGATGACATTACAGGGTATTTGTTTACAGACTCAATTTGCATAGGCAATGACGGTCTTGTGTATGTGATTGACAGCCTTGATGTTAACATCTCAAAACACAATGAGGAGCAGCATATTACAGTGCGTTCACCTCTCATAGAGGCTGATGTGGACGGTGAATACACTCTATCCACCCTGTTTAACAACTTGCAGTATCAGGTGGCTCGTGAGCTTACAAACCTCAAGCCTATCGAGACTCATAAGATGAAAAGCTCAAACCGTCTGGATTTCAGGATGAAAATATCACCTATTTCTGACATCGCTGACATTTTCAACATCAAGAACACAATAGAGGACACTACGTATGTAATGGGCTCATTCTCAGACTACGACGATTACTTTGACCTGAATGTAACCACAAACAACATAACATTGGGCAATAACACCATGGATTCTTTAAAGGTGTTTGTGAACTCGCATGGCGGAAGGCTTAAGGCTGACGTCAGCACCATTTACAAAACATTCCTTGACACCACCTACCTAAAACTGAACGCAGGTGTGGAGAATAACGTGGCAGACCTGAACTTCAATTTTATAAACACTGTGGAGAAGGATTTTAGCGGAGACATAAAGTTATCCACCGAATTCTTCAAGCCCAAGCACAGCGATGCAAACATAGAGCTGCTATGTACAGTACAGGAGTCTGAGATTATTATGAGCGACTCACTCTGGACCATAAACAAGGGAACCATATTCTTTGATGAGCACAAACTGATTGTCAAAGACCTCTCCTTTGAAAGCACAGACCAGTATCTGAGGCTCAAGGGTGGCATAAACCGTGATATAAAGGGCAATTTTATAAGCGTGGATCTAAAGGGCGTGGATTTGTCATACATTAGTGAGGTGGCATATATGCCTGACATCAAACTACTTGGAATAGCTACAGGTAAAGTTGTCATAGGCGGTGCGCTTAATAAAGACCCTATTATTAACGCCGATGTGGAGGTCAAGCAGTTTGGATTGAACCGCCACCCTATAGCAGATGTGTGGGCAAAAGCCAAGTTTAACCCAGAGAACAAGCGCATAGAGCTGAGCGGCACTGTGGTCAACTCCACACAAGACACATCATACGTAAACGGCTATGTATCACCACTGGAGGAGAGTATGTTGCTTGAGTGTAAAATAAACGAACTTCCTTTAGGCTTTATTGAGCCGTATCTTGTGACTTTCTCGCATGAGATGGACGGAATAGCAAACGGAAATCTCTCTGTAGGCGGCAAGTTTGACGCCATAGAGCTGTGGGGTGACGCATACGTACACGACGCCAAATTAGGCATAGACTACTTAGGCTCCACATTCCACTTTGCAGACTCCGTCCATATTAAACGTGACCGCTTTATATTTAAAGATATAGACATCTATGATGACCATGGGAATCATGGCGTTATAGACGGTCTTGTAACGCACCACCTGTTCCAGAAGTTCAAGTTCCAGATAGGGTTCCAGATAGACAACACGCAGGTGCTTAACACCACTGCCGCTGATTTCCCTGACTTTTACGGCACCGTCTATGCATCAGGGAAGGCTATGATTGTGGGCGACGAGAGCAAGGTGGACATTATAGTTTCCGCCAAGCCTGAGGAGGGAAGCTTCTTTGCCGTACCGCTCGACAGCTACCGCACAGCCACTGACAATCAGTTTATTACATTTGTACGCAAAGATACCATACGGCGTAGCGCAACGGCTCTGGAACGGCGTAAGAAACGATTCTCAGAGGTGGCGCCAAACTCTATTCTTAACGTGGATCTCACCATTGAGGCTACACCTGCCGTGGAGGCGCAGATTATTCTTGACGCCCACAGCGGCGATGTGATACGAGCCCGTGGTAACGGTAATATCAAGGTGAATGTGGACCAGAACGCCGATGTGAAGTTATACGGCAAGTTTGACATTACGCAAGGTGCGTATGACTTCTCCCTGCAAGGCACCATACGAAAAAAGTTTGAGGTGGGCGAAAACAGCAGCATATCGTTTGACGGCGACCCTATGAACGGTATTCTTAACATCACGGCCAAGTATCAGACCACGGCATCACTCTCTGACCTTCTTGAAGAGAGCATGTTGCAGGATATAAAGTCAAATTCTGTTAAGGTGAACTGTATAGCACGCATAACAGGTAACCTTCAGGAGCCACAGATTAAGTTTGACATTGAACTGCCTGGCGCTGATGATGAGGTGGTGCGCCGTGTCAAGGCCACTATAAACACAGAAGATATGATGACACAGCAAATGGTGTTCCTGCTTCTGTTTGGCAAGTTCTACAACCCGCAGCTCGCTTCCACAAGTACAAGCTCAATAGCCACATCGTTCGCCACATCCACCATATCAAGCCAGCTTAACTACTGGATGTCACAAATTAGCAAGGATGTGAACTTTGGGGTGAACTATAATGACGCCAACAAAGATGCCACAAACAACTACTCCGTAGCAGTGAACGTATCCACAAACCTGTTCAATAACCGCCTTATTATAAACAGCAATCTGGGTTACCGCCGCCAGTACGGACAGGAGAACTTTATTGGTGACTTTGATGTGGAGTACAAACTCACCCCATCTGGCCGTTTCCGCCTAAAGGCCTACAATAAAACAAACGACATGCTCTACTCCACCGCTCTATATACACAAGGACTTGGTATAATGTATAAGGAGACGTTTGACACTTGGGAGAATCTTGGCAAGACATATAAAGAACTACTGCGTAAGAAAACCCCTGAGGAGAAGGCCGCCGCCAAGGAAAAGAAAGAGAAAGAAAAGGCTCAGAAGGCAAAAATCAAAGCCGCCAAAAAGGCTCTGCGTGAAGACCGCCGTCGCCGTCATAAAGAGTACGTAGCTAACCAAAAAACTGAGAAGGCCCGCCAGAAAGAGGAGAAGCAACGCCTCAAAGAGGAGCAAAAGCTACAATAACAAATTTATTTGCATTTCCTCCTATTTATGTATATTTTTGCAAACGATAAACCAAATTCAATTTTTGAACATGAAAAAATCAACTACATTATCATTAATTATGACATTTGCACTGCTGGTCCTGTCAGGGTGCAATGAGAAAAAGAGTGAGCCGGCTGCTGAAGTTCAAGTACAGTCTGTAACACTGTCAATTTCATCGTATGCTTTTTCTGATTTAGGTGAGGCTTTGCAGCTTGAAGCCACCGTGCTTCCAGCTAATGCCACAAATCCAAAAGTTACGTGGACTTCATCTAAAACAGATGTGGCGACTGTGAGCGCCACCGGTCTTGTTACCAGTGTTGGGAATGGAAATACAACAATAACTGCAACCGCCGATGGTAAAACCGCAACATGTGATATTATTGTGGACAAAGGATTTATTACGGATATTTGTAAAAATAGATACCCCTGTGTTAAGATTGGCAATCAAGTGTGGATGGCAGAGAATATGCGCTGTGAAAAATATGACACTCAGAGTGAGAGAAAAGGTGCTGATATTACTAAATACTCTTATTTGGAACCTAAAAGCGTTACGTATAAGCCATATTGTGTAGATGCCTCAGACAGAAACAACTGGTTCGATGAGAACTATGTTACAGAAGAACTTTTACAGCAAATAGATAAATTAGGCTACATGTATAGCTGGGCAGCTGTTGTAGGTGTTGAAAACGTAGCGGAAGTGGAGCCATTTAGCGGCAACCGACAGGGTATTTGTCCAAACGGCTGGCACGTGCCCACACGGAAGGAGTATGAGACCCTTATAGATAACTGTGGAGGTTCGTATGAGGCAGATAAGTTGAAGAGCAAAGCAGGTTGGTACAATGATTGGAATGGTACGGATAATTTCTCATTTGCATGTTTACCAGCTGGTTTTGGCGAAGGCTCTCAAGTTAGTAAGGTTGGATCGCAAGCCTATTTTTGGACGGCAAGCACGCCTACTGTTGGGCCTGGCGCTAATACAGATGCAAATTTCGTCTACTTGAATTATAATTCTCCTTCGATTTCTATAAATGAAAATCTTAGATCTTTTGCTCTAAGTGTCCGCTGTGTGAAGGACTAAAAACACTCAGAATCAATAGAAAAAGCGTTAAACCTTACGGTTTAACGCTTTTTCTATTATGCGGAGAAGGTGTATTACTTTAGCCCATGCTTTAAGAAATCAAACAAACCTATAAAGGTGAAGCCGTTGTTGTCAGTGTATGGGGCTATGTCATCACCTTGGACAACTATCTTGCGGAAACTGTCATCAATATGGCGGAGAGACTGCAGCTCCTGTTCACGCTTGGAGTCATCCGCCAAACTGAAGGCAGACTGGATATAGTACTTCTCCTGACCGTTAGTGGCTATAAAGTCAACCTCATACTGACGGCTCTCCTGTTTGCCGGAATTCATAACACGAGCATTAACCACGCCTACATCTACCAAATACCCCCAAATACGCAGATGGTTGTAAATTATGTTCTCCATAATGTGAGTAATCTCTTGTTGGCGGAAGTTCAGACGGGCGTTACGCAGACCTATGTCTGTAGCGTACCATTTCCTAACAGATTCAAAATAGCGTTTGCCCTTAATATCATACCTTGAGGCTTCCTCAAAAAGATAGGCTTCCTTCAAATAACCCATATAGGTCGTAACAGTTTCACGGTCTGTCTTTATGTGCATTACAGACTGTATTGTGTTGCTCAGTTTGCTTGGATTGCTCACGCTACCTACAGAAGAGCACATAGCGTCCGTTAAGGCATTAAGAGCCTCTGTATTCCTTATTTTGTGACGGTCAATTATATCGTTCAGATAAGTTTTGTTCCACAATCTTTGCAAATAGGCGGTCTTCTGCTCTGGGGTGCGATGATTCTTGAGTCCAGGCAGTCCGCCGTATGTGTAATACTCCTTCCATAGTTCATTCACAGACTCTGTCCTGCCGCTGCAAAATTCGTTAAAGGAAAATGGATACACATGAACTTCATCCCCTCTGCCACGGAATATGGTGTTAATGTCACTGCTAAGAAAGTGACTGTTACTGCCTGTAATATAGACATCGACGTTTGGCTTGTTGTTAAGACCGTTCACAATACGTTCAAACCCCTCAACATCCTGCACCTCATCAAGCATAACATAATAATGCTCTTCAGTACTGGTTATGCGACCATACAGATAATCTTTAAGAGCCTTGGCGTTGAGAAGCTCCGTCTGATTTGTTTCATCATCCATATCGAACGATATGTGGATAATATTCTGCTCAGGTACGTCCTGCGTCAAAAGGTAGTCATAAAAGATATGGCTAAGTAGCCATGACTTGCCCGACCGTCTGGGACCGGTAATTATCTTAACCTCATTATTGTCCATGCGGTCAATCAGTTTCTGCAGATAAGTTTCTCTTTTGACGTACTCCATAGCAAATATAATTTGTTGCCTGTAAAGGTACGCTATTTTTTTGACAAAACCGCTAATTTTATCCGCAAAAAGGTGCAAACTTGCAGTAAAATGCGGATAACTTATATTTCTACACCGCAACTTAGTGCAAGTTTGCAGTAAATTGCGGTGTAGATTTTGATTTTCATAATATCAATTCACGTTTACGCAAAACGTAGTAAATTGAGCCATAACCACAAAATAAATTTGCACATCCGTGATTTTGTGTGTAGATTTGCAAACGATAAACTATTTTCAAATTCTGAATATGAAAAAATCAACTACATTATCATTAATTATGACATTTGCACTGCTGGTCATGTCAGGGTGCAATGAGAAAAAGAACGAGCCTGCAAGTCCGGATACACCAGACACTCCTTCAAGTGATGAGTTTGTGACAGATATTTGTGGAAATAAGTATAAAATTGTTAAGATAGGAGATCAATACTGGATGGCTGAGAATCTGCGTAGTAATAAATATGATACTCAGAGTGGAAGAGAAGGTGCGGAAATTGATATTCTTTCTTACAAAGATCCTAAAAGTGCAATGTACGCTCCATATTGTGTGAATGCCTCAGAAAAGAACAATTGGGAAAATCAAAATTATGTTACGGAAGAACTATTACCGCAGATAGAAAAATTAGGGTATCTGTATAACTGGGCGGCAGCTGTTGGTCTTGAAGATGAAAATGCAGCGAAAAGGGACACACCTTTTGAAGGTAACCGTCAGGGTATATGTCCAAATGGTTGGCATGTACCTACAAAAGCCGAATTAGAAACTCTTTTCAACTTTTGCGGCTCCGATGCAGGAAAGAAGTTAAAAGCTTCATCAGGCTGGTATAAAGAAAATGGCACTGATGAATACTCCTTTGCAGCTCTGCCGGCCGGTAGTGCCAGTGGAAGTGAAGCTTACAATATTGGTTGCGGCGCCACTTTTTGCTCGGCTACTCCTAACGGTAAAACTGGCACCTTCGTCTTAGAATTTAATTCAGACTACATAAATTACGGGTTAAGTGCTTTTTTTAAGAGCTACGCTTTCAGCGTCCGTTGTGTGAAGGACTAAATACACTCAGCATTAACACAAGAAAAGCGTTAGACCGCAGGGTCTAACGCTTTTTCTATTGGGTTTTGCATTGCTGATTGCGAAATCCTTCGGGCTCGCCCTCAGGATGACGTAAAATCATTTAACCTCCCAAGTATCATTAGTCAGAAGAAGCTCCTTCAAACTATGATAAGGTTTCTTTGCTGAGATTTCATCAATCTGCTCATTGACTGCATCGTTGTATGTTGGAGCCTCTACATCACGTATAACGCCAAGAGCTATTGGGAAATCAGGACCCTCCATAAGGGCAAGCTTAAGCTGCAGGGTGTTATCCTGGCAGTGGGCGTCATGTACAAGAATATCCTTTTCTGTAATGCCGTTCTCTCCAAGTTTCACAACCTTGAGGCCAAAACCCTCCTGCATAAGACCAAATTCCTTGTTAGGACCAAAGAGCATTGGCTTGCCATGCTCCAGATATATGGCGTTCTTTGCCCTACCCTCACTTGTGGCTATAGCATCGTGAGTACCGTTATTGAATATCACACAATTTTGCAGCACCTCAACCACACTTGCTCCTTTATGCTTGGCTGCCGCCACAAGAACAGGAACTGAACCTGCAGCATCAACAGCTGCACAGCGTGCAAAGAAGCGACCTCTTGCGCCAAAGCAAAGCTCAGCAGGGCGGAACGGATCCTCTACCGTGCCGTATGGTGATGACTTGCTCACAAACCCACGAGCGCTTGTAGGTGAATACTGCCCCTTGGTAAGACCATAGATACGGTTGTTAAGCAGAATCATGTTAAGGTCTATGTTACGGCGTACTGCATGAATAAAGTGGTTACCACCTATTGCAAGACCGTCACCGTCACCAGATATTTGCCATATAGTAATATCAGGGTTAACGACTTTAGCGCCTGTGGCTATAGCGGCGGCACGTCCGTGAATAGTGTGCATACCGTATGTATTCATATAGTATGGCAGACGGCTTGAACAACCTATACCTGAAATAACCGCAATGTTATGAGGAGCCACATTAAGTTCTGCCATTGCCTTATGCAACGATGCTAAAAATGCGTGGTCACCACACCCCGGGCACCAACGTGGCTGCCCTGACTTGTAATCTTTTGCTGTATATACTGTATCTGCCATTGCTTAGTCCTCCATAATTTTAGTGAAAGCCTCTACAAGTTTGCCAGTTACAAACGGCTGACCCTTAACTTCATTGAACTGATAGAGTTTCAGCCCTTCAAACTTGCTTCTCAGGTATGCGGCAAACTGCCCCATATTCTGCTCAGCTACTACTACCTTCTTATACTTTCTCAAAATCTCCTCTGTATTCTTAGGCAGAGGGTTAATAAACTCAAAGTGAGCGTGCGCCACTTTCCTGCCATCTGCAATCATCTGGCTGACAGCGTCACTGAGGTGACCGTATGTCCCTCCAAAGCCTACAACAAGCAGGTCTGCATCATCCTTGCAGCCCTCCACATCCTGCAGAGGAATAAAGTCTGCTATCTTGGCAACCTTCTCAGCACGTAGCTTTGTCATAAGGTTATGGTTCTCAGGCTCAGTTGAAATTGCGCCCGTCTCATTGCTCTTCTCCAAACCGCCAATACGGTGCATAAAGCCCTCCATACCAGGCAAAGCCCAATAGCGGACACCTGTCTCAGGATTACGCTGGAACGGAGTCCAGTTGCCTGCCATCTCAGGTTTTACGTATGGTGGAACTATTGCAGGATATTTGTCAAGGTCTGGCAATTTCCATGCTGCGGAGCCGTTAGCAATAAAGGCGTCTGAGAGCAGAACCACAGGGGTCATGTGCTCCACAGCTATCTTGCATGCGTCAAAAGCAGCGTCAAAGCAGTGAGTTGGAGACTTGGCGGCAATTACTGGCATAGGGCTTTCACCGTTACGTCCGTAAAGCGCCTGCAGAAGGTCTGTCTGCTCAGATTTAGTAGGAAGACCTGTGGATGGGCCGCCTCGCTGAACATCAAGAACCACAAGCGGAAGTTCCGTTATAACCGCAAGGTTCATGGCCTCACTCTTCAAACATATACCAGGGCCAGATGTAGATGTCACGCCAAGTGCGCCGGCAAATGACGCTCCCACAGCCGATGCGCAGCCTGCAATCTCATCTTCCGCCTGTACGGTGATGACACCAAGGGATTTATGTTTTGCAAGTTCATGCAGAACATCGGTGGCTGGTGTGATAGGATAAGAGCCAAGGTAAAGCTTTAGCCCCGCCTTCTCAGCTCCGGCTATAAGACCGTATGCTGTAGCCTTGTTTCCGTTAATATCCATGTATAGTCCCTTCTCCTTGCTGCCCTCCGCACTCTCCACACGGTATGTAGTGGTTACACTTGAATGAGTGTTATGCCCGTAGTTATAACCGTCATTGAGCACTTTTATGTTAGCAGCCGCTATCTCAGGCTTCTTGGCAAACTTCTCACGGAGCATATCCTCTGCGAGTGACAGTTTGCGGTCAAAAAGCCAGCAGACAAGACCAAGGGCAAACATATTCTTGCATCGCATGGCAGCCTTGAAGTCAAGACCTGAGTCTTTCAGGCTCTCCTTGCACATGCTGGAGATTGGGGCTGAAATAACCTCATTGTTTATATTAAGCTCCGCGAAAGGATTGTCAGTGGCAAAAAGAGCCTTCTTCAAATCATTCTCGCCAAAACTGTCTGAATCCACTATAATGACAGATTGTGGAGTGCAGAACTTATACTGTGTTTTAAGGGCGGCTGGGTTCATAGCCACCAGAACGTCACATTTATCACCTGGGGTGAGCACCCTGTCTGCTCCAATATGTACCTGAAAACCAGACACACCTGTTAGCGAGCCCTGCGGGGCGCGTATATCTGCAGGATAGTCAGGGAAAGTACATATATCATTACCTACAGTTGCGGAAATAGTGGAAAAAATATTTCCCGCAAGCTGCATTCCATCGCCTGAGTCGCCTGAAAAGCGAACTGCAACCTGTTTTAATGTCTTTACTTTTTCACTCATAACTATAAATCTTTTTCCGAGCGCAAAATTAACAAAAAAATGCGCACGCAATAATTATTTTTGAATAAAAATTAAATAAACCGCAAGATTTATGTATATTTATGCAGTATTTTTACACAAATCCTACAACTCCACCACGTCTATGGGTTTGGTACGAGGCAGAATTATGAAATTAGGGCGCTGCTCCTGCGGAACACAGCACTCATCATACTTGCTATTAACCATATACTCCACTCTCTCAGGCGTGTTGTTCTTATTGCTCAAATGGCAAAAGAAGACGTTTCTCCAATGACTCTGATTGTTTTCAGCAAGGAAACGCGCTGTAATATGATTGGCAAGATGACCGCTTTGGCTGAGTATGCGCTGTTTAAGAAACAGTGGATAAGGCCCCTGGAGCAGCATCTCTTCATCATAGTTGGATTCAATAACCAGATTATTTGCCTTGATAAGAAACGGAATGGCCTCACTGTTTATATGTCCAAGGTCTGTGGCTATGGTTATATTGTGTTCCGGTGCTCCAGCCTGCTCTATGTGGTAGCCTACACAGTCTGTAGAGTCATGATAAACCTGAAATGAGGTTATACGCAAATCCCCTATGCTCACAGTCTCACCCTTTTCAAAATGATGGCGGCTGCCATAGAGCTTATCTGTAACCTTGTAGCAACGGTTCACACCATCAAGTATCTGCTTAGTGGAATAAACAGGTATGTGATACACCTCTCCAAGCGTCCCCACTGACGCAATATGGTCATAGTGGTCATGGGTTACAAACACAGCGTAAATCTTCTTCAGCGGAACACCGATGCGTTCAAGGTCTTTCTTTATGGTCTTGACGCTTATACCTGCGTCAACTAAAATTCCGCAGGTGTCTGTAGAAATAAGGTAACAGTTGCCGTCACTACCACTTGAAAAACTGCAAAATTTCATATTATTCAGGTCAAAGCGTTTATCGGCGGCAAATGTACAAAAAAAGATTTATTTTAAGCTATTTATGTCAACCAGTTTATTGACAATGGCATAAATAGTGAGTCCTGCAGTGGAATGTATATTAAGTTTGCTTGTTATGTGCTTACGATGTGAAATCACAGTGTGCATTGATATACAGAGCACATCTGCAATCTCTTTATTACTCAGACCTTTCACCACCTGAATCAGCACATCTTTCTCCCTTTCGCTCAGATCCTCTGTCACAGGTTCCGGCTTATGCGTCTTACTCTGAGGGGTTATGTTTGTAAGCGCCGGACGCAGAATGTCATCCTCTATGGCACAGTGGTCCGCAAAATCCTGTTCTGTATGCCACAAGTCACTCATCACACTGATAAGCGTGTATGTAACAGTACCTTCTGTGGATGTGGGCTTGGTAGGATAATACTTTATTATTAAATTCTTTATCTCTGTGAGTTTATCTGTTATACGCTGGTCATCATGTTCGTGCTCGTCATACATTCCCTTATTCTCATGATCAATGTGGATGCGTATCTCATCCACAAACTCATCATAGCAGCGCAATATAAGCCAAGGAATCTTTGTTGTTGGGTCTGCTGGTATAATGGCTTCAATCAGAGAGCGACGCAGGCGTGGCAGACGAAAGTCTAAGAAATAAGTGTGTGCATTACGCAAGTACCTCTGTAGCGTGGGGATGTCAATATCAGCAGGAACAGCACGATGCTTGAACACCTTATAGTTAACCACTGCCAGAAAAGTGGGAGTATGGACTCCATGTGATGAGCACACTTGCTCTATTGTCTGCTCCCCCACTCCCATCTCAAGACCAAAACGGCTTATTATCTGAATTGCATCTTCTTCATGTGACATAAGGTCACACATTTTATCTGTAAATTTGTACATAGCACTAATAATTGGGTGCAAATTTGCTAAAAAACTATTATTTTAACAATAGTTAACTGGCAAAATCACAACATTTTGGGATTGGGTATGTGGTAATGTTGCAGTAATATTGCACTGCAAAATCCTGCACGGCCAATGAAGCGACTCTTTATTCTTCTAATCTGCATATCCGCCCTTTTCCACTGTCAAGCTGATGACAGCGAAAATGCGGGCACACCTGCAGGTTACGCTGAAATGTCAGGGAGTCTTAATGAGGTGGTGGTTACAGCCTCAGAGCTAAAGAGCCTCAGTTCCACTTCTGTTATTGGCAGGGATGCCATGCAGCACCTTCAGCCTACAAATGTGGGGGATCTTATGGAACTTCTGCCGGGAGGTATTGCAAAGGACCCCGCCCTCACCGATGTAAACACCGCATCGCTGCGTGAAACAGGCACAATAGGAGCCACAGGCAACGCCACCGTAAACACAAACTACATGACAAACGCCTTGGGAACCCTTTTCTTAGTAGATGGCGCACCCATAAACACCGATGCAGACATGCAGTACACAAACGGGGCTGCTGCCACAGCATCCACAGGAGTGAAAGGAATTGCCAACTCTGGTGTGGATATGCGCACCATAAGCACTGACGACATTGAGAGTGTGGAGGTGATAAGAGGAATACCGTCGGTGGAGTATGGCAACCTTACAAGCGGCGTAATGAACATAAAGAAGATACGCCGCCCCACCAGACTCAAGGCTCGTTTCAAAGCTGATGACAAAAGCCAGCTCGTATCACTGGGCAAAGGTTTTGCGCTTGACTCCGCACAGAACTACGTAATGAACATTGACGGCGGTTTTCTTAACGCCTACTCTGACATAACCAATCCGCTCGACAACTATAAGCGAGCAAACGCATCTGTGCGCCTTACAGCCCAAGCATCCACGGAACATACTGACTGGACATTCACCCCTGCAGTTGATTACACAGGTTCATTTGACAATAGCAAGGTTGACCCTGACCTAAGCTACGGGGGCATCAACACATTCCGTTCAGATTACCACAGACTAAGCGCCGCTATGGGAGCACAAGTGCAATGTTACGGCATAAAGTTCTTTAAGGGGGCAAGTTTGAACGCAGGCCTGACACAGGAGTTTGACTATTTAGAGCGTCAGCTGTTAGTGTCTCCCACAAGGGCCGGCATAGCGCCAAGCACCACGGAGCCTGGAGAGTATGATGCTTACCTGCTATTCAAACCGTATGTAGCAAATTACGCCGTAGATGGCAAACCATTCACAGCCTTTGCCAAAGCATCCGCTGACTTTGAGTTTAACTCACGTGCCGTGCGAAACCATGTGAAGGCTGGCATTGAGTGGGACATGTCAAAGAACTTTGGCAAGGGACCTCTCTACGATATGTCTCATCCGCTCTCATCGTCTGGCTGGGGTGCAAGGCCGAGGGCGTACAACACTATTCCTGCGCTGAACAGCATTGCATTTTACTTGCAAGACCAGCTAACAGCACGTATAAACGGGCATACCATTGATGTTAGGGCCGGAGTGAGAGCCACAGGGCTGTTAGGGCTTGACAGAGAGTACGCCATGGCTGGAAAACTGTACTGGGACCCGCGCCTTAATGCTCAGTGGACATCGCCGTACTTTGGAAGAAAAGAGGATTACAGTGTGTCTATTTCTGCCGGAATAGGCTCCACCACCCGTATGCCTACGGTGAGCCAGCTCTACCCTGACCCTGTGTATATTGACATTATTCAGCTTGGCTATTACAGCCAGTCTCACCCTGAGAAGTACAGCCGCTATAACATTATAAGCTACTGCCAGAATATTACAAACTATAATCTGGCACCGGCTCGTAACATGAAGTGGGAGGTGAGGGCTGACTTTGACCTTGCTGGCAACCGTCTGTGGCTCAGCTATTTTAATGAGAAAATGACATCGGGGTTCAGGCAGTCAAACAACTACGGTGTGTATGAATACAAAAAATATGACGCATCTGTGATTGAGGACTCAAAGCTGACAGACAAGCCAGACCTTACAAAGATTCCATATACCGTGGTGCGGAAACTTGACGGCTACAGCTATGTGACAAACGGAAGTGAGCAGGACAAGATGGGCGTGGAGTTTGAGTTCACATCTGTGCGTATAAAGCCGCTATGCACGTCTATAAAGTTCAGCGGTGCATGGTTCAGAAGCACTTACAGGAACAGCCAGCCTATGTACTACCCTGTCTCTGCTGTGATTGACAACACTCCGCTCAGCGATATGTATGTGGGGCTCTATGTAACGGACGACGGGCGCATAAACGAGCAGTTATCCACTAACCTGCTGTTTGACACGCAGATACCTAAGTGGGGGCTAATTTTCACAACATCGATGCAAGCTATGTGGTACGTGTCAACCCAGCGTCTGTTCCAAGACGGAAGGCCCACGCACTACCTGAGCTACAAAGACGGCTCGCTTCATGAGTTCACTGACAAGGATGTGGAGGAGAATCCCGTGCTCAAGCAGCTTGTACGCAACATAAACCCTGCATCATTTGAACGTTACACTGTGCCGCCAGCCGTTTATTTTAACTTTAAGGTTACAAAAAACATAGGCAAGTGGTTTGTTATATCCATGTTTGTAAACAAGATTATCAACATAACACCAGATTTTGAGAGAAACGGAATTTTGATACGTCGTAGCGTATCACCATATTTTGGGATGGAGATGACGGTGAAAATTTAAACATCTACGTCATCCTGAGTGAAACGAAGGATCTCGAAATGAATGGAGGGTTGAGATGTATTGATGAACGTTAGTGAATAATTGAGAATTGAGAGTTACATATTAACTATTATGCTTGCCTTGGAGACCGTATGCCATGCCGCAGACAGCACGGCTGTGATACAACGTATTGCGGCAAATGAGCACACTGATAGCAAACGTCTGTTCAGCATGGTCTATGAGAACACTTCTCACAGAGGCTACCGCTACAGCCACAGCCTTACAAATGTAGGTATGGATTTTCTATACAGCACACAAAAAGTGGCAGTGATTCCACAGGAGGGTTCCGGTTATGTAGGCGGCGATGTGGCGGTCAGCTCTTTCCAGCTGTTTAACAAGGGGGCTGTGTGGGGAGGTGCATCATATACAAGAGGCAAAATTCGCAATATGCAGTTTAGCGAGACCTCTGACTATATGCGTCTGGCACCATACGTCATGGCGGACAGCGTGGGCGGAGACCTCTCAACCCAAAGTTACAAGATAAGCGGTGGCTTTAACGTCCGTCTGCCGCACAAATTTGACATCGCCGCCGAGGCAGCCTACAGAGCCACCATAGAGGCACGCCGTGTAGATCCACGCCCCAAGAACATAGTCTCAGACCTTAACGTAAAAGTGGCTACATCATACGGCATAAATGATTCCATGCGCATTGGCGTGCATGTAGGCGCAGGCATATATAACCAAAGCAACATTCTGAAGTTCTATAGTGAAAAGGGCACGCCAAACGTGGTACACCTTACAGGGCTTGGCAACAGGTATGTGCGTTTTGACGGCAGCAACACCTCAACCGTCTATAATGGGTACAGCGCAGAAGCCGACGCAGCACTGCTCAGCCTCAGCGCAGGATGGAACTCCGCCGTAAACTACAGATATTCATCTTATACCAATATAATTTCCACGCTAAATAACCTGCCCATGTCAGAGAGCCGTGAGCACGCTGCCTACGCAGACCTCTCATATCACTTTATTATGGGAAGCCGTTTCAGCTCTGTGGGGCTGCAAGGCGGATATGTAAACAGAGCCGGAGTTGAAAATATTTTTGGAGATGCGGCGGACAATATCTATCCGCTTATAGGCTCCATCCGCCAGTACGGAATGCAGCAGGCGTTTGGCTGCTTGGCGGCAAACTACGGTTTTACAAGAGGAATAAACCGCTTTACGCTAACATATAAGATTGGGTATAGATTCTTTACGGAGTCATACTTCCATCCGTCATACCTTCAGGAACTCAATCATCTGACAAATAACATAGAAGCCACATACATGGCAGTGCTGCCAAAGTGGATTATTGAGACCGCCGTCCACGCATCATACAATGCGGCGCTTCACAGCTACATGAACATAGGCGAGCCCACACTTTGGAACCAGCCGGTGCGCCAGACCTTCAATCAGCTCTCACGCAGCCACGGCGATGCCGGCCTCTCCCTAAGCCTCACCTACGCTCCCAAACCCCACTGGGCGCTCACCCTCAAAGCCGCCTACACCGCCGCCTTCCTCCACCAAAACCTCACGCATACTGCCGCGGTGTATTTTGAGGTTAGATTTTGAAACAGTTTCTAGTCATTTTTAGTCTTTTCTAGTCTTTTTGGGCTGCTTTTAGTCTTTTTTAGTCATTTTCTAGTCTTTTCTCTAGTCTTTTTGGCATCCATACTTTTCCTGCTAATTCAATAAGTTTTTCATCTCTCATCTCATTAAGCAGATTTCCTAACAATCGTAAATGCTGTTCATCGCTCCTATTCCCAGGCATCGCTGCTTTAAGATATTCATAGATGTCTTCTCGTTTAGCACCGTCATCACCAGCATTCTGTATGAATTGCAGCGCCATTTGTTTCAGTTTTGAGCGCTCCAACCCTCTGACGCGAGTATATTCAGGCAACTGATGTGTCATTTTGGCAAACCTTAATGATATCTGGTAGTTAGGAGATTCACCTTCTATAAGCCCCTTTCCCAACAACTCTTTTGCAGTTTCTTCATTTATTTGATGTCCCTTTTGTACAGCATCAAGCGCAATGCACTCCTGTAAATTCAGTGTTTTGTTCTCTTTCAGTATTTTGGTATATTTCTCATTGATAGCATTACCATAGAGTCTAACACCCACCACCTTGTTTACAGCATCAATTTCATAATCTGGCATAGGGAAATGACGTCTCCACTGTTCATCAAAAATTTTCTTGATGCCTCGACTCACAGTATCTATCATATTAAAGTGAACCATAGCTTTACACAAACATTCATTTCTGAAATGTCGCTGTGGGCCACGGATAGCCAGTGCATTCTGCAAAGTACCCGGAATAAAACTACCACCATTCTCATAGTAAATGTATCCAGGATTCTCCACAAAGTTAATGCGCTCTTGCAGTGTATAGTCCTGATGAGCTATAGCATTATGCAACACCTCTCGAATGCTATAGTTATCATACTGTTTCATTGTATCTGGGAATAAAGTTCCTCCAGTCAACTCACGCATTGTAAGATTGCGAATTTTACCCAGTATCTCATCCACCGTTAATATGAATGGAGCCGTAAAATGTTCGTAGTCCACCACGTCCTCTTTATCATCGCGCAATGTCCATGTCACCTCCACTACGGCAGGCCTCAACTTATATACTGCCGTAGGTTTCCCTAATAGAATAATTGCGGCACGTGTAAGTTTACCTTCAATCATCACGCCACTGTTACTCAACAATTCTTCCACAGACCAACCATCAACTTCTCCTTCTGAAATTCTAGAGTGTACCTTCTTGAACATTACACGCGCCTTTGCAACCGCCAAATCATCCAAATCTGTCAACGTTGCATTTTCCACAATTCCTGCAGACCAATCATCGGGAGTAAAAAGTTGTTCTTCCAAAATGGCATTTAGCCTCTCTGGGGTCAGTTCCACCAATGAGTCTTCTATTCGCTGCCATGCCTTATTGTGAGCATAGACAGGAAGTTTTGGTTGATGTTTGGGAATATGTATCACCCAAACTATCTTGTGACTATCATCTGTTGTGAATTCCTCAATATCCAATCCCTCACTTGAGAGATTAGCGCACAAGTCCGTCAGACGAAGAGTTGCCTGTTGTATTGAATAATTGTAAGTATTAGTACCCACTATCTCCAGCGTTTTATCTACAACACCTATAACCAGATGTCCACCTTCCATATTGGCCAATGCCGATACGTAGGAAATAACATCATCCCTCTCACGCCCACTAAAGTCATTTTTCAGATTCTTATACTCCTTCCACTCGCAGCCCTCATCCTCTTTTGGGTATTGCTTAATGAGATATTGTTGTAATTCTTTCTCTGTCATATCTTGTACATTAATTCGCGATTTGGGTACGAATATATAAAAAATTCCCCATATTGAGTGAAGGAATTGAGGAAAAGAAATGGGGGTTAGTAAAAGTATATTCAAAATTAAAAACTAAAGTACGAGAGTTACATACTAGTTACATACCAGTCACATACAGACCTTATATGTAAACTCCTCTATTTATGAAACTTACACATTAGCTCCGATGATGAATTGAAAAACCAGTTACATACTAGTTACATCCCAGTTACATACACTATACTCAAAATACAAACTAACTATATTCGGGAAGAAGCACGTTTGGATATTGTGCCATTTTGAATTGTTTAAAACTGTTTGAAACTTAATAAAGTTGGTTACAGTTAGTCGAACTATTAGCCAAAGCTTAGTCGAAGTATCTTCATTCAATGCTCCAAACCCCATCATAGGTTACGGCAGTAGCTTTTGTGCCATTGACATTGGTGGAGCCGTGCTGCTCTTCTGTGAGGGAGGCAGTGACGCACGGATTGAAATCATTGGTGGAGTTATTGGTGTCTTTGAGAATGCGACGGCCGTCTTTGTCAAGACCTAACATCTTACGTCGCACACTGTGGAAAGACTTGTTCACATCCTCGTCAGTTTTGGCGCACCAAGTCCAGCCGGCATCGATGGAAGGAGGCAGAATATTCCACAGATGGTCAGAAACCACAGAACAGTTTACGCCGTCCAAGACCCAACTGTTCGGTATCTTGTAATCAGAGCTGCTCATATAGAAATCACCAGCAGCCACATGAATCACATACTCATAATCATAGATGTAGTCTTTCAAGTATTCAGCCTTTGACACAGGAATACGGGCTATGATGTAAGACTTGAGCCCACGCTTGTGCAAAATCCAGAATGAAGCCGTGTAGCAGTACCACTTGTCAAGGTTAGGCACTGTCTCACTGTCAATGTCCATGTTAGAGGCGGACGATGATTCGTCATACCACTCCATATCAGCGGCGGAGAGGTCTATGGAATTAGGATTGGAGACACGATGATCAATGCCTACATCACATATCAGAAAACTCTCACCTGGCTGCACAGGGTGCTCCATGCCGCTACCTGGCACAACGTACACCGCCTGCACAGTAACGGCCTCATTTCTGATATCGGGGTCATAAGTACAAAGCTGGGAGGAAGTGAACTTAGATTCACAGAAAGCCACGCCGTCAGCATATAGCACATGGTCTGTAGGATTATAGAGTTTCACATAGTTGTCACCGTTATAAGTTTTGCCCGTAGGCTGCAGAGTGCCGGCAAAAAATATCTCCTCTATAATAAAATCAGTGGCCTTAGTCACCATGTAGCTCTGCAAAGAGAAAGCCAAAGAGTTCTTCACCACAATAGAATTAGCAGAACCGTAGATGGAACTCTCCACCCCGTCAAGCTCAGCCTTGGCGGAATACTCACAATCATACAGACCCATCAGTAACGTCACATCATCACCTTTATTAACAGTAATCTGCTCACCCGTGGAGCGGTTAGTGAACTTCAGCACCTCATCACTCACCGTCATACGTTCACTGGTAGCGGGATACATAATCTCCACCACGTTAGTGTTAAGCGTTACAAGCGGAGCCTCAGCTGTCTCCCTTCCGCACCCCGCCAAAACCGCAAGCATGAGGGCTGCAAGGACTGTGATTGATATACGATTCATATTAGTTGATAATTTCACTGCAAAATTAAAGTAAACTTTACATCTAATATCAATCACAGCCCCCTCTCAGCCCCAAATTCCCAACAAATAATGATACCACGCCACCCCTCGCCGCAACTTTTTACCCACTTTTTAGGATTGACCCGCGTATTAAGCCGCACTAATTTTGCATCGTGAAAAACAAAAACGAGGGAACCACTAAAAAAACAACTATATGAGATTAAAAACTTTACTTTTAACAACCATTGCAGCTGCAATCTTAACATCGGGGGCTGTAGCGCAAACAAACACGTGGAATGAGCAGCTCTCAATGACTGATAGCAAGTGTACATCTTCACCGTACAACATAGTAACAGGCTATGACGGAGCGTTTTTCTCACTTGCGAACTATCTTACCATAGGAGGAACGCAGGCAGAAGTAAACTTTTTTGGCTATACGCTACCTCAAGTGTCAGTAACAAACACAAATTCACCAAACCATAATATGGTGCTGGTGAAACATAACATTAACGGTGAGCCTGACTGGGCTGTTTATAGCGCAGGCGGCTATGTGGATGTGGGCAATACAGTATTCATCCCAACCACTGACGGCGGCGTAGTAATGATTATTAAGGCACGCCACACAGAGTCAGACCAAGACGGTTCACACGTGCTTATAACACTGAAAAGCTCAACAGACAATACAGGCAAAACCCTTATCTATAACTATCAGGAGGAGACTGGCTCAGAAACCTATAAATGGATATATCAGCCAGTGCTTGCCAAGATATCTGCCGACGGTAAGATTACAGCCCTTGAGCGCGGCTACTCAGCTGATGGCGAATTCACATTTTACGGAGCAGCCACTGACGGCGATGACAATATGTACGTGGCAGCCGCAATGATTGGTGAGCTCAAGCTCGGCGATGCGGTCATACCATCACAAGAACGCAACAGCGGCGTGCTTCTGAAATTCAACAGCGACCTGCAGTTCAGCGGAAACATGTCTGTTACAGGCGCCAACAAAGAGGACAAAATCCAAGGCATTGTTTACGGCAACGGCAGCCTCTACACAATGGGCGTAGTTGCTTCATTAGCGCAGCCGATGAGCTTTGGCGGCAAAACAGTGTCATCAGGTTCAGTAAGCGGAGCTGAGAACCTCTGGGTAAGTAAAGTAAATCCAGAGACCCTTACCGCAAACACCCTTAACGTACTTGAGAACAAAGGCTATGACAACGGCACAAAACTACTCTACACCACCAAGCTGAACGCAATGACCATTGCAAACAACAGCGAGTACGCCTACATCTGCGGTGCTATTGTAGGAGAGTTTGATTTTGACAACGAGACTAAGATTGCCCCGATGAAAGACAAACAGATGGGGTTTGTAGTACGCATGAACACATCAGACGGCAGCATTAAAGACGGATTTGACATATCAGATGAGACCACACTTATATCTCAGGTGTTCTCAGTGATAGACAATACAGACAGCCTCTACGTATGGGGCTACGATATGGCAAAGAACGCCGTAAAGTTCCAGTCCCGTAACCGAGCCACATTTGCAAAAAGCGTGGATTACAAACTCTACAGCAACACCAACACAATGACCACAATCTGGCCTTGCATGGCTTTCCACGGCAGCAAGATAATCCTGCCACTGCGAGCAAAAACGTTGGTTACACCTACTGGCAGCGACACTTCGTACGGCAACACCACTAACTTCTACAGCCTTGTATCAGGATTTGACTTTGGCAGCAATATTGACTTCTCAAAAAATGGCGAGCCAACCACAGTTGAGGATAATATATCTGACACAGCCGATGTTAAAATCTACGCCTCAAACGGAGTTATCAGCATAGAGGGCGCAGAAGGAGAGGCAGTAGCAGTATTCAACATAGCTGGAGCCAAGATTGCTTCAATATCAGAGGCGCAGGCACACACAGAGATACCTGTAAACGCATCGGGCCTCTACATAGTTAAAACAAATTCAAAATCACAAAAAGTGTTAGTATCACAATAAGTATTAGTAAAATTGAATGTAAAATGAATTTCTTGAGCCAAATTAGATTGGCGATGCTTGCAACCGTTGCTTTAGCAATGGTTGCTTGCACGTCTAATGGAAGTAGTGAAAATGATAACGCAGAACAGGCAAATGTTCTGCAAGTAGATGACGTGCTGGAGCAGGCGGAGAGCCTTGTGGGAGACACCATCACCCTTGAGGGCGTATGCACACACACCTGCAAGCACGGAGCAAGGAAAATATTCCTTATGGGCAGCGATGACACCAAAACCATACGCATAGAGGCAGGTGATTTTGGAGCCTTCAAGCCAGAGTGCGTTAACCACATAGTTACAGTAAAAGGCATAGTGACAGAGGACCGCATAGATGAAGCCTACCTGCAGGCATGGGAAGCACAAGTTGCTACCGCAGGCGGAGAAGAGCACGGCGAGAGCAAGACCGCAGGCTGTGACACAGAGAAGAAAGCACGTCAGGAGACAGCCAACACCACAGAAGGCCGCATAAAGGCATTCCGTGACAAGATAGCAGCCCAGATGGAGGCAGGAGGTAAAGATTACATCGCGTTCTACCACATCGAGGCAATAGACTATAGCATAGAAGAGTAACAGATGAACACACTGAGAAAATGGTGCCGCCTGCTGCACCGTCATTTGTCATACCTGTTTTCAGGAGTTCTGATCATCTATCTCATATCAGGGATAGCCATGAACCACAAGGACACATTTAACAGCCAGTACGACATAACTGTTACTCAGTACACTCTCAGCCAGCCTCTCCCCAATAAGGAGAATGTAGATAAAAAATACATCGTTGAAAACATCTTGCGTGACATCGATGAGGAGAAGAACTACACCAAGCACTACTACCCCAATGACAGTGCGCTGAAGGTGTTTCTCAAGAGCGGTTCTAATCTTATAATAGACACCGCCACCGGCGATGTCACCTATGAGAGAATTCGCCGCCGCCCCATCTTGGGCGCGATGAGCCGCCTGCACTATAACCCCGGCAGAGCCTGGACTATATTCTCAGATCTGTTTGCCGCCTCTATGATTATAGTGATACTCACCGGCCTTATAATGCTCAAAGGCCGTAACGGCCTTATAGGCATTGGAGGCGTGGAACTATTATTGGGGATAGCAATACCAATAGTGTTATATTTCAGTTGAAAATTCTTTTATGATTAAGTGCATTAACATAACCCACTCCTACGGCAAAAGGCTCATCTACAAAGACCTGAGTTTCACAGTGCCAAAGGGAAAGATATTGGGGCTGCTCGGCAAGAACGGCACTGGCAAGACCACAACCATAAACATACTGAGCGGATTTCTGAAACCACAGAGCGGAGAGTGCCGCATCTTTGGAGAGAACATACTCACCATGCCGCCAGAGAGGCGCCAGCGCATAGGCCTGCTCATAGAGAACCATGTGCAGTACAGTTTTATGACCATACGTGAGATAGAGAGATTCTACTCCCGCTTCTACCCTGCCTGGAACAGCAAAGCCTATTATGAGCTGATGAGCCTACTGAAAGTAGCTGACGGACAGAAGATTTCAAAGATGTCATGCGGCCAGCGCTCACAAGTGGCTTTAGGCCTCATAATGGCGCAGAACCCTGAGGTGCTGATACTTGATGACTTCTCCATAGGGCTTGACCCAGGCTATCGCCGCCTATTTGTGGAATATCTGCGAGACTTTGTAAAGAAAGACGGCAAAACCGTATTCCTCACGTCACACATAATCCAAGACATGGAACGCCTTATAGACGAGTGCATCATCATGGACTACGGCAAAATCCTCATGCAATCTTCTGTCAGCGATGTCATATCCAGAGCAAAAGCTATGGTAGGAAGCAGAGCCAGTGAAATTTCAAACCTTGAGGACGCCTTTATTGAGCTTACAGGAAAATACTGATTTCAGTTGAAAGTTGAAAGTTGAAAATTGAAAGTTGAAAATTGAAAGAAATAATTTATGTACTATAAAGAGTGGATTAAAACAAGATGGTTTTACCTGATGGCGTCACTGACGCTATTAGGATTTTCAGCATATAACCTACTGAATCTGAGCCGAGTGATAGAGATTAAAGGCGCAGAGCATCTGTGGGAGGTGGCCATAACCAGAGACGCCATCTTTATACAAAACATAACATACCTGCCGCTGCTCATCGCCGTAGCCGCCGCCATAACACAGTTTGTGCCAGAGATGATACAGAAGCGCCTCAAACTCACCATGCACCTGCCAGTAAGTTATGTAAGCTCCATGTTTTCAATGCTAATGTACGGATTAGGCGCACTCACACTGCTATTTACAGTGAACCTTGCGGTACTATACGCAGGAGTGGCGCACTTTTTCACCACAGAGATAGTGAAGCACATAATGCTCACCGCCGTGGAGTGGCATCTGGCGGCACTAATAGCCTACCCTCTCACAGCATGGGTGGTGCTGGAACCCACTTGGAGAATCAGAGTGGCAGACATCTTCATATCGGCGGCCATAATGAGATACTTCTTTGCAGAGAGCCAGCCAGAGGCATATAATAAATGGCTTCTGCCAATGGTACTCTTAGTTTTGATATTCACCCTGCTGCCAATATTGTCAGCCACAAGATTTAAGGAGGGCGTGGAATGAAAGCGTTAAGATTTCTACCGTGGATTATTGTATCGGTGCTACTTATAGAGTTCATACCGTGGTGCTATCACTTTATAGCAGACCGCAGTGAGCCAAAGCAGTTTGTAATGTACAGCGGCATAATAGAAGATTTTGCCATTATGGACCATACAGGTGACTCCCCTGTATACACCGATGTCAAAGGCCGCAGCTACACCGAGGCGGAGTTTGACTCCATACTTGCGCCATTCTACTACCGCCAGCTGATAGCAGAAGAGCGCCTGCCAGACACGCTACACGGCGTACCAGTGACAGCACGCTTTTTCCAGACAGAGAACTTCACGTTCCGCAGTTCCCCGTCAGAAATAAACAAACCCATGGTACCACTCTACTTCCTGCTTGAATCAATGTCAGGAAGAGTTGACCTTAGCATGCCTGATGACGTATTCCGCATAACATCCACAGGCATAGAGTTTGTAGAGATGAAGAGCAACTGTATAAATGAGAAAAAGAGCCGCACATTTACAGAAGCCATGCAGAAAAAAGGCTTCCGCTTCCCCGCAAAAGTAATAGCAGGCAACGGCACCAACCGCAAAGATTATGACAACGGCTACCTTATCACAGACTCAGAAGGCTCACTATACAACCTGAAAATGCAGCGGGGCCGCCCATATTTCAGAAAGATTGAAACACCTGCAGGCCTTGATATACTCTATATGTTTGTAACAGAGTTCCGCAACCAGCGCTGGCTTGGCTTCATAATAGACAAAGATGGCTGCTTCTATGTTTTAGAAAGTGGCAGCTACTCCATAGTAAAGACCGGACTGCCGCCTGTGAACCCTGCAGAAACAAACATCTCCATCATGGGCAACGCCTTTGACTGGACAGTAAGCTATAGGAACAGCCAAGGCGTAAAGCGTTATGCAATAGATTCACAGAAATACAAAAAAATTAGGGAGATGTGAGTCTCCCTAATTTGTAATACTAGAAGTTGTATTTCGTCATTATCTGTACGCGGTGATTGGTGACCCAATGCAGACCGTTCTGCGACAGGCCGTTGACGGGGTTAATCTTGCCATCACCGTAAAGCACAGAGGTAACCTCATACTCACACCCTACCTGAAACTTGCCTACAGTATAGAGTATCGTAGGAGAGAGACGCCACATCTGGTTCATATTCTTTACACGCGGATAGTAATAGCCATACAGAGAACCGTCATCCTTGGTTGCAAGCGGGTCCATAGTGCCAAAATTATATACGTAGCCGCCAAAGAAAATGCCCTGCAGCTTCTGCGGATGCTTATTCTCCTGAGCCCCCACCTTGCCGCCATAAACGAGGCTCACCCATGTAGAGGATGTCTGCGTAGGAGTGTATTCGTATGAGCCGTCAGGCCTTACAGCCTTGACACCGTAGCCACCGTTCATATTCAAATGCTCACCAGCCTGAGCAAACACACTTTTGGCCTTGATAGAGAACTCACCATGCTTGTATTGCAGATATAGGAACGGAGAATAGGTTGTGATACGGTCAGAAACTTTCACCTTTACATCATTGCCGGCGGCATCCTTCACTTCCCCGATATGGCGAGGGCAGATACTGAGCACATCCACACCGGCACGCATAAGGAACCCCTTATTCTGAACAGAGAGCCCCACATAAGCTTCAGGGGTCTTACTGTAGGCAATATACTCAGCAGACTGGCCGTCAGGACCAATAGAAGTATACTGCATCTGCCAGAGACCAGCGGCAGTAAGAGTTACATACTTGCCAAGCTTTGCGTCCATCTTAACCTGCGGTGTGCGGCTGAACGGACCGAAAGGCGTGCCAGTGTTAAGCGATATCACATCACAAAGGTCTGCCGCCATTGGATGCCAGGCCTGACCCATAAGCAGTTCAACACGTGCAAAGTTATTCTTACCCATACGCAGGCTGTCCCAGCCAAGAGTCATATACGCCTGTCTCAATCGCAACTGGGCGGTTCCTGTTAGTTTGTGTGTCTGAGAGCCTACCGCACTAAGCCCGATGTAGAAATCAGCCTCAATCTTACCGCTAAACTCCGTACGGCGCCACTTATAACCCACCACATTAACACCCACACGGGTGGTAAATGAGAGGAAACGGAATGTGCTCACATCATTAAGGTCTTCACGTGGCACGCCTGAAACGGCAGCCTCCTCCACAGTCTGGTTCCAGTTCTCATCACGCGGCATATAGTTGTAGAGGTCACCAGTACCTGCAATAAGTTCACGGCTGTCATACGTGAAATAGTTACGCACAAAACCGTAGAACTTGAAGTGCTGCTGCAGATGACTTTTCACGGCCGCCCTTCTTGCCACCTTGGCGGAATCCTGCGCAGCCAATGCCGGCATAGTGGCCAACATCAGCATAGGCAGTAAAAGAGTTTTAATATATTTTGTAGAAAACATAGTATCGTGTCATTAATTAGAATGGGAACAGCAGCAGCACACCGTATGAAACAGCTATACCAATAAGACCTACTATAAGACCCACCCTTGTCATATCATGTGTTTTAATAAGTCCTGTTGAAGAGGCAATAGCGTTAGGCGGTGTGGATATAGGGAACAACATGGCGAACGATGTTGAAGCAGCCACACAAACAAGAAGTGTGGTAACGCCGCCCATCGGGGCAAGATTATCTGCCATGGCAGTTCCAATAACAGCTAAGATAGGCACAAGCAGGTTAGCCGCAGATGAGTTGGCAATAAAATTAGAGAGAAGCCAGCCAAGCAGACCCGCCATTATAAGCACGGCTATAGCAGACCATGAGCCAAACGGAATGGCCTCAACCATTGCAGCAGCAAGACCTGTTTTGTTAAGAGAAGTGCCAAGCGCAAAACCACCGGCAACCATCCATAGCACGTGCCAGTCAATCTTGGCAAAATCATTACGCTCAAAAATGCCAGTCACAGCAAAAACAGCAAACGGAATGAGAGCCACCACATTGGAATTCAGTCCTGTAAGCTCGCCGGTCATCCAGAGCAATATGGTACCGAGGAATGTAACAGTCACAACCCAGAACTTCCAGTCTTTATTGCACTTGCCGTCAATAACAATTTCAATAGTCTTAGCCTTGAACGGGAAGAGACGCATAAGCAGCCTCCATGAGAAGAAAATCATTATGGCCACTACAGGAACCATACGGAGCATCCAGCTGCCAAAGCCTATTTCAATACCCTCAGATGCAAGCTGACCAATGGCTATAGCGTTAGGAGGCGTGCCTATCGGCGTACCAATACCGCCTATGTTGGCAGCAATAGGGATAGACATTGCAAGGCTGATACGTCCGCCGCCGTTCTCTGGCAGAGTCTTAATAACAGGAGCAAGAAACGCCAGCATCATGGCAGCGGTGGCGGTATTACTCATAAACATTGACATAATGCTTATAAGCACAAGGAAGCCGAGCAGCACATACTTAGACTTGATGCCGAACGGCTTCAGCAGAATATGCGCCAAATAGACATCCAGGCCCACCTTGCAGGCCGCAATGGCAAGCACAAAACCGCCAAGGAAAAGCATGATGATAGGGTCAGCAAAAGCCGCCATAATCTCTTTGAAATTCACCAGACTTCCCATCTCAGGCTTTGCAAAACCTTTGTTGGAGACCGCCAGAAGCAGCATTACAATAGTGCTTACTGACGTAGCCCATGCCGGAATGATTTCAAACATCCACATAAGCGCGGCATAACAGAAAATGGCGATGGTACGCTGTTGAACCACAGTAAGACCGTCAATGTGGAACATTGATGCAGGAGCGAACCACAAGAACAGCACCAAAAGTATGGTAAGAGGTGCCAGAACATGATTTTTTACATTAAATTGTTTCATGGTTAGTATATAAAGACTTTAAACAAAAAAATCTTTTCCCTCCTGAGAAAAGATTAACGTATTGCATCAGTCCGCACCTAAGCGGTAACCGTAACTCCGATACAATCTCAGTAACCCTTCCTCGAGGATTTTCGTCCGAGCATTGTATGCGCCAGGTCTTCTGACTTCTCTCCGGTTATGCCGCCTTCCCACCATAATAGGCAGTGGCTTCCATGGCACACCGTTAACAAGAGTTACAGCAGCGGGACTGTCCGGGATTTTCACCCGATTCCCTATGAATCCGCACGATGCGGAAAACGCCATACACTGTATTTTTCAAAAACGAGCACAAAGATACTCTTTTTTATAGATATACACAAAAAAATGCTTCCCGTTTGGGAAGCATTTTTTCATAATTTAATCTCTAAGAATTAGAGAACTGTGATGTGTGCACGGCGGTTCAGAGCGCGGTTCTCCTTAGTTGTGTTAGGAGCTACAGGCTGTGTCTGACCCTTGCTCTCGCAAGTAATCTGGTCAGCTGAAACACCTTGGCTTACCATATAGTTCTTAAGAGCCTCAGCACGTTTAACACCGTAGTAGTTAAGGTTCTTTGCGGCGTCACCAGTGTTATCTGTGTGACCAGTGATAAGAACCTTGATGCTCTTATCTGCTTTCATCATCTCGCAAAGCTCGTCAACTACAGGCCTCTCATTAGAATTGAAGTTGAACTTTTCACCTGCAGACTCAAAGTGGAAGTCAATAGACTCAACTTTGGTCTTCAGGGCCTCATAGTGAGCCTCAGCAGCAGCCTGCTCAGCCTTCTTTGCGGCCTCAAGAGCGGCAGCCTCAGCAGCAAGACGCTCAGCCTCAGCCTTAGCGGCAGCTTCAGCAGCAGCCTCAGCAGCAGCTATCTCAGCCTCAGTAGGCTCATTAGAAACAGGCTCTACAGCTACAACTGCAATAGTGTCCGTTGGAGTGATAATTGTCTCTTCAGCTACAACAGTTTTCTTTCTTCTGCTCTTGTCATACCAGCCACAATCAACAGCAATCTTGAGTCCGGCACGTATTAGATTAACCTTGTCTGTAGCACCAGAGTCAAAAGTACCATTGTAATTAATCTTAGAAGGATCGGCTGGGTTAATAGCAACCACAGTCTCAGTCTTGGCACCAGCAAGAAGATTTGTGAAACCGTAACCAGCATAAATACCAATGTAGAGTCCCCAGTTTTTGCTAAGTGCCACACGGCCGCCAAGGTCAGCAATAACACTTCCTCCTACTTTTGCAAGATTGTTAATCTTAGCATTCTGAGCAGTGTTGTAGGTGCTAAAGCCATGCTCTGGCATATCACTTATAACGTGAGGACCAAGTTCCGGGAACACACCAGTGGTGGTGTAAGAGCCACCCTTGGCTATGTAATTACCATAGATTGGCAAATCAAGTTGCAATCCGGCGCCAAAGATAACAGCCCAATTATCACTTACCACCTTACGGAACATAACCTCCACAGGGATACTGATAAGCCCCACGTTCTGACGCTCACGGAAATTATTGAAACTTGTAGTAAAGTCACAAGGAGTGTTAGGATTACTTGGATGAACCATACCAGGAGTAACCTCACTCCAGTTATAAGTGATATTGGCGTTAGAGTTAGTGTATTGTACACCAAATCCAAGACCTATCCATCTATTAAAGAAGCGTGCGTAGTGGATACCAGCGTCAAAGCCGAATCCAAGGCCGGACTTTCCGTCAACTGTATTATACAGCATAGAGTTCAGTCCACCGCCAAATGACACGCCAATATAATTATCTAAGTCGCTCTGGGCGCTGACCGTAAGGGTCAGTGCCGCAGCAGCCATTATTGAAAATATACGTTTTGTTGTCATATTCTTATTATTGTTTTGCAGATTCCACATATTATTCCTTAATCACTTTGGCGGTTACACCATCAACATTTACAACATAGTTGCCCTGCTGGTAGCTTGTCATGTCAACCCTGATTGAGTTGCCATCAAATGTTGTGCTGAACACCTCAACACCACTCATATTGACAATCTTAAGCGTATGGTTCTGAGCCTTTGAACCCTCAATTGATATAGTTACAAAATCAATTACAGGGTTAGGGGTAGCACTAACTGTTACATTAGCGTTCTTGTTTGAGCCATACAGGGTATCCATGTCTTTCTGTGGGCAGCTGTAGATGTTTACACCGTTCATATTTGCACGAACAAAGTACTCACCTGTAAGCTTCTCATTAGAGTGATAGTAGTAACCTGTAGCGCCTCTAAGTGCCTCCCATTCTTCAGTCTCGTTAGCACGATAGAACCACTGGATGTCAGAGAAGCACTGGCATGTATCAACAATGGCTATAGTATTGTTAAATAGTGGAACTACAAATGACTCTGCAACAGTTGCGTGGATAGAAGCAGGTATTGGACTGCTCTCCAGCCAGTCAAATCTGCCGTCACGGAAAGATACAGTCATGTTGTAATCACCGGCAGGAAGTTCATCTGGCAATGCAAGGGTGATAACGCCCTCCTTACCAGGAGTCTCAAGATCTGTCCAATCTACGTCTTCAATAAGGTCACTGTCAAATACAATCTTGTACTGATCCGGGGTACCGCTCTTAAGATGATACTTCAGGCTATAATCACTATTATCGCAGTAGCCGTATGCATAAATCTCAATGCCGTTAACAACCATAGTAGCCTCATCCTCACTCTGATATTCATTATCAGGAATAATTTTCTCAATAATTGAACCAGCCAATGCATAGTCCTCAGATACTGGCTTGAGGAGATAGTTGGTCAGAAGGTCTGCATCACCATTGAGCTCATAAGTCAATGTAATGGTCTTGTTCTCACCTACAGCAGCATCGCTGTAAACGGCAGAAGTAACAGTGTGAGTTATAACATCTTGAAGTTTAACACCATTAAGTTCACCATTATCTGTAATAACAGTTTCAATACCGCCATCCTCAAACTTGGCAGGATATACTGTAGCGCCGCTCACGTAAACTTCTGCACGATTTACGGTTAATTTACCATCAATGAATGTAATGTTATAGTTCTCAGATGTAACACCACTTGGAGTGATAGCATACTCACCTACGAATGAACCTGGCGCATACTCGCAAGTGTTCTCTATCTGACCATCAAGCACAGACTCATCATCACCAGCCTTGAAGCCATCATAGCTTACTGTGAACTCAGGAGCCTCATCACCATAGATTACGCTCTTGTCATCAGCTGTGATAGCAAGCTCAGCAGGAACAACGGTAAGAGTACCTTCAACGTATTCAATTGCGTAGTTGTTAGACACAAGACCGCTTGGTGTGATTGTGTATGTACCTACACCGCTGCCAACTGCGTATGAGCAGTCAAATGCAAGGTCACCCTCAAGAACATCTGGATCCTCACCACCCTGGAATGTCTTGTAGGTTACAGTGAAGTCAGGAGCCTCGTTACCATATACAACCTCAAAGTTATCAGCTGTAATAGTAAGAGGAGCTGGGTCAATTGTGAACTCAATCTCAATTGCATCAGTATAGTTACGCTTCATAGTAGCCACTACATTGTATGTACCAGCGGCAATTGGAGCCATCTTGCTGTCATAAACAGTAGGATCAACACCAGTGTATGATATTGCGTAATCAATAACCTCCTCAAGCACCTTGTCACCGTCTTTTACAACAATGTTAGGAGCCTGACGAACGCCCTTGTAAACAATAGGCTCCTCATCAATCTGCTCAATTGTAATGTCTGGGTCTGTAGCAGACTTAGGATTTACAATAAGAGTACCGTTGATGAACTCGATGTTGTAGTTATTAGCCTCAACACCGCTTGGTACTATAACGTACTTACCAACAGGGCTGCCCTGCTCGTAGTCACAAGCAAACTCAGGATCACCTGACAGTACTGACTCATCATCAGAACCCTGCCAGCCATCATAGCTTATTGTATAATTAGGTGCAGGCTTACCGTAAATAATAGTGAAGTCATCTGCAGTAGCAGTCAGTTCAGCCTTCTTAATCTCAACAGCGATAGGTTCTGGAGCTACGTAATCATTGTGATTGCCGTCAGCCTCAACCTTGTAGTAAACAGAGTAAACACCAGCATTTACAGCTGTAGGAACTTCCTCAGAGTAATTATTACCGTCAAGTGAGTATTTCATTACACCACCTTCAGCAGAACCGGCGACTACCAACTCCTGCTCAGTTGCATTGTAAGTAAGGTCATTAGCTACAGGAGCAGTTACAACCTTAGCATCAGCCTTAACAACGGTAAGAGTACCCGGCTTATATTCTATTTCATAGTTGTCAGACTCAAAACCTTTTGGTGTGATGCTGTATGTATTAACAGGCTTGCCAGCTTCGTATAAGCAATCAAATGCAAGTGCGCCGTCAAGAACATCAGAATCCTCACCACCCTGGAATGTCTTGTAGGTTACAGTATATTGAGGAGCATCCTCACCATAAACAACTGTAAAATCATCTGCTGTAATGGTGAGAGGAGCCTTATTTATTGTAAACTCAACTTCCTTTTCACCACTATAGTTACGAGTAAAGTTAACTACTGCATTATATTTACCAGCGGCTATTGGAGCCATATTGCTGTTGTAAGAAGGATCAGTAACGCCTTGATATGAGATTGTGTAGTCTATAACCTCCTCAAGCGGAATACGGTCGTATTTTACACGAATATTAGGTGTCTGACTAACTCCCTTATAAACAAAGTTATCACCATCTACCAACTCAGCTGTGATGGAAGGGTCTGTTTCAGCATTTTTGGGCGAGATAATGTACATCTTGGTTACGGTACCAGTGTAGTTATTAGCACCATAAACGGTCACATAGTAATTATCAGCATTTGTACCACCCGCATTATCAAGAAGGTAATCTGATGTAGCTAAAGCAGCACCGCCATCTTTAACTGAAACTTCAGGTTTCTGGGGTCCACCACTATAGGTGAAGCGGTCCTCATTTAATGTAACCATATCCTCAGTCAGCTGCTTAGGAGTGATATTGAATGTTGCAGTTGCAGAACCTGTGTATCCAGCAAGACCTATAACCTTGACAGTTGCAGTTCCTACATTGACATTGTTAAAATACTCAACAGTGTAATCAGTGCCGTTCTCCAAAGTTATGGAACCGATTTTAACTGTTGCATTAGGAGTGAGTGCGCTACCTGTGTAAACAGCAGAAGCATAGTCAAGTTTAACATCGGCTGAAGAAAGGCTACCTACTATTGAATAGTTGACAGTTTGAGAGCCCATATAATTTCCCTTACCTGTAACAGTAACCTCATAATTACCAGGGGCTACACCTCCTTCATTTGTAAGGGTGTAATCCTCACCCTCAATAAGAGTATAGCCTATACCTGAATCCATAACTTTTACAGTTGATGGTTTAACAGTGTAACCTGTACACTCAATAGGATTAGGCACAACCTCAATTGTAGCGGTGATGTAACGAGTACCGATAGTAACAAGCAAATTATTGTTGCCACCATCATAATGGTTCTCACCATTTACAATTCTGTAGTGCACAATGTACTCACCTGCATTTACTGCGGTAGGGACTCCAGTACCCCATGAGCCGGAATTTCCCAACCTATACTCCACTACACCGTCATCGGTGAAACCGGTATTCACCAACGCCTGAGCTTTGCCGTTAAACATAAGATCACTCTTGGCGATTGGAATTCTACTGAATTCTGGTGCAGCCTTCTTAATAGTTGCGATGATAGGACCTAGATACACATTGTAATGAGGACCATCAGATGCCACAACCCTGACATAAACAGGATATTCTCCAGCACTTGTTGCTGTTGGAATATCATAGCTCCAATCGCCGCCTGAGGTTAGGCTATACTGCCATCTGCCATAATCTACATCACCCGGACTTAGCAATTGCTGAGCATTACCGTTGTAGGTCAAATCTAGAGGCGTCGGCTCAGTATGGATTCGAGGCTGAGCCAGCACCGCGCTTGGCATCGCTAAAAATAGCAGCGATGCAAACATTTCAAATAGTTTAATTCTTTTCATAAGCAAAAATAAATATTAAAAGTAATTACGATACAAAAATAAAACAAAATATGCACGCATAAAGTCTATACGTGCATATAGTTATCAACACCTAATGTTATTTCTTATTTTTTTTCATGCGTTGCATCATGCTCTCCCATATTCTTTAAGAAGAGATTTACTATATGTTTAGTGACAAACGTTTTGCGTACAGCCTTACGAACCTTGTCAGCTGCAGAAGGAGAATCACTCACCGTAGCTGACTCAGCCGTCTTCTCAGCCAGTTCCACATCCTGTTCACGTTTGTCTATCTTGCTACGGAAACTTGGAGAGGAGTGTTTATACAAGAAGTTATAGCAAGGCACTGTAGCCTTCATAATATATGGTGTAAGGAATGTGGTAAGCACACTGGAGGCAACTATAATAGGATAGATTACAGGGTCAGTAACACCAAGTTTGCTTCCCAAGGCTGCAATGATGAATGAGAACTCACCAATCTGTACAAATGAGAAACCTGTGAGCATTGAGTCTTTGAATGTCTCACCGCCCCACCAGCAACCAAGAGTACCAAAAACAATCATACCCACAACTATCACTAATGATACAAAAAGGATGGCAGGCCAATATTCAACAAGTGATGACGGGTTAATCATCATACCCACAGATACAAAGAATATAGCCGCAAACACATTCTTGAGCGGTGACATAAGTTGTTCTATGCGGTGTGACTCCTTAGTCTCAGCAAGTACCATACCCATTACAAATGCACCCAGAGCGCTGCTGAATCCAGCCTCCTCAGCGGTCAGCACCATGCCAAGGCAGAGACCCAAAGAGAGGATAATCAGTGTCTCATCATTCAGGTGTTTACGCACTAAGCGCAGCAATGTTGGAATTACAAGAATACCGCACACAAACCATACCACCAATGTTACTGCAAGTATAATCACCTTTTCCAACAGTTCACCTCCCTCAAAACTATTCTTTACTGCTATACTTGACAACAGCACTAACAGCACCACTGCCACAATGTCTTCAAAGATAAGGATACTGGTTGCGCCCTTTACAAAACGCTCCTTGCTGAGCCCTGCTTCATCAATGGCCTTCATAACAATGGTAGTACTTGACATACAGAGCATTGCCGCCAGAAATAGAGAATTCATATTATCCAATTCTGAGAAACGTCCCACTCCATAGCCTAACAGCAACATACCACCGATAATGGTTGCTGCGCCCACTACTGCTGTCTTTCCACTCTCAACCAGATTTTTGAGACGGAATTCAAGGCCTATGCAGAAAAGCACAAAGAGCACACCTATATTGCCCCATGCCTCCACATTCTCATGGTTAACAAGGTTTTCACCAAAGAGATTAGGGCCTACTAACACACCAGCCACTATGTAGCCTAAAACCACAGGTTGCTTAAGCAACTTGAACAGCAGGCTCACAACGCCCGCAGTAATCATTAAGATGTATAAATCATGTACCATTTTAAGTGAAGCTATATGGTTACTAACAAAAAAAAGAGACATCCTCTTTTGGAAGATATCTCTTAGTGCGTAGGATGAGACTCGAACTCACACGCCGGAACCGGCACTACCCCCTCAAAGTAGCGTGTATACCAATTTCACCACCTACGCATCAAGGTCTTTTTGTGGTGCCCAAAACAGGGCTCGAACCTGCACAGCCTTAAGGCCACTAGTCCCTGAAACTAGCGCGTCTACCAATTCCGCCATTTGGGCAAATGTTTGTACCAATTTCAGTACCACAAAAAAAGCATCCAAAGAAGGATGCTCTCATTATTTCAAGAGCGAAAAACGGGACTCGAACCCGCGACCCTAACCTTGGCAAGGTTATGCTCTACCAACTGAGCTATTTTCGCATTATTTCAAAGTACTCACCAGCCTCACCCCTCATCCCTCAATTGCGATGCAAATGTACGGCGTTTTTTTGAACCTGCAAAATTTTTTAGAGAAAAATTTGAGATTTTTTTTAAAATTTCTCATCACACATTTCGAGACTCTTCGCTAACGCTCAGAGTGACGGGTGGTTAGCACAAAACGACGTGCGGTTAGCTCATTCTCTTTTTATAGTCCTGATAGGTAAACTTTCTCAGCAAATCCATCTGTCCGTTAGAATAGACCAGAACCATAGACGGATGAGTCACTCCATTAAACATGGTAGTTTTAACTGTGGTGTAGTGAGCCATATCTTCAAACACCACCCTGTCACCCACTTTAAGCGGTTCATCAAAAGACCACTCCCCCACATAGTCACCACTCAGGCAGCTGTTCCCACCCATACGGTATGTAGGTTTGCCAGCAACTGGGTCTGTGGCACCTTCAATAGCCGGTTTGTAAGGCATCTCAAGACAATCTGGCATGTGACAGGCAAATGAGACATCAAGCATCGCAGTCTTAATGCCGTCACGCTCCACAATATCCTGAACAGTTGAGACCAAATCACCAGCCCGCCAGGCAAAAGCGCTACCCGGCTCAAGTATAACCTGCAAATTAGGGTGGCGTTTCCTAAATTCCACCAACGATGTCACAAGCAGTTCAACATCGTAGTCTTTACGGGTCATCAGATGGCCACCGCCAAGGTTAAGCCACGTTACTTTATCAAGAAACTCTCCATATAGTTCCTCCACACGCAGCAGAAGCCCAGCCGTGTCAGCCGCAGAAGATTCACAAAGGCAGTGAACATGCAGCCCCTCTATACCATCAGGCAAGCCTCCTGCAAGCTCCTCTTTCTTTATACCAAGCCTTGAGCCTGCCACACACGGATTATAGATGTCAGTCTCCACCACTGAGTACTCTGGATTAACACGTAATCCGCAGGATATGCCACGAGTGCGTTTCCTGTACTTTTCATACTGCGATATTGAATTAAAAGTGATATGAGAGCTGCATGCGGCAATGTAGTCAAACTCCGCATCTGTATAGACAGGGGCAAATGTGTGCGCCTTGCTCCCCATCTCCTCAACTGCCAGAAGAGCCTCATTTAGAGAGCTTGCTGTTGAGCACTTAATATACTCCTTAACAATAGGAAATGACTTCCAAAGCGCAAACGCTTTGAAAGCCATTATAATTTCAACTCCGGCCTTATCCTTTACTCTTTTTATAAGCTCCAGATTCTTTCTAAGCCTCTCCTCATAGAGGACATAGCATGGGGATGGGATTTGAGAAATTAATGACATGGTGATACTATTGCTAGATGCTTCGCCATGCTCAGCATGACGAGCGTTTACAACTCTAAATCTGAATCAAAGACTTCATGCCACGGCAGGCCGCTCTTTGCAACCTTCTCCATGAACGGGTCTGGATCAAACTCCTCCACGTTATACACACCTGGTTTGCGCCACTTGCCTGTCATGAACATATATGCACCTGTCATGGCAGGAACTCCTGTGGTGTAGCTTACGCCCTGCATACCAGTTTCCTTGTAAGCTTCCTCATGACTACAATTGTTGTATATGTAGTAAGTTCTCTCCTTACCGTCTTTAATGCCACGGATTCTACAGCCTATTGATGTGTAGCCTGAGTAGTTCTCACCCAAATCCTGAGGATTAGGGAGCACCGCCTTAAGGAACTGGAGCGGCACAATCTTCATGCCGTTATACTCCACTTCATCTATACGCGCCATACCTATATCTTGTATCACACGCAAGTGTGTGAGATACTCCTGACCAAATGTCATCCAGAAGCGAGCACGCTTAATGGTTGGGAAATTCTTCACAAGGCTCTCAAGCTCTTCATGGAACATGAGGTAAGACTCACGAGGACCTATTTCAGGATAGGTTATTGGCTGATGAATTTCAAGCGGACCTGTCTCAACCCATCTGCCATCCTGATAGAAACGCCCCTTCTGGGTGATTTCACGGATGTTTATCTCCGGGTTGAAGTTTGTGGCAAACGCCTTATGGTGGTCACCTGCATTACAGTCAATTATATCAAGATAATGAATCTCATCAAAATAATGTTTGGCTGCGTAAGCAGTATATACACCAGTTTGTCCCGGATCAAAACCACAGCCTAAGATGGCAGTAAGCCCCGCCTCCTTAAACCTTTCATGGTATGCCCACTGCCATGAATACTCAAAATGAGCCTCATCAAGAGGTTCATAGTTTGCAGTATCCATATAGTTCACTCCCGATGCAAGACATGCGTCCATAATGTGCAAATCCTGATATGGAAGCGCCACATTTATAACAAGTTCAGGCTTGTACTCCTTTAGCAAGGCCGTGAGTTCAGGCACATTGTCAGCATCAACAGCAGCAGTCTGAATTTCTACGCCGTAACGCTCTTTAATAACTGCGGCAACCGCATCACACTTTGATTTGGTACGGCTTGCAAGCAATATGCCGTCAAACACATCGGCGTTCTGAGCCACCTTGTGTACAACCACGGTGCCCACACCGCCACAACCTATAATAACTACTTTCCCCATTTTAATATTTCCATTTACCGTCTTCGTTCTTCTTGGTAGAGATGTTGAATGAGAGCATAATCTCATGGCTGGTCCAGGCCACATTGCTAAGTTTGCCAAAGTTTGCGTCAAAGGCATAGCCTATACGCAGCCAATTCCACTCAAAGCCTACCATTGCGTATGCTGTAGTCTCTGTCTTGTAACCAAGACCCACATAAACATACTTACCTATAAAACCAGTAGCGCTCACATCAATAACATGGAACTGACCTGTATAGTAGTATGATACGGCAGGTGCAAGTTTGAACTTGTCTCCGCATGGGATAAGACCTCTGGCATATCCGTAATAAACAGGATTGGTGGTAAGCGTTGATTTCTCAAAGAAGAAACCTGGTATGTGGTTCATTGCAACACCAATAAGTATGTATGGATTAGCATACTCAATACCTACCGATGCGTCAAACACTGTCTTGTTCTGGAATCTCTCATACTCAGGTGTCAGGGAACTTGGATCTGGGAAACGGTGCTTTGAAGGGTCAAACTCTTTGTTCATGATACCAAGACCAACACCAAATGAGAAGATGTTATGCTTGCCAAAGTTCAGATGATAAGCATATACCAGTTTGGCCTGAATCTGGTGGTATGCTATACCACTACGGTCATAGCTGAAGCTAAGACCAAGACCAGACTTTGCCTTCTCTATATAGCCGTGTACGTTTAGCATCGTGGTAAACGGATAGCCTTCAGAGCCTGCATACTGAAACCTGTTAACAGAAAAGATGTTAACATTAGCGCTGTTACCTGTACCGGCAGGGTTTACTGCAATACGTGAGAACAGCTGCTCACTAAGGGTGAAGTCCTGCTGTGCATACGCAGCAACACCCAAGAAAGCAAAACACAATAGACAATAAAATTTTCTCATATACTTTGATTATTTATTTTTTCAATATTTCTACAGCTCCAAGTTTTGTGCTTCCGTCTGGAAGTATAGCCTTATAGTAATATACGTCAGGCATTGCAAATTTACCATCCTTAACAGTGCCGTCCCATCCGTCGTATGTATGAGCCACCATGTTACCTGTACGGTCAAACACCAGCAGTTCTATGCCACCCTCAACACCGGTCACAAAATCAAAGTTTGTGCCTTCTGGATTATACGGCATAAATACGGTAGGCCACTCAACCTCTGTAAGAGCGGTTGCCTCATGACGTACGTCACACTCATCCACAAGAACCACCTTATAGTTCTGTGTCTGATATGGTGTGGCAGGGAAGCTTTCAGGATCAAACGCCTGGTCATTTGCTGTCCATGTTACAGACTTGAACCTGACATCCGCAGGCTGAAGTTCAAGTGTCTTCTCTGTCTGGTCTCCAAGGCGGATAGCCTCTTTCTCAGGTGTCAGTTTCATTGATGAAACCGGAATCATAACTGTGATTTCAGCCTCTGCCCCATTTCCTGGCAGGTTCTCACAGTAGTCTGCGTTCTGAACTGTTACATACACCGTATTATCCTCTGATGCTGTAAACGAGTAAACAGCACCTGTGGCAATCTTATTAGTCAAATCTGCATCGGCGTACCAGTTGAACACAGGTGAAGGCTGAACAGTTGTGGTTGTTGCGCTCAGCTGGGCAGATGTGCCCTTACAAGCAGTCACACCGTTCACGTTTATGTCAGCAGCTACTGCATTGTTCTTAACAGTTACTGTCATTGGGCTCTTCTCACTGAGGCAACCTTCAGATACGGCAGCCACCGAGTAGTTTGCAGTGCCAGGAACACTGATGTCTGCAAAACTGCTTCCCATACGCTGACCTGCAGCGTCATAGAAATTGTACTGCATTACCTCACTTGGATTAGTAATCAATGTGTTCAAGTCAAGTTCTGGTTTGTTCTCATCAAGACAATCCTTGTAGTTCTTGGTGATTGGCTTAACAGAGTTCACACGCACGGTGACGGTGGCTACAGCTTTCTTGCTCACGCACAAGTCACGTTCTGTATTGGTTACAAAGTACTCCTTGGCATTAACAGGAGTGCTTGTTGAAAATACCGCAGGGATAATCTCCGCACCTGCTGCATCGTACCAGTGAAGTTCTGTCTTATCTGAAGTAACCAAATCTGCAAGAGACTTAGTGCCGTCAACCGCACACTCATTATAGCCGCCTTCCACTATCACAGGAGTATTAGAAACAGCCACTACGGTTACAGGTATCTGAGTCTTATCAGATGAGCAGCCTTCAAGCACAGCCTCCACTTGGTATTTGTTTGTACCAGGCTGGCTAATGTCAACGATGCTGCTGTTCAGAGCACCAGCTGCGCTGTAGTAGTGGTAGTCAAGGTCTGGATTATAGTTAAACAGAGTATTGAGGTCAAGGTCTCTCTTGCTCTCATCCAAACATTCATTATAGTAAGGAGTTACAGCAACAGGATTAGCTGCATTTGGCTTAACGTGAACAGTAACCTTTGAAGGCTCACTCTCACAGCCAGAGGCTCTTGTATCTGTCACATAGTATATCACAGGCTCCTCTGTGCCCGCTCCAGTGTTGAATCTTGGATCTGTGACCACAGTAGTCTTGTCTGCCTCGTACCATTTCAGCAGTGTGTACTCCGATTTAACCAAATCTGCAAGAGGTTTCATTGTGCCGCCACTCTTTAGAGCGCAATCAATATAATCCTTAGTTGCTGGAGCGTCAGACGCCACCCTGCTTACAGTTACAGGCTCACTTGAAACCACAGCGCAATACTCGTTTGACAACTCAACTTTGTAACGCCAGCCGTCCTTAAGGTCAACAGGCAGATTGTATCTTGCGCTTGTGGCGTTTGGTATAAGCTCCCAGTTCTCTGTAGGACTAACGCCCTTCTCCACATACCAAGTGTATGATGTGGTGTGCAGCGCACTAACCTCAAGATACTTCTGCAGGCAGTAGTCAACCTGTGTAGGCCATGCGTTCTCATTATAAGAAGGCTTGTCCTTTACCACGAGAGTTACTGTCTGAGCACTCTTCTCACAAATCAGTTTAGGTTCTCCATGACTGTCAAGCATATACTCATATACCTGAACCACAAAGGTATGTGTGCCAGGAACACGTACAGTCTGTTCAAAATTGTCAAGATAAACAGAGAACTTTCCAGCCGCCGCTTTATCAGGATCCAACTCTTCATGACTAACCAAAGTGGTGGAGCCGTCAAACACAAGAGAGAACTCCACAAAGTTAGATATATGTCCGAATGTAACATCAATGCTTGGCATTTCTGTACCATCTTTCTTTCCTGAAAGTTCACAGACAGGTTCTGTTGAACTCATGTGGGCGGAAATGGCTGGCTGGCAGTTGATATTGTATGAAAGCATATTAGTTGAAGCCAGAACGCTGGTGTCACCCACTGGGAACGGCTTGATAGTGCCATTCTCTAAACCTCTGACAAAAGTAGGAATGTTAGTTCCAGGTTCTGTGATGATAACCTGAAGTTTGCCATTGTAGTCAGGGGTTACATTCAGCTCATTCATCAGCTGAGTGGCTGAACGCGTTGTTGTGTAGTATGTACCTGCACTATTCAGAGACATCTCACCCAAATACTTATAACGTCCTGCCTGACCAATGCTCTTGCTTTCATCTACAGCCACAAGAAGAACTGTGTTACTGTTACCAAATCCGTAATCCTTCTTAGGGATACGAATGTTCTCCACATGCTCTATATTCTTGTATGAGTATGACGTGTATGTATCTCCTGAATTAGTATAGAACTCCACATTAAAGTCTGGAATGCAGAGGTCAAGAGATATATCATCAATAAGAACGTCATTACCCACCCCACTGGCGGCATTGTTCTCTATGATTACACGGTAATCTCCGTTTACGTCATCTATGTCAATAGATGTTATACCCTGCTCCCACTTTTCATCGTATGAAACCTGTGTGGCAATAGATGCCTTATCCTGCCATACAGTTGAGCCAGCCGGCTTGTACTGGATACTCAGTTTCATGTCAATTGGAATACCAGCGGCATCCTTTGTAGCACTTGCAAACCATGCGGAGAATGATAGTGTGGAGCCCTTCACAAAGAGACCCTTCTCCTCTGCCGTAAGGTCATGTTCGTAAGCAATTTTAGACTTATGCTGGTCAAAATTTATGAAAAGCATGCCTCCGAACGGAGATTTTGAGTGTGACGGGTCTGAATGGTCGCCCAAATCACGGAACCAATAGTTCCCATTGCAGTCATGCTCTACATCGTGGCAGTGGTCACATCCCTCGGATGAGCCGGCACCACAACCGCAATAATATGGAGTAGGCACTACAGCGTAATCACCATCATCAACTAACGACGGATAATCACGGAAAGTATAATCAGGAGCCATACCAGAGGCAGACCTTCTTGAGCCAGTTCCTGTCAGTACATTGAATGTTCCAAAATCATACTTTATAAGGTTCTTGCTGCTCTCCGCCTTACATTGCATTATTACGGCGATGCGAATCTCCTCCGATGTATAGGAGCCACATCTAACGCGATAGTATGTGGTCTTGCTTGGGAGTCCCGCTCCACTTAAGGTATAAGTGGATGCTGACTGAGAGGCAAGTGTCTGCCACTGGTCTGAATCAAAAGTCTTATACTCAAATATGTAAGTTGATGCTGGAATGCCTATAGCCAATGCTGTAAGAGTAATAGGTGTGGTGTCACCCTCCTTGAAGGAGTATGCACTTGCCGTAAGGTCAAGACCGCTACGCGTATCCCAGGCTCCCTTTGTTGCATACGAGGTCTGACGGTTATCATTATAGCATTCAGTAGTGTTGGACTTAAAGATATTCTTGCCACTCTGATATGGAATTTGGAAAGCCACCGTAGCCTGCCAAACATCACCGTATCCAGACATATCCTTACTCCAGAAACTCATACGGCCGTATGACGACGCATCTGTAATAATGGTGCGCCATACACCATTACCCATATCTGTCATAGTGTACCATTTGTCCCTGCTTGGAACATAACTGCCTTGATTTAATGTAGTGGCGTTTCCATTACCGCTTTCAGTAGGCACTGAAAGATATATGGAGCCACCAGGTATGGTGTTATTTGAATTGTCAAAGAAAATTATAGTGTTGGCAGGTATTGAGGAGCCCTTAGTCTGGACGGCACAGTCATTTGACTGGCATGTAAAATCATGCGGATAGTAGTTCTTGTCCCCGCTATCATTGTATATTTTGGCGGAAAAAACGCCTGAGCCACATGATCCAAGGTAATTGCTCAAGGAAACATTTTCTGACTTGCCGCTCTCCCATCCGCCGTTTCCAATCCAGAACATATAATCTGAGGTTTTTCCAGTGTAATTCTCTATAACAATGTTATCACATACAAACTCGCTACCGGATGCCTGATGGAATGTGAACTGGCGATTCCAACCATCCTTATATACGCTGATAACATAGTCAGAATAGGCCGATGTGGCAAACATCAGCATGCCAGCTAAAAACAAAATTCTCTTAACCGATGTATAAACACTCTTCATAATTAAATGTTTTGTTATACTTATTAGGATTTGCCCCTGTCATGCTGAGCAGAGCAAGTGACCACGCTAATGCGGGACACTTCGCTTCGCTCAGTATGACGGACATGCAAATATTCAATTTTAGAACTTCACTACCTCAATTATACCCTTCTGAGTTGAACCGTCAGGAATTACAATGTAATAGTAATAAACACCTGGGTCAGCCTTCACACCCTTCTTTGCAAGAGCGCAGTTAAGTGTGCCGTCCCATCCGTCGTTACCTTCAAACACTTTCTCGTTGAAACGGTTGAACACTGTGATGTTGCAACCTCTTGCAAACTCACCATTCTTACCAGGACCGTCAGGAACAATTACTGTAGGCCACAATGCTCTTACAGTAACCTTCTTGGTAATTGAGTTACATCTGCCTGATGCGTTAACGGCGAACTCACTATTGGTATAGAGAATGTCAGTTATCTCATCACTGTCAGATTGGAATGCATTACCATTCTTAGTCCAAGAGTACTTCTCAATTTGTGTATCCTTGGTAGGAATTACTGAGATTGTAACCTCATCCTGAGCTGCGATAACCTCGGCAGCACTTGCTATCAAGTCATAATCTATTGTACCATCAACATGGATGTTGATTTCAGCACGCTCACTCTCACACTGGTCTTTAGTAGTGTTAGATACGTAATATGTATAGTCGCTGTTTTCTGTAGCAGCGTCAAACATATCACTAACCTCGCTACCACCTTCAATGCTGTCATAGAACTTGAGGTTTGTCTTGTCAGATGTAACAAGGTCTCTCATGCTCTTCTTACCAGGAACAGGGCACTCATCGTAAGGAACCACTGTAGGTGTGTCAGCAAGTCTTCTGGCAGCTACAACTATTGGCATGATTTCACTTGCGCAACCGCTGCCATTCACACCTACCGCCTGAACGTAGTATGTAGTGGTTTCATCTACATCCACAACTGTTGAAGCCATAGGAACGGTAGAACCAGGTGCGTCATAATAGAATATCTCATCATAAACTGAGCTGCTTGCAACTGCCTTGCTTATATCAACTGTAGCAGGCATACATACAGACTCAAGAGCCACTACGTTAAGTGAAGGGAACTTGGTGTTCTGCTTAATCTCAACGCTTGCCTCAGTTGTACACTTTGTTGCGTTATTTGTAGCAACAACTGTGTAAATATCAGGTCTTGTGAATTTACGCTCTGCGCTCTCTGATTGATCATCTGTCCAGACGTATGATACATCTCTGAGGCCTGATTTCTCAACTACTGTAACGGTAAGCTCAGGTTCAGCGCAAGTGAGAGTGCCACCATCAGGTGTAATCTCAATTACAGGAGCTGTCTTATCCTCATCAATTTCAACTGTTGCAGTGGCAACACAATCAAAGCGGTTAACAGCTGTAACAGTGTATGTGCCCTTCTTATTTATTACAAGAACATCACCCTCTGTAAAGCTTACATCATTCCACTTATATCTGACGATGCGGTCCTCCGGAGCCTGACAGCTGTTACAACTTGCTGTAAGGGTTACATCCTCGCAAGTTACAATTGCAGCTGACTGGTCAATTGATATTGAAGGCTCTCCTGTCTTATCTGTAATATTAATTGATGCAGCCATATCACTCTGGCATCCGTTAGGAGCGGTTGCCATAACACTGTAATCACCGCCGGCATTAACCGTCAGAGAGGCGGCAGTCTCCTGTGTATTCCAAACAAATGTGGAGTTTGCAATATCAGATTTGGCGGTAAGAGTAATCGTACGGCCAAGAGGATTACATGTAAGAGTGTCAGTAGGAGCCTCAATAGTTACAATTGGCTTTTCGAAGTCTTCTCTGATAGTCTTATTAACCTTTTCACTTGCACAACCATTCTCACCTGTTGCAACTACGCTATAAATATCAGCGCTCGTAACTGTAAGAGGATTGTTAGATGAATATGGAGTCTGACTGAGTGTTGACCACTCAAATGTGCATACACCTACAGCCTCAGTGTTGTTAACATTAGCTGTGAGAGTAAGCTCTGGATGTGTACAGTTAAGCAGGTCGTTATCCGCGCCTGTCTCATCCTTGCTTGAGATGGTAACAAGAGGTTTGTTCTTATTCTCTTTGATTTCCACCTCAGATTCACTTGTACAACCGTTAGCTGCTGTAACAGTAACCTTGTAAATATTCTGAGTTGAAATGTCTGAAACCTTAAGAACAGTGCCCTCAGTCTGAGCAGCGTCGTTCCACTTATATGTTACATTAGCTGTGGTAGAAGATGCTGTGAGTGTCAGCTCCTGATTCTTACATGTAAGTGTAAGGTCTGCGTCAGCAGGAGTTGTAACAATCTTAACATCTTTAGGAGTCTCCTTATCAACTGTTATATTGATTTCAACAGCCTCACCAGAGCAGCCCTTTTCACTGATAGGATATACATTCTTAGAGAATGACTCGCTAACAGTTCTGGTCTGCTGGGTCTCACCGTCACTCCACTGATATGTGGCGCCACCGTCAAGAACGATGTCCATTTCAGGAACATTACATGTCAGAACGTATGGTGCTACAATCTCTTTAGTTGTACCCTTCTCATATATCTTGTATGTGAGGACTGGTTTTGGATTCTCAGTTATCTCTACAGCGTTGTCATTCATAAAGGCGTCGCAAGTCTCTGATATCTTGCTAACTGCCTTTACATAATATTTACCAGCTTCAAATGCGCCAAAGTCAAGTGAAGAACCTGTACCAGGAACTGCACGGCCTACAGGCGCTAATGATGTTGAAGAGCCATCCTCCTTGTAGAGCTGGTAGTTAAACTCTGTCTGAGAACCTGCCACTACTATGTGTACGTCAGAAGCTACACCCTCACAGTACTCGCCATTATTAGTAGCGGCTACTCTTTGTATTACTGGCTGTACAGCCTTGTTCTCTACAATGGCTGGGATAGCATTTGAAACGCACCCGTACTGGCTACGAACTTTGATACTGTATGAGCCACTCTTAATACCGGCAAGTGTGTTGCTTGTGCCCCAGGTCGTTCCACCGTCAAAGCTGTATTCATAGAATCCTGCCTTTACTGTGATAGAACCTGTAAGATTTGCATCATCACAACTTGTATTGTTAACTACTGTAACGTCAGCCTCAGCAAGCACTGGTACTGCGTGAGCAGTTGTTGTTGCTGTGGTCTTCATAGAGGCGGGAGCTGCATCGTACGATGCGTAGTTAATGCCGTTGGCACTGCTAACGTAAGCTTTGTCTGTTATGTTAGCATCGGTGACAGCAGAAGTAGGAACAGTCAATGCAGTAAGAGTTACAGTACTTCCTGATACAATATCACCTACAGTCCATATATTACTTGTATAATCGTATGTACCGGAAGATACTGTTACGGAACCATCCTTTATTGACGCCTTGCTTATAGCATTTGTAACTACAACATCAGAAGCGTCACGTGCAGCACCATTTACAAGAGTAATGGTTAGCTTAGGCTCTTCATTAGCACAGTATGCACCGTTCTCAAACTGTGATGTCAGAGCAAGGTCTGTACCGTCAACATTCTTAATCTCCACGGTTGAACTTGCAGGAGCACAAACGTCAAGTGCGCTTGATACTGTCCACTGGAGAGTTACTGTAGAGCCTACCCCTACACCTGTTACTGTTGTATTGTACAAGTTCTTGTTTGTAATTACAGGAGTAGCGGCACCTATAGGAGTGATTGAAACAATAGACCAAACGCCAGTCTCATCAATCTGAGGCTGGTTGGCAGCCATTGTAAATATGGAGTTGTTATACTGGGTCTGAGCAACACCTGCAATACTTACTGGTGTTTTATCTACCGTTACAACCGCCTTTTGAGCATCAGCAAATGGAGCTGAATATGTTCTAACACAACCGTTAGCATCCTCTACCTTAACAATGTTATATGTTTCAGTAGCTGCTGGAGAAACAGTAAAGTGGTCAGCGCTAACGCCTATCTCAGCACCGCTTGAAGCCACCTTATATGTAACAACGTATGAGCTGAAGTAATCATTAACAGTAAGATTAAGGTTTGCATCACTGCCTACACATATTGATGTACTACCAGAGATAGCGGCAGTTGGAACCTTATTTTCTGTGAGCGTTACACGACCATTCATATCTGTGGTACAACCAGTGGTTGTATTTCTTGCAGCTATACGGTATTCACCTGCTTTTTGGTTGCCAAAGCTAATAGCAGAACCCGTACCAGGCTTTTCTACTACTGTGGCGCCGGTTGTTGCATTTATGAGTGAATAAATGAACTCTGCTCCATTCTGAGAACCTGACAGAAGAATCTCAACACCCTCTGTATTCGCACAGTATGAAGTTGCACCTGCGGCAGTTTGAATATCATATACAGTCATGTCAGACGCCTTGTTCTCAACAATCACACGTACATGGTCTGAGATACAGCCGTCACCATCTTTAACCTTAGCGTAGAAATCGGCTGAAGCAACCTCATCCCAGAAGTATTGGTTGCCAAATGACTGACCATCATTATTTGAATATGTATAGCCTGAGCCACTACCGCCTGTAGCGAGAATGGTGTAAGAGCCGTTGTATGGAGCAAGGCAGCGTGTGTTGTTTGATACTGAGAAGTCTGCTTTAGGAGCTGGTTTTGAGTGAAGTGTGACACTTCCGTTCATATCAGCTGTACAACCGGTAAGAGAGTTCAAAGCAGTAACATTATATGTACCTGCTGCTCTCTTTCCAAAGTTTATAGAGCTTCCACTACCAGAGAAGTCGTCAACTGAGACTCCGTCTTTATATAGAGTGTAAACCACATCGTTTTCAGAGCCGCTCAAGCTGAGAGCCACGCCGTCTTCATTAGAGCAGTAAGTGGTTTTGCCACCATCAGAAAGGAGGTCAAACTTAGTAAGCGGAGTTGCGTTATTATTTACTACTATATGATATGCCTCAGAAACGCAGCCCTTGCTATCCTTAGACTTGGCATAAATATCAGCTTGTTTGATATTGTCATAACGATATTTAGCGCTGAATGTAGTTCCGTTATCTATTGAGAACAAGTAGTTGCCACTACCTGACGTTGCATGTATCTCATAGTAACCGTTATATGGGTCAGAGCAACGGTCATTATGGGCAAGTGTGGCGTCGGTAACAGGACGTTTATTCTCTATAAGTGTAATAGAACCTGTCATGTCAGCCTCACAGCCTGTAAGTACATTTACAGCATGAACAGTGTATGAGCCAGCCTTTTGAGCGCCAAAACTGATGGCACTGCCATTACCAGCTACTGTGACAGGTGCGAATGCACCGCTTGCCTCGCTTATGGTGTAATTTACATTATTCTCTGAGCCGCTAAGACCTAACTCAACACCTGCGGTACCCTCACAATACTCATTGTTTGGATCAGCTGATGTCATTGAGAACACTTGAAGAGCTACAGGAGAATCAAGGATTACAGCCGGAACCTCAGCTGAAATACAACCCTTGCTATCCTTTACCCTAACTACATCTGATGCGCTCTGTTGTTTTGTCTTACCATTTACAGAACTAAATTCTGAACCGTTAATAGAATATAGGTAACCAGAGCCACTGCCACCTTTAGCGCTTATAGAGTAAGAGCCGTTGTATTCTGTAACACAACGTGTGTTGTTTGTAGCAGACACAGTTGGCTGAGGCAACTCATTTCTTTCTATAGTAATCTCACCCCTCATATACTCACTACACTTAGTGGTCTCATTAGTTGCATAAACTTTGTAAGTACCATCCTGTACTGTACCAAAGTCAAGTACACCACCATCTCCTGACAGAGTTTTAACCACTGTGCCGTTCTTCATCAACTGATAGTTGAATCCATTCTCAGAACCGCTAAGTGTTATGGTTACGCCCGATGTGGCGTCAACAGCGCAGTACTCAGTGGCAGAAGCCATTACATTGAACTGCGTAGGAGTAGTGGCACTGTTGATTAGCTCAAAGCTACGAACCTCTGATTCACAGCCGTTCGCATCTTTAACCCTTGCCTGAACCATAGCAGATTCAAGGCCTTTGTAAGTATTGTTAGATGAATATGTTGAGCCACCATCATTTGAATACATATAAGGAGCTGAACCATCAGAACCATTTATAGTGTATTCACCACTGAATGGAGCCACGCAGTTTTTATTATATGTGGTATCAACACTTATAGTTGGAAGCGGATTCTCCGTAATAGTCATCGCCTCAGTCATGTCAGTCTGACATGATGTAGCATCATATACAGCATGAACTGTATATCTATCTGAAGTATATGTACCAGAGAAATCTAATGCAGAACCTGTACCAGGCATAGTGGCGGCAGGAACACCGTTACCTCTGTTAAGGGTGTAAGTAACACCGCTCTGAGAGCCAGCCAATCCAAGTGTCACATTACTGCCAGCACAATATGCAGTGGCAGAAGCTGTGATAGTCTGATTGGCAGGAAGAGGATTGACTGTAAAGTTTTTAATGTCAGTTATAAAGCTACCACCATCCTTTATAGCCTTAACAGAAACTTCCTTTGAAGAAGACTCAGTAGAAGCAGGTGCCGAATAGGTGTCTATAATAACCTCTGAAGCACCAGGTGCAATAGATGAATATGTTTTTGTACCAATAGTATTGTCTGGTCTTGTGTAACCTACTTTCACATTATTTGCGGTAACGGTAGAACCGTTTGTAATTGTAATCTTATAGTTAAGATCACCACCAGCACAAATATCTCTTACATCTCCTATAGTAGCTGTAAGATCTGTACAGTCATTATTAATTGCATGGACAGATGATGTTACAGCTGGGCAGACGCCATTGCTTACTGTCCATACCATCTCAACATCGCCGTTCAAAGGAACATTTGAAATAGTGGTTGTAGGACTGGCAGCATCATCTATTACGACACCGGCAGTTGATGTAGTCCATACGCCTGTGCCGGTTAAAAGTGTGCCGGCAAGCTGGAATACATCGTTATTACACTGCTGGGCAAGTGTTCCGGCATTACCCACAGGTTTCTTATCCACATTTATAGTAACATCAGCGCCTGTAGAGAATGTCTTCTGACAGCTACGGGCGTCACTCATACTTACAAGAGAGTATGTGGTTGATGACGCAGGGCTTACTGAAATGGCACGTGAACCTGTTACATTAGTAATTGTATTAGTTGACGAACCATCGCTGTATGTTATAGAGAAAGGAGCTGTACCAGATACTGGTGTTATTGTAATCTCAGAAGACGAGCCGACACATATAGTAGGATCACCTGTTACTGTTATATTAGCATTAAGCTCCTCCAACGATGTCTGAGAATCTGAATCCTTTGCTTTTGATGTGGCGTAAGTGTAGTTACGTCCAAGGTTAAAGAAATCATAGAACCATGACTTTACAGTTGACGTGCCAGGATAGTTGGCCACGTATGATATTTCAAGAGTGGCTGTGACACCTGACTCCAATGTAGGGATTGTCCAGTGTCCGCTTGCGTCATCATACGTACCTATGCTTGGAACAAAACCACGTGCGGTACTGATATTAGATGTCAGCTCAGTGCCTATAATCACATTATTCAGATTAAATCCATACTCATTCTTAACAGTAACTACAAACTGCTTTGCATGAGTGCCGTAACATACTGCTTCATTTAAAGCATCAACAGTAAGCGTTGGCAGACACTCCTCAATTACAACAGGCAGAGAAGCCGTCTTGGTATGGTCGGTTGTAAGCTCAAAACCAATTGTAGCTGCCGCCATAGATGTAGGAACAATCTCTACGTTGCAAACTCTTGTAGCACCAGCCGGAACTGCAGTGGATTCAATGATTCCAGTTGCAGGATCGTATGTAAAGCCTGAGCCACCACACAGTACCACGTCAATATTAGATGGCAGTGTCATCTTAATACCAGTAGGTGTAGATTCCTCAGTACCATTGTTTTTCAGATATATATTAAAGCCATCTGAATTACCGTAACATATATTAAGCGTTGTCGGACTTAAAGTCAAAGAGAAGTCATCGCATGTTTCGAGAATGTTCCCTGTTACTGTAGCCTTTGACGCATCCGGAGCGGCATCGTAACTTTGATTCCACATACAATCAGCTGCAGCACAGGTACTTGGTTTTTGATTGCGGATGTAAGTTATATATGTCTTTGCTGTATTTTGAAGACCTTCTGTCCACACTGTAGGTGTAGCCTTGTAAGAGAATCTTACAGATGAATTGGCAGACAGATTTGATATAACTATGTTATACTGTGTTTCAGTAACTTTACTATATGTTATACTTGGACCGGAAGTGTGTGTTATAGAGCTTGCTGTGTACGCCCCTTCTTCACCTGCTGTAAAATTAACACCCACATTTTTGATTTCATAATCAAACGGATTAGTTACAACTATATCATATTGAGCCTCCTTACCCCTGCAAAGATCAGAGGCAAGCGACATGTTTACAGATATATCATTGCCCAAAACCTTTGCAACATTTGTTACTGTTGCAAGACCGCAGACGTCTGTAGTTCCGTTAACTATATTAATGGCAGACTGTCTGTCTGTTGCAATGGCCACCTTGTACCAGCCCAATGCAGTTGATTTTACCGTATATGACTTGTATGAGGAGCCATAACCAGAGGCTCCGAAAACCTCAGTCCACGTGGAGCCATTATCTATTGAACGTAGCCAGTAGTAATATGGGTTGGCAATAGTGGAAGTGTTAAACACAGCCTCCAGCCCCACCTGATCATAATGTGTGGCATTCTGATATGGTTTCACAGCGTAAACAGTAACTGTGCCGTCTGTAGCTGTAGTAGGGTTAAGAGTTGCATCAGAGACCTGAAGGTTCGCATCAGGACGACATGCGTAGAACTCAATGTCATCTATAAGAAGGTCATTACCTGCGTCACCATGAGATGTCATGTTTACAAACTGTATAGTTACAGTTGTACTTGTCGCAGTAAATGTACCATTAATCTGAGTCCATCCTGAAGTTATCTGTGAACCGCTAATCTCTATCTCCTCCTCATCAAGAACCGTACCTGTAGGGCCTCCGTCACGGAGCACAAACTTTGTGCTTACAGGATTACTTCCACGGCTTGCATCCCATGCGGCCTGCACCCACAAAGATACGTTAAGTAATGTATTAGGACATGATATTGTAACCGTTTTCTGATATAAAACATCTGGATTAGACTGAGATCCGTCTTTACAGTTCAGCATTAGCATACCGCCAAGCTTGCCGCTTGCATCAGGTCCGCCCTGAGTATGATCGTATGTGTTTCTATACCAGAATCCACTGGTACAGTCACATCCCCACGCGCTTACTCCCTGATCACCACAACCACCCCATATAGGGTTTGTCACTATGGCGTAGTCACCACCATTCTTCATGGTGTAACACTCCGAAACATAAAAGTATGATGAAGGAACGTCATCACACGAACTTCTTCTCTTGTCTGCAGTGTATGAGCCGGAAGCCCCGTATGAGCCAAAATCCTCATAAAATATCTGAGTTCCTGAAGAGCATGATGTGCTTAGTTTAACAGAATAAGTGGCTACTTTGCCAGCGCCGTCTGTACACTTAAATGTGGTATTGGCTGTAAGAGTGAAGGTTATACTACTGCCAGTGGCACCGCTGATTGTGGTATACGTACTACCTCCATCAGTTGAATATTCCCATTTGTATGGTGACGAACCACCGGCAGCGGTAAGGGTTGCAACATCAAGCAACTTATAAGTATCACTGTCAGCCGTGATACTAAACCCAGCAGCATAGTTTATTGACACATTACTACCGCTGATTGTACCTGTTATCTTGAGACTTTCTACAAGGGGCTTAATTCTGGTCCACATGTACCTGGTACTACCAACATAATATTCCTGAGTTGCAGGTGTGGAGCCCTCAGATGTGGTTCCACCCACATTGCCGGTCTGAGACACACCTGATGTCCACATAAGCCCCGTATAAGAGCTACTATTTGTACCTATACCATAATAATAGGTTGTGGATGTGCTTAGACCATCTTGAGTGAACGTAACGGTTGAACCTGAACTGGAGGCACTTGCCACCATGGAGGCACTTGAAGGATTGTTACTTGTTCCCCTCCAAAGATAATACGTTGCGGATTGTACCGACAACGCGGCCATCAAAAAGAGCGCAGAGAGCGTCACCTTTTTGAAACTGGTAAACAATTTTTTCATACGCAATTATATAGTTATTTTATGTTTTTAAGTTTACAACACGCACACAATCAGCGCTATACAAAAAAAGTTGCCTGTAAATGGGCGCATAAAAACCCATAATACAGACAACAAAGATACAAAAATTTATAAAATATAGAAACGTTTTAGCAATTTAACATTTCATACTTTAACATAAAACCATGTGATATTTAACTTTTTTTCACATTGTGACGGATTAAATGATAATTAGTAAATCCACTTGTTATCATCACCCTTTTTGGTTGAAATATTAAATGAGAGCATAATCTCATGGCTGGTCCAAGCCACGTTGCTAAGCTTGCCAAAGTTTGCGTCAAAGGCGTAGCCTATACGCAGCCACTTCCATTCAAAACCTACCATTGCGTATGCAGTTGTCTCTGTCTTATAGCCAAGGCCTACATATACATAATTGCCTATGAATCCAGTGGCGCTTACATCAACCACGTGGAACTGACCTGTGTAGTAGTATGATACGGCCGGTGCCAGTTTGAACTTATCTCCGCACGGAATAAGACCTCTGGCGTATGCGTAGTATGTAGGATCTGTGTTAAGTGTTGACTTCTCAAAGAAGTAGCCAGGAATGTGGTTCAATGATACACCTATGAGAATGTACGGGTTGGCGTACTCTATACCCACTGATGCGTCAAACACAGTCTTGTTCTGGAATCTCTCATACTCAGGAGTAAGGGAACCTGGGTCTGGAAAACGGTGCTTTGTTGGGTCAAACTCCTTGTTCACGATACCAAGGCCTACACCAAATGAGAAGATGTTGTGCTTACCAAAGTTAAGATGGTAGGCATACACCACTTTCGCCTGAATCTGATGGTAGGCAATACCGCTTCGGTCATAGCTGAAGCTAAGACCTAGACCAGACTTTGCCTTCTCTATGTATCCGTGCACGTTTAACATCGTGGTAAACGGATAGCCTTCTGATCCGGCATACTGAAACCTGTTAACAGAAAAAATGTTAACATTGGCGCTGTTACCTGTACCGGCCGGGTTCACCGCTATACGGGAGAACAGCTGCTCACTAAGGGTGAAGTCCTGCTGTGCTGTTGCCAATCCTGCATACAGCAGTGCTGAGAATAGAATGCAATATATCTTTTTCATATTATTATCAATTAAAAGTTACACCTTAAAACTTCACTACCTCAATTATGCCCTTATGAGTTGAACCGTCAGGGAATGTCATGTAGTAGTAGTAAACGCCTGGATCGGCCTTAACACCCTTCTTTGCAAGAGCGCAGTTAAGTGTGCCGTCCCAACCGTCATTACCCTCAAAGACCTTCTCATTGAAGCGGTTGAACACTGTAATATTGCAGCCTCTTGCAAACTCACCGTTACGTCCAGGACCGTCTGGAACAATTGCGGTTGGCCACAGGGCTCTTACAGTCTGCTTCTTGGTGATAGAGTTACATCTGCCTGAAGCTGTTACCGCAAACTCGCTGTTTACATACAGGATGTCTGTGATTTCAGGCTCGTCGATGTCCATCTGAACACCATTCTTTGTCCATACATATTTCTCTATACGATTCTCCTTAGTAGGAACTACTGTGAGAGTTACCTCTTCCTGAGCGGCAACCACTTCTTCTGCACTTGCTATCAGGTCATAGTCAATTGTACCGTCTACGTGGATGTTGATTTCAGCACGTTCACTCTCGCACTGGTCCTTAGTAGTGTTAGATACATAGTATGTATATTCGCTGTTTTCTGTAGTAGCGTCAAACATATCGCTAACCTCACTACCACCCTCCATGCTGTCATAGAACTTCAGGCTTGTCTTGTCAGATGTAACAAGATCCTTCATGCTCTTCTTGCCAGGAACAGGGCACTCATCGTAAGGAACCACTGTAGGAGTGTCAGCAAGTCTTCTCTCTGATATAACTATAGGATTATACGGCTGATTTGGCTCGTATTCACTTATACAACCGTTGCCATCAAGACCTACAGCCTGAGCATAGTATGTAGTTGTTTCAGAAACCTCTACAATTGTAGATGCCATAGGAACCGTAGCGCTAGAAGTTTCATAGAAGAATATCTCATCAAACTTAGAGCGACTTGAAACCGCGGTGCTTATATCAACTGTAGCCGGCATACATACAACTACAGGATCAGTTATAATCTCCGGCTTTCTAAAGTCTTCATTGATAGTCTTACCAACCTTATCGCTTGCACAACCGTTCTCACCTGTGGCAACCACGCTGTATACATTTGCACTTGTAACAGTGAGTGGATTGTCAGTTGAGTAAGAAGCCTGGCTGAGAGTTGACCACTCGTATGTGCAGTCACCTACAACCTGAGTGTTGCTTACAGAAGCTGTAAGTGTAAGCTCTGGATGTGTACAGTCGAGTAATGTGTTTTCTGCACCTGTCTCATCCTTGCTGGCTACGCTTACAACCGGCTTTGTCTTATTCTCCTTGATTTCTACATCAGACTCACTTGTACAACCGTTAGCTGCTGTAACAGTAACCTTGTAGGTTGCCTGTGTTGAGATGTCTGAAACCTTAAGTACCGGGCCTTCTGTCTGAGCAGCGTCATTCCACTTGTAGGTTACGTTAGCAGTAGTTGAAGATGCTGTGAGTGTCAACTCCTGATTCTTACATGTAAGTGTAAGGTCTGCATCTGCTGGAGTTGTAACAATCTTAACCTCTTTTGGAGTCTCCTTTTCAACTGTGATTGTAATAGTTACAGACTCACCTGGGCAGCCCTTGTCACTTACAGGATATACACTATTAGAGAATGACTCGCTAACAGTTCTGGTCTGCAGTGTCTCACCATCATTCCACTCATACGTAGCACCACCGTCAAGAACAATGTCCATTTCAGGCACATCACATGTTAATACGTATGGAGAAACAACCTCTTTAGTTGTACCCTTCTCATATACCTTGTATGTGAGAACTGGTTTAGGATTCTCAGTTATCACAACTGCGTTGTCATTCATAAAGGCGTCACAAGTCTCTGATACCTTGCTTTCTGCCTTTACATAATATTTACCAGCCTCAAATGCACCAAAGTCAAGTTCTGAACCTGTACCTGATATTGCATTACCTACAGGAACAAGCTGAGGTGTTGAAGTTGTAGAGTTATCCTTATAGAGCTGGTAGTTAAACTCAGTCTGAGAACCTGCCACTACGATGTGAACATTAGAGGCGGAACCCTGGCAATACTCACCGTTATTAGACGCTGTAACTCTGTATGTAACCGGCTGAACTGCCTTATTCTCAACACTACCCTCTTTAATGGCAGATTCACAACCGTTATAATCTTTAACACGTGCCTTAATGTTCAACTGAGACTGCAAGCCTGTGAATTCATTTTGGGTTGAATATGTGGCGCCTCCGTCACTTGAATAGGTATATGGAGCCTTGCCGTTACTTGCGGTAATTGTATATGAACCGTTTAATGGATCAGCACAACTAGTATTGTTTGTTGTAGCAAGGACAACACCTGGAAGCTGGTTCTCTATAATCTCAAGGCTGCCTGAAAGATCAATCTGGCAAGATGTGGCAGGGTCAACGGCCTTTACTGTATATGTGTCTGCTATATAGTTGCCAGCAAATTCAAATGAAGAACCTGTGCCTGGCATAGAAGCAGCCGCAACACCATTACCTCTATATAGTGTATAATTAATACTATTCTGGGAGCCTGCCAAACCTATCTTAACGTTGCTGCCTTTGCAATATGAAAGAGCTGAAGCAGTAAGTGTCTGATCCTCTGGCAATGGGTTAACCCAGAAACTCTTGGAATCTCTTATAAGTTCACCACCCTCCTTCTGGGCAGTTACTGATATCTCCTTTTGGGATATAACTGTAGATGCAGCTGATGAGTACGTGTCATTAATAACCTCTGAAGCACCAGGAGCTATTGAATTGAATGTCTTAGTGGCAGAGGTTCCATCTGGCTTTATGTAGTTAACAACCACATTGTTAGCGGTAAGTGTAGAACCGTTTGTAATTGTTATTTTGTAACTAAGAGTACCACCGGCACAGATATTACCAACACTGCCTATTACGGCTGTAAGATCCGTACAGTCATTATTGATTGCCTTAACGGTAGATACCGCATCTGGACAAACACCGCTACTTACGGTCCATGTAAGTGTGGCGGTCTCATTTAGAGGTACACCTGTTATGGTAGTAGTAGGGTTTGTGGCGTCTGTAAAGATAACAGAGATATTGTCAGATGTCCAAACACCAGTGCCCTTGGTAAGAGTACCGGCAAGTGTAAAGTTTCCACTGTTACAATTTGGATCAAGAATGCCAGCCGAGCCCTCAGGGGCCTCATCAACAGTAACTGTCACAGACTTGGCAGCACCATAATTATTGGTACAGCCGTTAGCATCCCTGATGCTTTTAAGCGTATATCTGGTAGTTGCGTAAAGAGCCTGAGTCAAGCTGTAACTATCAGCAACATCAGATACTGTAACATCTGTTATTCCGTTATTGTATGTGATGTAGAAATTAGAAGCGCCAGCCGTAGCAGTAAGTTTAACGGTAGCTTCTGTACCGTAACAAACCTCAGAAGCACCTGTCACTTCAATAGTTGCATCAGGCAGACCATTCTTTACTATGGTTAAAGTTCCATTCATCTCTACCTCACAACCAGTGGTGGCGTTTTCAGCAATTACCTTATAGGTTCCAGGTTCCCTGCACACAAGCATCATGTCAAGCTCGGAACCGGTACCATTGACAGAAGAACTAAATACGCCATCCTTGTATAGATTATAGATAATGCCCAAATCTGAGTCTTCCAAGTAAAGTCTGACAGCACCACCATCGCAGAACTTGGTGTCAGTTGTCTTGAAATCATATACTGCAGGCAGCGGATTTTCTTTAACGGTTACAGAGCCATCCATATATACATGGCAGTCTGTAGTTGTATTTTCGGCCTCAACGGTAAAATAGCCCTCTTTCTGAATACCAAAATCAAGTGCGTCGTCTGTACCAATGAGCTCTGCCACGACAGAGCCGCTTTTCCATAATTTATATAAAATTCCTGTCTCTGAACCGGAAAGCCCTATTCGTACGCCAGCGGTAGCACCACCAGCACAATACTCAGTACCTGAGCTTGTTATACTAAATACAGCAGGAAGTGGATTCTCTGTAATCTTTAGGTTTCCAAAAGTAGTCCAGCAATATGTTGCATCATAGTAAGCTCTTATCTTATATGTACCCGCACCGTAACTACCAGGGAAATTTATAGCAGCACCATTACCAAAAGCGGTACCTACGTCAGAACTGCCTTTTGTCAACACATAAACCACTCCTGACTGAGAACCGTTAAGGCCAATTGTCACGCCATCACCCTCACAGTAAGATGTGGCAGAGCTTTTAAATGACTGTACCGTAGGTTCTGGATTTACATTAACTGTCTGAGATGCTGAAACTAACGTCCCGCCATCACAATTTGCGTCAGCATATATTGATACAACGTTACCCGATGTAGTGGTAGGTGCAAAATATGACTTTTCTATAGTCTTAGCAGCTCCAGCCGCAAGAGAGGCAACTGACGTAGAGCCTGTTGAGCCATCCGGTTCTGTGTAATTAATAACAACATTATTTGCTGCTTCAGTGCTATTATTTGTTACAACTATTGAATAGTCAAGAACTCCTTCCGAGCACATTGCAACAGCACCATCAATGGCAATTGAAAGAGACGGTCCGGGAGTTGTAAATGATACTACATTCCCATATACGGTACCGCCACTGTATGTGATGTATGCCTTGTACCAGTATGTGGTGTTTGGAGAAAGCCCTGTTGCACTTGCGCTGTATGATGTTACTGAGGATACGGTAGGACTGGTAGTATAGGTGTTTACCAAAGAAGTGCAACCTGAATTGCTGTATAGTTTTATACCGCTTGCAGTTATATTGTAGGCTGTACACATTTCAGACTGTCCAAGTGACGTGATTGCAGCATTAAGCTTAGCGGAACTTATGGTCACATTAGTAGCCGCATTGGTGGTAACTGCCGGTGCAGAAGTATTACAAGCGGCCATTGTACCCGTTTTATATTTGGCTATATTATATAAGGTGCCATTACAAGTGTTATTCCAAGTACCATTATTCTCAAGTTTAACCACCATTTTGTTTGATGTAGCGGTTATCCTATAAACAGCCACACCTAACGTACAGTTTGATGTGTTCTGTCCGTTCATTGCCTGTGCTCCGGTAATATTGCCAGTGACATTAGGATAGTGATCAATGTAAACAATCTGGTCTGGCCGGGAATTTCTGTAACCACTACTATTTGTACTGATTCCAAAAGCGTGCCAACCAACAGATATAAGTTTGGAATCTGTGATTTCAAAGGTCAGGTTGTCACTGGATGTGATATAAGACCCCCAATTATTCAGCTGCAAACTGGTATCACTCGGTTTAGAGTTTCCGTATGAATAACCATACAGATAATACTTTGCAGAACAAGACATTGCTGTCAATAAAAAGAGAATGAGAAGAAAACTTCTCTTAAAGCTCGTAAAAAATCTTTTCATAAGCAATTATATAAACATCAAACAAAAAAGTTGTCTGTATATGGGCATACTAAACCCATGATACAGACAACAAAAGTACAACATTTATAAGAAAAAGACGCTATATGTTAAATTAACATTCTACAATTTAACACAAACCCTTTAAATATTTAACACTTTTTCACATTATAACGTTGTAATTATTTTTAATAAATCCACTTGTTATCTTCTCCCTTTTTGGTTGAAATATTAAATGAGAGCATAATCTCATGGCTGGTCCAGGCCACATTGCTAAGTTTGCCAAAGTTTGCGTCAAAGGCATAGCCTATACGAAGCCACTTCCAGTCAAAACCAACCATGAAGTATGCAGTGGTCTCTGTCTTATAACCAAGGCCCACATAAACATACTTTCCAAGAAATCCAGTAGCACTTACATCTGCCACATGGAACTGTCCTGTGTAATAGTAGGCGGCAGCAGGCGCTATACTGAAGAAATCTGAGCATTTTATCATTCCCCTGGCATACGCATAGTAGGCAGGTGCTGTGTTAAGAGTGGTCTTTTCCATAAAATAACCAGGTATGTGGTTCACAGAAACGCCCAACAGTATGTATGGATTGGCATATTCAATACCGAACGATGCGTCAAACACGGTTTTATTCTGATACTTGCTATACTCAGGGTCAAGACTGCTTGGGTCTGGGAATCGGTGTCTTGACGGATCAAACTGCTTGTTCATAATTCCAAGCCCCACTCCAAATGAGAGGATATTGTGCCTGCCAAAGTTAAGATGATAGGCGTACACAGCCTTGGCCTGTACCTGATGGTAAGCTATACCGCTCTTGTCATAGCTTACGCTAAGCCCCACTCCTGACGATGCATTCTCTATATAGCCGTGGGCATTAAGAAGCACGGTGTAGGGAGATCCCTCCATGCCCGCATACTGGAACCTGCCTAAGGTGAAGATGTTCACATTGGCGCTGTTTCCCGTACCAGCCGGGTTTATGGCTATACGGGAAAAAAGCTGTTCATTAAGAGAGAAGTCATTCTGGGCGTTTGCCACTCCTGCATACAGCAGTGCAGTGAGTAGTATGCAATATATCTTTTTCATATAGTTAACTATTAAAAATTACACCTTATATTATATAGAGATTGGAGATTTATCAAAACTTCACTACTTCAATCACTCCCTTATGCGAAGTTCCGTCTGGAAATGCCATATAATAGTAGTACACTCCAGGGTCTGCTTTCATACCCTTCTTTGCCAAAGCGCAGTTAAGTGTGCCGTCCCAGCCGTCGTTACCCTCAAACACCTTCTCATTAAAGCGGTTGAATACTGTAATTTTGCAGCCTCTAGCAAACTCTCCATTGCGTCCAGGACCGTCAGGCACAATGGCAGTAGGCCATAAAGCCTTAATTATCACATTTTTAGTTATAGATTTACACTTACCCGTCGCAGTCACCTCATATTTGCTGTCAGTGAACAGTATGTCTGAAATCACCGCATCGTGGGTGTCAAGGAGAGTTCCGTTTTTGGTCCAAGTGTAGTCCAGTACAAGCGAGCCTTCTGTAGGAATGGCTGTTATTGTAACCTCCTCTTGCGTTGCTGTAACCTCGTATGAACTTGCAACAAGCTCAAAATCAATAAGTGTCGGATAAGATTCCGCAGAAACCTCCTCTTTAAGGGCTTTAGGCGCACTGTCATAAGTAGGATATGAGAGTCCGTTCACATTGCTCACATGAGCCTGAACCAACATTGTTCTCTGCGCCAATTTATCTGTGGGTGAGACCACAGCTTTAAGCCTTACAGATGTGTGAGCGTCTATGTCACCAATGGTCCATACCCCCGATGCGTAGCTACCTACAGACACTGTGACATCTGATACTTCTGAGTCAGATGCTCCTATTACAACCTCCACATTTTTAGCCTTGCGGCTGTCTGAAAGGTTTGTAAGCTCCAATGTGTACTCCTCAGTATCATCAACACATATCAAAGGCTTGCTTAGTGAGGCATGCAATCCCATATTAGTACCATCTGTATTGCTGATTGCCACATTACTCCATGACTCGCTGCATACGCCAAGCGCACTTGAAACCACCCACTCAAGGTTTACGTTTGAGCCTGTCACAACACCTGTAATCACTGTTTTTGGGTTGTTTACATCTGCTATGACAGGTGTCACTCCCGCAGGTGTCACGCTTATTACGTGCCACTCCCCCACTTCACCAGGCGCAGGCACAGAGGCGTCCATGGTGAACGTACTCTCATTATACTTAACCTGGTCAGGACCTGCGTCGCTGTACGGATGGTTATCTACTGTGACTTTTGCAAGCTGTGCAGGCTGATAAGGCTCTTCATATTCTGTAACACAGCCCCAGTTGTTTATAACTTTTGTAACAGAATAGAGCGTGGTCTGAGCTGGTGTTACGGTAACAGACTCTGACGATGTGCTCTTCTCTGAAACACCGTCAGAATAGTACACCTGGAATGCTCCGTCAGCCCCTTGCACATTGAATGTAAGGTCAGTTGGCGAGCCCTTGCATATTGTGACAGTCCCTGATATTTCAGCACTTGGAGCCACGTGCTCTATAAGCTCCACATCGTGGTTCATTACTGCATCACAGCCGGTTACAGGATTTAGCGCCTTAACAGTATAGGTTCCCGCCTTTTGTATGCCAAAGTTTATGGCTGCACCTGTACCGCTCTGCACAGGGACAGTGGCGGCTCCGTTTTTATACAAAGTGTACTCAGTTCCCTGTTCTGAGCCTGTAAGCATCAGTTCAACACCATCTGCATTAGCACAATACTGTTTCTTACCGCCATCGCTCACAAGGTCAAACTTAGTTAGTGGCACAGATTTATTACTTACCTTAGCGGCAACCGGGCCCGCTACACAACCTTTACTATCCTTAACTCTTATTACTGCATCAAACTCCTCCTGATTATCATATATGGCACGTCCTGAATATGAAACTCCGTCATTTATTGAGAATGAGTAAGGAGCTGTACCGCTGCCACTCTTTACCACTATTTTTACATATCCGTCATACCTTGGCACGCATCGGGTGTTATCAGCCTTATCTACTGTGAACTCAGGAAGTTCATTCTGTTTGATAACCACTGTACCTTCCATGGTTTCAACACATTTAGTAACGCCGTTAAACGCCACCACATGATATGAGCCCTCCCTTTGAGCGCCAAAGTTCAGCTCTTCACCTGTGCCCACTTTAGTCTCAACCACCACATCGCCTTTGTACAAATCATAAGAGAAACCTGTCTGAGAGCCTGACAATTTAAGCACTACTCCTGATGTGGCACCGTAATTACAATATTCCAAACTGTCACTCATCAGCTTATAGACAACCGGTGTGACAGCCATATTGTATATAGCATCATACTTTATATCTGATTCACAGCCATTTGAGTCTTTTACTCTTGCAGCTATAAGCATATCACCCTTTATATGGTCCATGCCTTGCGATGCTGTGTAGTCAGCACCCCCGTTTACAGAATACGAGTAAGGGGAAAGCCCCTGCTCCGGCATTATCATATAACTTCCGTTATACTCCTCACACATGGTGTTGTTATTTGTTACAACCGTCAGTTGAGGAAGAGGGTTCTCTACTATTGTAAGAGGGGTTTCCATCACAATGTTACACATAGTGGCTGGATAGTACGCCTGTAATGTATAGACGCCCTTGCCGTACTCTTTTGAGAACCAAACTTTTCCACCCGTACCTGCCAAAAGCTCCACTGAAGCTCCGTCTTTGAATAGTATGTAGTGAGCGTTGCTTTCTGATGATTCAAGCCCGATGCGAACACTACCGCCTTGGCAGTACTCTCTTGCTGTGGATACCAGGTTCTGCCGCATGGGTAATGGGTGAACATCAAAAGAATCCATGGCGTCAACCCAGTCTCCGCCATCTTTCCTGACAGATGCACTAACATTCTTGTTACTCATTGTGGCGGAGGTGTGAATCACACCGTCAAAATTAGCAGTCTGTTTTGACGGAAGTACACCTATGTTTACAATCTGCTCATCACCGTCACCTGCCACATAACGCAGAACCACTCCGGTTGCCTCATTAGCGTTACCGTTATAAACTGATATTGCATATTTTACATCGCCGCCAGAGCAGACATCGTGGTCAGTATTGACTTTCACAGAAAGGTCTGTACAGTCATTATTAGTTACAGTGGTGGAAGACACATTATCAGGGCAGACACCGTTACTGATAGTCCATTTCAGTGGGACTGTTGCAAAACGGCTATTATCTCCAATCCTAACCTTAGTCTTAGGATTATGCACATCAAGAAATGTTACATTAGGGTCTTCAGAAGACCAAGTGCCTGTACCCCAGCCAAGTGAACCTGCAAGTGTAAATTCCGCATTGTTACATTGTGTGAATGAGCCGCCTGCACTACCTGTAGGCTTACCGTCAACCTGAACCTCTGTCTCTATGGCAGGAGAAGGGTTTGACGAACAGCCCTTGCTGTCTGTAACGCTTACAAGTTTATATGTGAGAGTGGCTGTAGGTCTTATCTCCACACGCATAGGAAGCTGCGAGGCAGGCACATCAAGTAAAGACTGCTCTGTAGTGCCCTCAAGATACTGTATATCGTATGGCATTGTTCCGCCATTCACATTAAAGGTAAGTTCTGATGTGTTTCCTGTACAGAAATGCTGAGAGCCTGTAAGCTCCATTGTGGCGTATGGGAGTGAGTTCTCTTTTATTTCAATCTCCCCTTTCATAATAGTAACGCACTTTGTCTCACCACTATATGCCTCTGCATAATACTTTCCAGCCTTTACCTTGCCAAAAGAGATAACGCCACCTGTTCCGTTCTTCTCTGATATAAGCGCTCCTGTATCCTTGTTTTTTAGAGAATATGATACACCGGTGTCAGAGCCGCTTAACAGAAGCTCCACTCCGTCAGTATTTACGCAGTACTCTGTTTCACCCTTTAGAGAATAGAGGTTGTACGTCTTGGGAGAGACATGAACATCTGATATTACAGCTCTCTTTGTCAGAGATACGCATCCTTTTGCATCCTTAACCTTTGCATTTATCTCAAGTGTCTGAAAACCAGTAGCGGAAGCATCATTTGTATAATTTGCGCCATCATCAATTGAGTATGTGTAAGGAGACTCTCCTCCAAATGCTGTTATAGTGTATGCTCCGTCAAAATCAGCGCACTTTGTATTATTTTCTACTTCAACACGCATGTCAGGCACCTGATATTCAACGATATTCAACTCTCCGTTCATCTCAACCAAACACATACCTATCTCAGCGTACACCTTATAACTACCTTTTCTAACCACAGTGGCAAAGGCTATTTCAGTTCCAGTTCCCGCCACACGCTCAATACGGGTCTCACCACTCATAAGAGTGTAAACCACACCTGTTTCAGAACCGCTAAGTTTAATTTTTACACCCTCTGCATCAGCGCAATAACCAACAGTCCCTCCTTCTGTGACAACATCATAGACAGTAGCACCGTTTACAGATGTCTGACCTTCACTCCTTGACCTTTCAGGTGCTTTGCTGTACGATGCAGCCACGGCATCACCCACACGGCTAACGTATGCCCTCATTACATTCTTCTGAGTGTTTGAGTACGAATGAGCAAGTACTCCGCATTGGAATTTTACAGAACCTGACGCGGGCAGTTCTCCAAACATAACCTTTGCAGTACGTCCTGTTATAGTGTGAGTTATAGCAGATTCTGACGTAATGTTCTCTATACTGAAATCACCCTCATCTGAAAATGATATGGTAACCTCCACGTTGTTGAACGTAACATCAAGAGGGTTGTTAAGATTTACATAATACTCCGCCTGACTTCCAGCACACATAGCAGCCGGACCCATAGTGCTCATTACAATGTCTTTGCAGCCAATGGTTACATCGTTGGTTATTGAGTATAGACCGCAAGGACCCATGTCATCATGCTGGGCGGCATGACGGGCTGTTTCAGCATTATTACCAACTATTACACGATAACGGCCTGTATGGGCTGCGTCAACTGTGTAAGTGTCTAAGCCAAAGCCCTCTGCAAGCGGGTCAATTTTCCATGCGGCAAGAGACTCATCATATATCTGCCAGTAGAAATAGGGGTTTGTGAAAGCCTCCGTATTTACTACGCCTCTCAGGCGCACAGAACTGTAGTGTGTGTCATCTTCAAAGGGACAAAGCAGATCAACCTCTGTCTTGGGGATGACAGCACCGCTCGCAGGGTCCTCTATCTGCAAATTTGCCTCTGGCGCACAAGCGGTTATCTTTATATCATCAAGCAATATGTCATTACCCCACTGCCCCCAGGGTTTGAGGTTTACCAACTGAATAGTAACAGTCTCATAATCAGCAGTATTAAACATGGCTGAAATCTCTGTCCAAGTACCATAGATAGGAATATCGTCAACCCTGTACTCATCAATTTTTTCTCCATCAGGACCGCCCTTTCTGAGCACAAACTTAGCCTGCATAGGGTCTGAAGTACCATCTGGCTTGTAGCGACTATTGGCTGAATTCACCCATGCAGAAAAATTAAGATAGGTCTGCTTACATACTGTTACCTGACGCTCATATACCACATCTCTATCACCATCCACGCCACGGCAGTTCACCTGGAGCATTCCGCCCAACTGGCCTGACTGCCAACCGCCCTGAGTATGGTCATATATGTCCTTATACCAAAATGTGCCACCGCAGTCACATGAATTGTGCCAATCTTCCTGCTCGCCACAGCCGCCCCACTTAGGTGTGGCTACTACAGCGTATGTTCCGCCATATTTAATGGGTGTGCATTCTGATCTGTAATTATACGGGCACTGGGCGCTCTGAGCACGTGCTGTTTCACGATCAAATTTTCCAAAGTCCTCTTCAAAAATCACTTTTTGCAGTCTGGAGTCACACTTGATATTCTGTTGGGACCAGACTGGCGCCGTCACCAAGGCAAGCATGGCGGACAGCATCCAAATTTTAACATTTGTAAACATTTTCTTATATCAATTAAATTATAGTTACAAAGACAAAAAAGCCTGAAACATGGTTAAGACCATACCTCAGGCTATAAAGATATAATTTAATTATATTACAAAAATGTTAAAAGTGTTTAATCCTTAAAATTTTTAACAGTTACCACTATACAAAATGTTAAAAAGACTTCAATTTTATTTCAGAAAGCACTTTTTTTGTGTAAAGTGGGAAATCTGCGTTGAGCAGCCATCCAAAGTAACCCGAATCATGTTTATATACATCCACAACACGCTGACCCTTGTACTTGCCAAAATTAAAGACCTCCTCTCCTTTGTCATTATACACTATATGACCTGCAAAATCCACAGCCTTGCTGTGGGCGCTAAAGTCAGAAAGAAAAGATACATCGTTGTTCAATGTGTCGGGATAGCGGTCTATCTGAGCCTTTAGGACCTCGTACGTGGCACGTATATCAGCATCGGCGGCATGGGCGTCTTCAAGATTCTTGCCACAGTAGAACTTATACGCTGCTATAAGTGTACGCGGCTCCATCTTGTAAAAGATATTCTGAACATCTATCATCCTGCCCTTTTTAAGATCTATGTTCACATCTGCTCTAAGGAACTCTTCTGCAAGCAGCGGCAAATCAAACTTAAGTGAGTTATAACCTCCGTAATCGCATCCTTGGAAGACTACAGCAAGTTCTTTTGCCTTTTCCTTGAATGTAGGACATTCTTTTACATCTTCATCAGTAATATGATGAATAGCAGTAGCCTCAGCCGGGATGTGACATTCAGGGTTAAAGCGCATGGTTTTTGACTCTTCTATGCCGTTTGGATATACCTTAATATATCCAAGTTCCACTATACGGTCTTTGACAACCTCCACGCCTGTGGTTTCAAGGTCAAAGAATATTATTGGTTTCTTTAAATCAAGATTCATTAGACAAAGGGAAATGGATAGTTATTATAAATGTCAACTAAGCCAGCATCATTGGCATGGCAAGCATCAGAACGTTCATACCCTCTTTCTGCTGCACTGGTATAAACACTCCCGGACGTGACTGGTCTGTCAGGTGAATCTCCACATCAACACAGTCTATATTGTTGAGAATATCAACCAGCAGTGTTGATTTGAATCCTATGGTAATCTCCTGCCCGTCGTATGAGCATGGAATCACCTCCTCACCTGACACTGCAAAATCAATATCCTGACCCATTATCTTAATCTGGGAATTTGAGATTGTTATTTTAATTAAGTTGCTGCCTTGGTCTGAGCACACCTGGACACGACGCAGTGCTGAGAGCATTGTCTCTCTGTTCACAATAGCAACCACAGGGGTTGAAGCAGGAATCACGGCTCCGTAATTAGGATAATTTCCTTCTATCTGGCGTGTGAACATGGTGTAAGCTGACATTTGGCATACAATAAACTTGTTGTCAAATGAGATTTGAACATCGCCCACCTCTTTAGATAGCACACCCTTCAAAAGATTGGCAGGTTTTTGAGGGAACACAAAGCCGCAATTAAGACCTGGATGCTCATCAAGAGCCACTTTAGACAGGCGATGACCATCTGTAGCAACCACGTTAAGACCCTCCGCATCATTAAAATGGAAGCAAATACCATTCATAATTGGACGGATTTCATCGTTAGCCACTGCGTATGCTGTTTTGGAAATAGCATCCACAAGTTTGGAGCTGCTAATTGAGAAAGCGCTGGTAGCATCGGCGTTAAGACCAGCAAACTCCACATAATCAGCGGCATTCTGCCCCATAAAGTTGTACTTACCATTCTCTGATGACAGCTGAACGTTAAAATTATGGTCATCAATATCAAAAACAAGACTCTGCGCACGGAAATCTTTCAAACCCTCACTGAGGATTCTTGACTGTAACGCCACACGCCCGTTACCTGCCATATTTTCAATGTCAAGCGATGTAACCAACGTAGTGTCAGCATCTGACGCTGTAATTGTGAGTTTGGAACCATCTACTGCAAAAAGAAAGTATCCGTAGATAGGAAGAGCCGGCTTGGCTGGAATAAATTTTGCAGCGGTTTGCAGACGCTCGCAAAGTAAAGTTGAAGAGACTTTAAATTTCATATAGCATTTAATATTGGTTTCACGTTACAATTCTGCAAAGTAACTAAAAAAAATCAAGATTTCAGGGGTGCAGACCAGCGCTTTTTTCTAACAATCTGATATACAAAACAAAAAGTTATCAACAACACGAGAGGAGCCACTATATTGGCTATTTGAACCGTCACACGGTGCTTTAAAACAGCGTTTTTGTCAAGCAGACGAATCTTCCACTCCCTGCCACGCAGCTGCAGCCAGCCTTCATCATCGGCAAGATAGTTCACTGCGTTAAGGATGAACTCCTCGTTACCAAACGTCTGCCCTGAATACTGGTCATAGCCGGCTGGATAAGTTGTATAGCTGTCGTTCTCAGCTTTTATATCATTGCGAACAACGTCGCCGTCGGCCACAAATATCATCTTCGTACCCACACTCTCTTTTCTTTTTTCCGCCGTACCGTTGTCTATCTGTGGCGGAACCATACGATTGGCGAACACAGAATTAAACTTACCCTCAAGTAGCACAGACACAGGCAGATAAGAGAATGAGAAAAACTCAGATTCAGGTGATAGAGTAACCACACCGGCATCAATTTGCATCGGGGCTTTATCAAGTCCCGCCCTTCCCGATGAAAAGAGCAGTGCGGTGGCGGAAAGGCCTGTGTTGTTTTCCCCTACCAGCTCAATGACCGATGCAAAATCAGCCCTGACGGCAGGTATGTTTCTGGTTATGACACATGACGGATTTGGCAGCAGTAGCGGGCTATAGTACCACGGCATAGGCTCAAACTTGGCGTTCTCCCCGTCAAGAGCCACATTTACAGGAACCACGGCACACTGGGTGTCAAGCAGTAATAGAGGGCTTATGCGCACACCATACGTAAAAAGCATATCTTCAAGCGACAACTCATTTGCAATTCCCATACTCTCTTTATCAGTGCGTACACCGTCTATAAGCCAAAGCACCCTGCCACCACGCATAATATACTGATCTAAAATATACTTATCAGCTTCAGAGAACTTTTCAACAGGACCCGCCACTATAACAACCTTATACCTGTCAAGAACAGAAGCATCCTTGCCAAGCACACCCCTATCCACATTATAGTATGCAGAGAGCCTCTCTGTAACAGAATATACGTATGGTTCAGAGAACTCACCATGCCCCTCCAAGAACGCCACACTCTCAGGATTCTTGTTCATAATACGCCTTATAGCGTCAGTGATCTTATATTCAAGAGCCTCCACCGATGCGTTAAGATTCTCATCGCCGCTCTTACCTGCTATATTCTCAAGCAGGCACACATTAACAGTATCAGAGTGAGCGCTCATCACCGCCCAAGGAAACACCACTTTCTGTATCATACCACCCTTGGCATCGCGGTCATAAACCATGGTAGGCTTTAAGCCACGGCCATTAAGAGAAGCATAGTTTTTCTCCCTCTCCACCGCCGATGCAGCCTCAGAAGGGTCTGTAAGCTTAACCTGCAACTTACCGCTGCTGTAAGCGTTCATCTCCTTGACCATATTCAGCACAGCATCCTTAAGGCGGAGAAAGCCACGGTTCATATCGCCGTCAAGATATATCTCAACTGAAAGCGGCTCACCAATGGAGCGCATAAGATTTTTAGTATTATCAGAAAGAGTGTATCTCTTCTCCGATGTAAGGTCAAGCCTCAGCGTGAAAAAATTTGAGCACACGCACAGCGCAGCACAAGCCGCCACCGCAATCCACACCCTGACACACTTTCCAGACATAACTGTAACGGTAAGAGCCACAAACAGAGCCACCACAAATACAAAATAGAGAACATCTGTAAGCGCAAGCACACCCCTGCTCATGGAGTCATAATGGCTTGCAATACCTAACGATGCCAGATGATGCGCCGCCTCAGCATTAGACACAAGGTCAGAGAGAGCCTCAAACCCATAATAGGCCAGGAAACTAAGCAGAGCTGAGAGCGTAAAAGAGACTATGGAGTTACGGCTGAGCGACGAGCAGAAAACACCTATCGCAGTATAACTTGCAGAGAGCAGCACCAGCCCGATGAACGAGCCCCAGAAGCCGCCCAAGTCAAGGTTAAATGGCGTAACGCCAAGCATACCTACGCTCACCATATAAAGAAGAGTGGGAACAAGCGCCACCACAGAGAGCATCCAGCCAGCAATGAACTTTGACATAACTATCTGCATCATGCCAAGCGGTTTTGTGAGGAGCAGCTCCATAGTGCCCGAAGCAGTCTCGTCAGCAAACATCTTCATTGTGAGCGCCGGAATCAGGAACATAAAGAGCCACGGAGAGAGCAGGAACAAACCGTCAAGATTTGCATAGCCACCGTCAAGAATGTTGTAATCAGACGGCATGAGCCATAAAAAGGAGCCTGTAAGTGTAAGAAACACAGCTATTATTACAAATCCAGCCGCCGATGAAAAGAAATTCCTCAGTTCTTTTTTTACCAGTACAAACATTTTTTTTAATTTTGTAGTCACAAAGGTACAAATAAATTCATATTTAATGGCAAAGAGCTCTACTACATACAGGCTTATATTTATAATCATTTGTTTATCAGCAATATCCACACTCTGTTACGCAGCAGATGAGTTTGTGCCATACAGCATCAAGGCGGAACCTATAGTAGGATACATCTATCCGCATGACAAAAACATTGTAACCCCAATTGTAAAAGGGCCTGCCATAGGCGGTCAGGTGGCTTTTGAATGGCATACAGACGGCAGCAGGCAGTGGCATTTAGACTTTAACCGCCCCTCTGTGGGAGTGGCGCTGCAAGTGATTGATTTAAGCAACCCCGGCAAATTAGGGCAGATGATAGCCCCATACGCCTACATAAACATACCAATGGTACTTTCACGAGTGGTTGACTTTAACGCTATGATAGGTGCGGGTTTTGGATTTTGCACCAAGCCGTGCGATTTGGATGCGGCAAGAAAAGACCCACGCAGCATCAATGAAAAAGCCGGAGACTATAACTTTATAATAGGAGGTCCGTTTACATTCAATCTCCAGGCGGGGTTAGACCTTGATTTTCATGTTAGTAAAGAGGTTACTCTCACGCTTGGCGTAGGCTACAACCACTATTCCAGCGGTTCACTATTCCAGCCCAACGCAGGTCTTAACATATTCCAGGGTCAGGTGGGAGTTAAATACTCGCCTGTTATCCGCAAGGTTGACAAGCCTGTTTCAGCACCTAAGGACACCACTAAGATGAAACGCTGGTACGGAGAAGTGATAGCATCGGGCGGAGCCAAGACTCTGTATTACAAAGACACGCAATACTACGGCTGTGCAAGCCTTAACATAGGAGGTTATTACCGCACCTGCCGCCAGCACCGCATAGGTTTGGGCGTGGATTTGTTTTATGACGGGGCTTTTACAACCACAGCAGTGCAAGACGCTAACGGCAAGTGGGTAAAAGACAACACAAACACATATTTTGGTAAGACCTTCACCACAGAAGATCAGTTTGCAAACAAGCTGCGTGTGGGTGTTGACATCACAAATGAGCTGATGATAGGCAACTTCCTGCTTGGCTTTGGTGTGGGAGTCTATCTGTATGACCCTGTGAAGAATATGGAGCCATACGCCAAGGCTCAAGAGGCCGCCAACAATGGGAAATCACTTAACAAGGGTGTTTTCTACAGTTATGATCCGGACAAAGAAGACGGCTGGAACTATTTCCGCCTATCTTTCAAATATTATATAACCAAGCACCTACTTGCCCAGATAGCATTCAAAACCCACCTGCAAAAAGTTGAGTTTGTTGAGTTTGGGATAGGCACATGGTTTTGATCAGTTGACAGTTGACAATTGACAGTTGACAGTTAAGATCCTATAGAAGATGTACAAGAAATACTTCATACCTGCCATAGCAATAATCATCCTTGCACTGAGTGTGTGGGGGTATGTGGTTATGCGCAAAAGTTCTGTATCTTCAAAAACAGACCCATACATCTCCATACCAGGCAAGCCGTGCGCTGTATTCCAAATAAACCGTCTTAAAGAGTTTGAGGAGAGCCTGCTCTATAACAACAACTACTGGCTGAACCTTACAAGTATAAAGTCAGTTAACAGGACCCACCGTCTCATCGCCACACTTGACTCCATGCAAGAGACAGACGACAACGTAAAGCGCCTTATTACGGATAGAATGATTCACATAGCGCTCTACCCTAACCCTGACAGTACTGACATATTGTACACCACACAAATATCAGAATCAGGATATAACATTGCACGTCAGATACTTGACTCATGCGCCATAGCGCCAGCCAACATGGCGTATTACAAAGAGTTTCTGCTAATCTCAAATTCAGAAAACCTAATATCCCAGGCAAAAGCCACCATCGATGCCAACACATCGCCCATTATTGAGGATCCAGTGTTTGCAAAAGTAAGAAGATTTGCAGGCAGCAAGCAGGAGGCCACAGTCTTCATAAACGCCGAACGATGCGAAATTCTGATTGAAAGACAGTTGAGTAACATTAAAGATAAAGTGTATGAAATAAGTGACCAGTACGGCAGCTGGGGAGCGTATGATGTGATATTCTCAGAAGACAAGATAGAGATAAACGGATTCGCCTATAGCACCATAGCTGGAGGTATAGTGCAAGCATTTGAGAACCAGTCAACTGACAGGAACACGTTATCTTCCTACATGCCCTATAACACATTCTACTTCCGCCACTTTGCCATACCGAATTTTGAGGAGTACAGGACAGTGGTGTCGCCAGATGATGAATTCATGGAGCAGAACCAGTTACCTGATTTTGAAGACACAGAGATTGAAACACAGTCTGGCGAAAGCCCTCTCACATTCTTCCAAGACTATTTTGGCGGTGAAATTGCGTTTGGAGAGTCGCCGTTTGACCAGTTTGTGATTGTCAAACTTTATAACAGCGATGATGCGCTCACAGCACTACGACGCATTGCACTTGACATCAACCCTGAGAGTTCTGTAAAACGCAACGGAATTGAGATTTTCCATATAGGACGTAACGGGTTCGCAGGCAGCGTGTTTGGAAAATCCTTCACACTGCATGACGAATATATGTGCATAGCAAACGGGAACCTGATTATCACCCCGTCAGCACACTTTACAACCCACATAGCCACACGTAACCCTAAAACGCAGACACTATTCTGCTCTCCAGTGTTCCGCAGTGCTGACCGGACTCTGCTTTCAACATCAAACCGTTCCATATACATAGACATACCGTATGTAGTGCGTAATGCTGACAAGTTCTTTAACCCAAGTGTGGCAAGCACAATAAAAAAATCCAAACAGATGTGGTCTGCATTTGACTGCGTAGGCTTGCAGAGCGAGAATAAAGGCGGCGGTTTTGACTATCAGCACGTATTTATACAATACTCTGGCAAGCGAGGCGACTTTGTGCAACTACCAGAGCCACAGAGTGTTCCAGAACCACAAGCAGCTGAAGCCCCTGCCACGGCACAAACTCAGACGGCAGAGACACCAACACCGCAAGCCACACCGGCAAGCACGCCTGCGGCAGAGAAAGGTTCAGCAAAACAGTTGTTCAGTGTAAAACTGGACGCACCCGCCATCATCGCACCACAAAAGTTCACAAACCACTATACGGGAGAGAACGAGATATTCATACAAGACAAGAACAACCAGATATACCTGATATCCGCACTTGGCAAAATCTTATGGAAAACCACTGTAAGCGAGCCTATTATAGGCGGAATCAAGGAGGTGGACATGCTTGGCAACAAGAAGTTGCAGATTGCATTCATTACAGAGCACAAACTCTACATCGTGGACCGCAATGGAAAAATGCTTACCGGATACCCTAAGGATTTGCAAGGCAGTGCATGCACTCCTCTAAGCGTGTTTGACTATGAGGGTAACAAAGACTACCGTTTTGCCTATGGCACCAAAGACAACAGAGTTTATCTAACAAAGAAGGACGGCACGGTTCTGAAAGAATGGAATGACGTGCATACAAGCAGTAACGTCAACGGAGAGATAAAGCATATACGAATCAGCGGTAAAGACTATATAGTTTTTGCGGACAATAACAAAACATACATACTTGACCGTAAAGCCAATGTCCGCCTTGACTGTGGTAATGAGCTTATTAAATCAAACGGCAATAACATTCACACTGACATTAACGGCCATAAAATGGTTATGACCTTGCAAAGCGGTAAAATATGTTTTATCTCAACATCAAACAAGGCAACCTCCACCCTGCTGCGTGACTATGGGTCTGAACACAGCTTTGAAAAGACAGACAAATGCTACGCTATTGGCTTTAAAAAGGGATTAGACGTTTATGACAGCGATATGAACCTTGTATTCTCAGACAACAAGGTAAACATATCCAAGGTGTCAGCCACATCATGGAACATTGGGGCGTACAGCAGCACAGCACACAAGCTGTACCTGTACAGCCGCGCATCTGACGGAACATTCTCAAAAGAGGATGTAAAGGCCACATCGCCGCACTTTAATATAATTCCGTTAAAACCTTACACAGAGCCTATTGCGGCAGCCTGCAACGGAAGCGAGCTAAAAGCCTACGCATTTTAAATATAAATTTGCATATACCCTCAAAAATCACTATTTTTGTGCGTAATTTTTTGCAGCACAAATATGATTTCTTTTTTCAAAACGTCCACAGGCAGTTACTACGCCGTGGAGACAGCAGAAGCAATTAACAGTCAGGATATTGAAAAACTGGTTTGGCTTTTTGACGGAGCGCAGCCCACAGGTGAGGAAAACGTGAGCGGAGAGTTTACAGGCCCGCGTCGTGAAATGATTACACCTTGGAGCACAAACGCAGTGGAGATAACCCAGAACATGGGCATACAGGGCATCAAGCGTATTGAGGAGTATGTTCCAAGTGAGAGTGTAACAGCGGTCTTGACCAGAAAATCTTTAGCGTGGATAAAACCCCTGACCCTATTGTTCATATTGAGGACATTGCTGCATATAATGAAAAAGAGGGCCTTGCGCTGAGCCAGCAGGAGATAGACTATCTGAACGACGTGGCAAAAAAACTTGGCCGCCCGCTAACAGACAGTGAGGTGTTTGGATTCTCACAAGTTAACTCAGAGCACTGCCGCCACAAGATTTTCAACGGAAAATACATTATTGACGGCAAGGAGAAGGAGCTCTCTCTTTTCAAATTGATAAAGAAGACATCAGAATACAATCCTAACAATCTGGTTTCAGCATACAAAGATAACGTGGCCTTTAATGAAGGTCCGAAAATTCAGCAGTTTGCGCCAAAGAGCGGTGACAAGCCTGATTTCTTTGAAGTCAAGGAGATTGATTCTGTCATCTCCCTTAAGGCTGAGACCCATAACTTCCCTACCACTGTGGAGCCGTTCAACGGTGCCGCCACTGGTACTGGCGGTGAGATACGTGACCGTTTGGGCGGTGGAAAAGCATCGCTGCCTATTGCGGGAACAGCTGTATATATGACATCATACCCACGTAATGAACATCGCAGCTGGGAGGAG